>JALFIX010000119.1 GCA_022775105.1 Prevotella sp. | reverse complement strand
CGCTACGAGAGCTACGACCGCAAGGGTCCGAAAGTGTTTGCCGGCGAATATGCCTGCCACGGAAAGGGAAAGAAATGGAACCACTACGAGACATCGCTCTACGAGGCAGCCTTCATGACCGACCTTGAACGCAATGCCGACGTGGTATATATGACCGCCTACGCTCCTCTCCTCGCACATGTTGACGGATGGCAGTGGCGTCCCGACCTCGTATGGTTTGACAACACCGAGATGTTCAAGACCTGCTCTTACTATGTTCAGCAGATGTATGCGCAGAACAAGGGTACCAACGTGCTCAGCCTGACCATGAACAAGAAGCCCGTGGCCGGTCAGGAGGGTCAGAACGGCCTGTTCGCAAGTGCCGTGCTTGACGCTAACGCCAACACTGTCATTGTGAAGGTGATCAATACAAGCAAGACTGCACAGAACGTCAGTCTCAACCTCGTGGGAATGAAGGGTGAGAAGACGGCAAAGACCATCACTCTCAACCACAGTGGCATGGACGACGAGAACTCTATCGAGGCTCCCAACAAGATTGCCCCTGTAGAGGGAAGCGTGAAATGTGAGGCAGGCAGCAAGAACACCGTTCTCAACGATGTCCTCCAGCCAATGACATTCAGGCTTTACACTATAGAGAAGTAACTTTTAGCGTGGTATATAAACACAGAGACACAAAGACACTGAGATGTTTTTTGAAGCAAACTCAGTGTCTTTGTGTCTCTGTGTTTAAAAAAAAACAAACTTTTCCTCACTTTTTTGGGAAAATATCGGTGGAATTGAGTTTTTTTTTGTAATTTTGTCGCCAAATGTACATTAAGGAATCAAAATGACAGTCATAGAACTACTGAACAACAGCAAGGGAGACAAGCATTTCTCCTTCGAGGTACTGCCCCCACTGAAAGGAACGGGCACGGACAAACTGTTCGCCACTATCGAGAAGATGAAGGAATTCAACCCCCTGTTTATTAATATCACAACCCACCACAGCGAGTTTGTGTATAAACAGCTCGACAACGGACTGCTGCAACGCAACAGGGTGCGCCGCCGCCCCGGCACCATCGCCATCGCAGCGGCTATACAGAACAAATACGGCATACCCGTGCAACCGCACGTGATATGCAGCGGCGCCACTGTGGAGGACATCGAATATGAACTGCTCGACCTGCAGTTCTTGGGCATATCCAACCTTCTGCTCCTACGTGGCGACAAAGCAAAGGAGGACAGCCGCTTTATCCCCACTCCCGGAGGACACGAGCACACCACCGACCTGATTCGCCAGGTGAACAGGTTCAACGAGGGATTCTTCGCCGACGGCACTCCCATCAAATGCCCCGGTGAGAAATTCGACTTCGGTGTGGCTTGCTATCCCGAAAAGCACGACGAGGCCCCAAATCTCGAAATGGACATGATGTATCTGAAAGAGAAACAGGACTTGGGTGCCGACTATGCTGTCACCCAGCTCTTCTACGACAACAAGAAATACTTCGAGTTCGTGGAGAAAGCCCGCGCTATGGGTATCACCATACCTATCATCCCCGGCATCAAACCGTTTGCCAAGCTGAGCCAGCTCACCGTCGTTCCCAAGACATTCCACTGCGACATCCCGCAGGAGTTAGCTCTCGAAGCCGTAAAATGCAAGACGGACGAGGAGGCAAAGCAACTCGGCATAGAATGGGCTACGCAACAGTGCAAGGAACTGTATGCCCACGGTGTCAACGACATACATTTCTACACCGTGTCGGCAGTGGATGCCGTGGCGGAAGTGGCGAAGAAACTGCTTTGAAAATGAAGAGCGAAGAATGAAGAGGAAAGAAGTTATAGGACAGGAAGAGGTGTGGCAGAGGCTGATTACGATGGTCAGGGAAGACAGATTGCCACATGCCATAATGCTCTGCGGCCCGCAAGGCTGCGGCAAGATGGCCCTTGCCTTGGCTTTCGCCTCTTATCTGATATGCCAAAACCGCGAAGGGCATGACGAGGCTTGCGGGGAATGCAGGCAATGCAAGATGCTCGAGAAATGGGGACATCCCGACCTTCTCTTCTCCTACCCAACAATCAAGACTCCTAACATGGGTTCGGAGCATAAGCCCGTGAGCGAGGACTTCGCCGAAGAATGGCGCAACATGATCTCGCGCTCACCTTACTTCAACATAGAGCAATGGATGACGGAGATAGGTGCTGAAAACCAACAGGCCATCATCACCGCGGGAGAAAGCGACGAACTCAACCGAAAGCTCAGTCTCAAATCCAGTCAGGGCGGATACAAGGTGTCGGTGATTTGGCTACCGGAGAGAATGAACATCGAGTGCGCCAACAAGATTCTCAAACTCATAGAGGAACCACCCTCGCAAACCATTTTCATCATGGTGAGCGAGAACCCCGACAACTTGCTTGAAACCATACGCAGCCGAGTGCAGCGCATAGACGTAAAGAAGACCGACAACGAAAGCATACAAAAGGCACTCGTTGGCAAGTACGGAATATCCGAAGACGATGCAATGAGAGTGGCGCGACTCGCCAACGGCGACTGGCTCACGGCTGTGAGCGAACTCTCAGCAGACGGTGAGAACAAGGAATTTCTTGCTGACTTCCAGTCGCTCATGAGATTAGCCTACCAGCGCAACGTGCGCGAACTGAAACACTGGAGCGAGAACATCAACTCATACGGAAGGGAAAAGCAAAAACGCTTTCTGACGTATTTCCTGCGACTGATACGAGAGAGCTTCATGTACAACTTCCAGCAGCCCGAACTCTCATACATGACATCGCAGGAGGAGGCCTTCACCGCCAACTTCGCAAGATTCGTGAACGAAAACAACATTCTGCAAATCACTGAACTCGCCAACAAGGCAATCAGGGACATTTCCCAAAATGCCAATGGCAAGATAGTGTTCTTCGACATGGCGCTGCAGATGATCGTGCTGCTTATTAATAAATGAAGAGTGAAGAATGAAGAATGAAGAATGTTTTAAGTGAAGAATGGCTGCGCAAAATTATAAATTATGAATTATAAATTGTAAATTGATATATATATGGACATAAATAACAAGGATTACAAGATATGCTGCTCTACTGACAGAGGGCTTTGCCGAAGGGCAATAGGCAGACAGGACAAGCAGCTGAACACTTATGACTGGCTTGCTGACGTGCCAGGCAATGACGAAACGACTGACCTCGTGGAGGTGCAGTTCAAGCATACACGCAAGGGCTACTTTCACAATGTCAACAAGTTAGACCTGAAGAAAGGCGACATCGTGGCTGTGGAGGCCAACCCCGGACACGACATCGGTGTGGTGACACTCACCGGACGGTTAGTGAAGTTACAGATAAAGAAAGCCAACCTTAAGTCGGCTGATGACATCAAGCGCATCTATCGTATAGCACGCCCAACCGACATGGACAAATACCATGAGGCCAAGGGACGAGAGCACGGCACCATGATTCAGAGCCGACAGATAGCCAAAGACCTTGGACTGCAGATGAAAATCGGTGACGTGGAATACCAAGGCGACTGCAACAAGGCGATATTCTATTATATTGCCGACGAGCGTGTAGATTTCCGACAGCTCATCAAGGTGCTCGCCGACACCTTCCACGTGAGGATTGAGATGAAGCAGATCGGTGCGCGTCAGGAGGCTGGACGCATCGGAGGTACCGGCCCTTGCGGACGCGAATTGTGCTGTGCCACATGGATGAAGAACTTCGTCAGTGTGAGTACGAATGCCGCCCGATTCCAGGACATCTCGCTCAATCCGCAGAAACTCGCGGGCATGTGCGCCAAACTGAAATGCTGCCTCAACTATGAGGTGGACAACTATGTGGAGGCAGGGCGCAGGATGCCAAGCCGCGAGGTGGTGCTTCAGACTCAAGACGGCGACTTCCATCTCTTCAAGAGCGACATACTTGCAGGTCTTGTCACCTACTCCACCGACAAGAACATAGCCTCAAACCTTGAGGTGATTACAGCCGAAAGGGCTAAGGAAATCATCGAGATGAACCGACGAGGCGAGAAACCCATGTCTCTGCAGAAGGACGGCGAGGGACGTGAAACGAAGAAGCAACATACCGACCTGCTTGCGGGTGGAGACATCTCGCGTTTCGACAAGGCAAAGAAGAAGAAAAAGAAGAAAAACAACGCCAACAAGCAGAAAGCCGAGGGCGGTCAGCAGACTCAAAACCAGCAGACTCCGCAGAAGCAGGAAGCTCCGCAGAAGAAGACTCCTCAGCAACAGGATCAACAGCCTCGTCAGCAGAGACCTCCACGTCCAAAGAAACAGAGAAAGCCACAACAAGATGCAAAAGAATAGAGTCATTTATATTTTACTTACGGTTGTCGCGACATTGTTGTCAGTGTCGTGCAACCGTAAAACCGTTTATGACCACTATGAACACACGCCGCTTACGGGATGGGAGAAAAACGACACCCTCATCTACCGTATGCCCGTATTCCAGAAGTCAGGCACTTACTCCGAGGAATTGGGATTGCGCATCAGCGACACCTATCCCTTCACATCCATATGCATCATCGTTGACCAAACCATCATTCCCAAGGACAGGACGATGGAAGTGCGCACTGTGAGCGACACGATAATGTGCAGCCTCTTCGACTCCGACGGCAGCATTAAGGGCAGCGGTGTCAGTCTCTTCCATTATGACAATCACTTCAACGACATATCCTTGGAGAAAGGGGATTCCGTGGAAGTGCGCATACGTCATAACATGAAGCGCGAAATTCTCCACGGCATCAATGACATCGGGATCAGGATAAAATTGTAAACACAGAGACACAGAGGTACAGAGATATATTTATTAAGTTTTATGAAGCTACAGAGAAATTAAAAAACTCTGTTACTCCGTGACTCTGTGTTCAACAAAATAGATTACCGCCGCGACATTTCCCTGCTGGCATCTATGCGCAGGAAAATGAAGAGGAGGAAGGTGAAACCCCATAGCGACGAACCGCCATAGCTGAAAAACGGGAGGGGAATACCAATTACAGGGGTCAAGCCCAACACCATTCCCACATTGATGAAAACATGGAAAAGGAATATCGACACCACCGAATATCCATACACCCTGCCAAAACGCATAGGCTGTCGTTCGGCAAGATGAATAAGCCTTAATATGAGCGCAAGGAAGAGCAACAACACCATCGACGAACCGACAAAACCCTCCTCTTCTCCCACGGTGCAGAAGATAAAGTCGGTGTCCTGCTCAGGCACGAATTTCAGTTTCGTCTGGGTTCCGTTGAGGAAACCCTTGCCTTCCAGGCCTCCCGAGCCAATGGCTATCTCGCTCTGGTGGACATTATATCCGGCTCCAGCCAAGTCCTCGTCAAGTCCGAGCAACACGTTGATTCTCACCCGCTGGTGCGGCTCCATAACATTGTTGAGCACATAGTCGGCTGAATAGAAGAACGCCACTGAGCCTAATGTGAAAAGGAGGATGAAATAATAGTTTTTCAGTCGCGAACCAAGTCCGTTCCACAATAGCCACAAAGCCAATGCCACAGTCAATATCACCTGCACCCACACGACATCAAAGGGGATGACATACTCAGAAAAGAGCAGGGCAAGTAGCGTGATGCCAAGTCCATAACCAAGGATTGACCATGCCTCGCGCCTCGCCTTGCAATAGACATACACCATGCCCGCAGTGAATATCTGCACCAACAACAGCACAACAAACTTGCCCACCGATGTAGGTGTGTCGAAAAGCATGGTTTCCTCGTATCTTATGCCCACAACAAAGTATATCACCATTGCCACACCGGTGAAAAGCACACTGCCTGGCATTCCCTCACGATAGAACATCAGGAAGAACGACAGATAGACGAGTGCCGAACCGGTCTCCCTCTGGAGCACGATGAAGAGCATTGGCACCATCACCACGCCTAACGCGGTGGCAAAATCCCTCATTCGGTGTATCGTGAATCCATACACGCTCATCACCTTGGCAAGCGCCAAGGCCGTTGCAAACTTTGCAAACTCAGCAGGTTGCAGTCGAAGGGGACCCAACACAAGCCACGAACGCGAGCCTTTTATCTGGTGGGGATTGAATATAGTGATAAATAACAACAACAAAAGCGCGCCATAGAGTATATAGGCGAACATGTCGTAAAAACGGTCGTCGAGCATAAGCAGCACAAACCCCAAGCACAGCGAAGTGCCTATCCAAACTATCTGCATACCCGAACGGGTGCCGAGACTGAATATGTCGGTGTCGCCATACGAATAACTGGCACCGCAGACACTGATCCAGCCAAATACCAAAAGGGCGACGTAAATAGCTACTGTCCACCAGTCGAGTGAACGCAGCACGCTCGGTTGCTTATCTGATTGTCGTACCATAAGAAATATGTCTATGCTGGAATTCGTCGGCCTTCTTCATCGACTCCTCCGACAGCTTTCCGTGAATATACTGTTCCATTATCAGTCCACCAAGGGGCACTCCGTAGTCGGCTCCCCATCCTCCGTTCTCTACATACACCGCTACGGCTATCTTGGGATTGTCCATCGGTGCAAATCCCATAAACACCGAGTGGTCGTGACCACGGTTCTGTGCCGTACCGGTCTTTCCGCAAGCCATGAAGTCGTATTTGCCTAATGCACGACACGTTCCTCCAAGCACCGAGGCCCTCATTCCCTGCACCACGTAGTCGTATGCTTTTTTTGTGGCCTTGGTATAGTGGCGTTGTGTATAAGTAGTGTCGAGCGGTTCGCCCTGCACCTTCCTCACCACATGGGGCACATAGAAATATCCCCTGTTGGCTATAGTGGCACCGAGATTGGCTATCTGCAGCGGAGTGGCGTTCACCTCTCCCTGTCCGATGGAGATACTGATGACAGTGAGTCCGTTCCACGATCCTCGGTATGCCTTGTCATAAAATTCGGCATTAGGTATCAGTCCGCGTTTCTCTCCGGGGAGGTCGATGCCGAGCTTATATCCGAATCCCATGCTCACCATATAGTCCCTCCATGTGTTCATGGCGTTCTGCACGCTGCCGTATTTCGACCTGTTGCCAATCATATAGTACAGTCCCCAGCAGAAAAAGGCATTGCACGACGTACTCAGTGCAGGCACTATAGAAAGTGGCGAGGCATGACCGTGGCATCCCACGTGCAGACCGCGGAAATAGAATCCGTGGGAACATCCGAACGGTGTAGCGGGATTGATGATGCCCTCCGAGAGGAAGGTCAATCCCTGTGTGGTCTTGAATGTAGAGCCCGGAGGATATTGCCCCATAATACTACGGTTGAGCAGTGGTTTCATCGGGTCGGTGCTCAGTCGCCTGTGATTCTTGCTTCTCGCCCTTCCCACCATTATTCGCGGGTCGTAATTGGGCGACGACACCATGCAGAGCACCTCGCCCGTAGATGGTTCTATGGCAACAATACTGCCTATCTTGCCCTCCATAAGTCTCTCACCTAAGGCTTGCAGGTTATAGTCGATGGCGAGGGTCAGGTTTTTTCCTGGCACGGGGCGCTTGTCCAGTGCTCCGTTCTGATAGCTGCCTTGTATGCGTCCGTGGGCATCGCGCAGCAGAATCTGCACCCCCTTTTCGCCCCTGAGCTGTTTTTCGTATTTTTTCTCCACACCAAGCTTACCGATATAGTCGCCCGGCTGATAGTAGTCATCCTCCTCGATGTCGGCGGGCGAAACCTCCGCCACGTCGCCAAGCACGTGGGCAGCCACAGGATATTGGTATTGCCTTATGCTGCGCCGCTGGATATAGAATCCGGGATAGCGGAACATTTTCTCGTGGAAGATGCTGAAGTCCTTGTCGGAGAGCTGGCTGAGGAAGAGCTGTTGGGTGAAACGTGAATAGCCGGGATTCTTGGAGCGGTCCTTGATGGTCTCCATCCTCTTGTCAAACTCCTCGCGGGTGATGCCAAGGGTCTGACAGAAGTCGAGGGTGTCTAATCTGCCCTTAGCCTCGTTCATTACCACCATGATGTCATACGACGGCTGGTTGAACACAAGCAGTTTGCCGTTGCGGTCGGTGATTACCCCTCGCGACGGATAGTCAATTTTCTTGAGGAAAGCGTTTGAGTCGGCATTCTTCTTGTAGTCGTCGCTCATAATCTGCAATGCAAAGAGCCTTATAATATATACGACAACAATGAAGATTGCCACGCCGCCAATGACGTATTTCCTGTTCTCTAATCCGTAGTCTTTCACTTCTTGCTCACACTGTCGAATGTAATAATCATCACAAATGTAACGAGTGTGCTACCGCCTACTTGCAGCAGCCACTGCACCCAGTTGAAGAAATTGAAAGTTTCAAGCACAAAGAATACTGTGCAATACAAAAGTGTCAGACAGAACGTGAAGAAGCAGAACTTAGTGAATCCCAATGTGTGGATTGACGGTTTCAGGTCTTCCGCCGCGTCACGCTGCACAAACAACCTCATAAAATACGGCTGCACGGCACCGATGAGTGTCAGCGAAGCTGCTGCCACACCGGGAGTATTCGAAAAGGCATCGATGGTCAGTCCAAGCGCAAAGCTCCACAGAAGCGCGCCCCATTGGGGATAATTGCGCCTCAGCTTCAGTATCATATATATATATATAAGAGGTGTGGCGCATCCAAAAAGGTGAATGCGGTTGAACACCAGTGCCTGTGCCGCGCACAGCACCACGAAGGCGCCCAGTTGCTTGAATAGGTCTATCGTCATTCTTTTGCCTTTCTCTCCTTGTCCTTACTGTCTAACTCTACTTTGCCCTTGCCGGACCTCCTACTCCTTGTTTCCCTGTCGCATCGAGTCGCGAGCCGCCTCCATCAGGCGTGTTCGCTCGGCTATGCCCTTGTCGCTGATGACACACACATCGCGCACGTTGCCGAAGTCGGTGCTCAGGTGTACCTTCAACTTATACGACAGTCCGTCGCGCGAGTTATACACCTCTACAATCTTGCCCACAAGCACTCCCGGGGGAAAGATTGACGAGTAGCCGCTAGTCTCCACCCAGTCGCCGCGCTTGAACTTGGCATGTCTCGGCACATCCTCCACGTATGCAATGCTTGCGTCGCCTCCCGACCATTTCAGATAGCCGAAATAGCCCCTGTGGCGTATGGAGCAACTTATGCGCGAGTGGTAGTTGAGCACAGGCATCACCACCGAATAATGGTCGGACACCAGATACACCACTCCCACCACGCCATTGCCGCAAGCCACACCCATATCCACCTCCACGCCGTCCTTGCGTCCGCGGTCGATGGTCATAAGGTTGTCTGCACGGTCGATGGAGTTGCTCACCACCTTGGCGGGGATAAGTTCATATCTGCCCAAGAATTCCAGTTCAGCCCTCTCGGCGGCGGTGGTGTCCCTTGTCATGTCGGCATATAGCCTCCGCAGTTGGTTCACCTGGCGTTCGAGATAGAAATTACGCTGTGTGAGGTTCTCGTTAACCATGGTCAGCGAGAAAAACGACTCTATGGCGGCATCCACCTCATAGACCTTTCCCACGACGGCATTGGATGTCGAGAACCACACACTGCCCTGATAGCTGTTATACTGGAACAGCAGCACGAAGCTCACCACTTCGAGCACCAGAAAAAGCAGCCAATGATAGTACTTCGATAAAAATTCGAGTAGGTTGCGCATTTTATCTCATCAGGAATGAGAATCGGTCAACGTTCTTCAATGCTATGCCGGCTCCCTTAGCCACACTGTGCAATGGGTCTTCGGCAATATGGAACGGTATGTTGATCTTGTCCTTGAGACGTCTGTCGAGACCTCGCAGAAGCGCACCTCCACCACTCAGGTAAATACCGTTCTTAACAATGTCGGCATAGAGTTCGGGCGGGGTGTTCTCCAATGCTGACAGAACTGCATTCTCAATCTTTGCCACGGTCTTGTCCAGACAGTGTGCAATCTCCTGATAGCATACGGGCACCTCCATAGGAAGTGCGGTGATGCGGTTAGGACCGTGGACAACATAGTCCTCGGGAGCCTCTTCGCCAAGGTCGGTAAGGGCTGAACCCACGTGTATCTTGATACGCTCAGCCATACGCTCGCTGACCTTCACGTTGTGCTGGCGGCTCATATACTCCTGTATGTCGGCGGTGAGGTCGTCACCTGCTATACGTATCGAGTTGTTGCTGACGATACCGCCAAGCGAGATAACGGCAATCTCGGTTGAACCGCCACCGATATCAACAATCATGTTGCCCTCGGGAGCCTCAACGTCGATACCAATACCTATTGCGGCTGCCATAGGCTCAAAAATCAGATATACGTCACGTCCGTCGGCATGCTCCGCAGAGTCGCGCACTGCACGCAGTTCCACCTCGGTAGAGCCTGAAGGCACACCGATAACCATGCGCAGTGAGGGAGAGAACAGGCGGCTGCCCGTGTGCACCATCTTGATGAGTCCGCGCATCATCTGCTCGCAGGCTGAGAAGTCGGCTATCACACCGTCGCGCAACGGACGGATGGTACGTATGTTTGCATGTTCCTTCTCATACATCATCTTGGCCTTCTCGCCAACGGCAATCATCTTGTCCGTGCGGCGGTCGAGGGCCACCACCGAAGGCTCGTCCACCACAATCTTGTCATCCGAGATGATGATTGTATTGGCGGTTCCGAGGTCCATCGCTATTTCCTGAACAAACGAAAAAAATCCCATGTTTACTATATATTTAATTATTTAATGAAGAGTGAAGAATGAAGAATGAAGAATAAGATATTGAGCAAGCTTGGCTCTGCTTTCGGTTCGCGCAGCCATTCTTCATTCTTCATTCTTCACTCTTCATTTAAAAAAACCATTTTTAATTCTTCAAAAACCACTCGTGAATAGCGGTATCATAGTGGCTGCTCACACCGAAGGCACGCTCTGCGAACATCTTGCGGTCCTCGATGTCGGTGGCAGCACCCTTCTCGTTGAGGATATCCAACAGCACGCCGTATTCAGCCTTGCTGGGCACGATGACCACGTCCTTGAAGTTCTTTGCTCCTGCACGGATGAGCGAGATGCCGCCGATATCGATCTTCTCGATGATGTCAGCCTCTGAAGCTCCGCTTGCCACGGTGTCCTCAAATGGATAGAGGTCAACGATCACGAGGTCTATTTCGGGAATCTCATACTGCTTCATCTGTTCCTGGTCGCCTTCGTTGTCGCGGCGTCCGAGAATACCTCCGAACACCTTCGGGTGGAGGGTCTTCACCCTGCCGCCGAGTATTGAGGGATAGGTGGTGACATCCTCCACCTTCTGGCACTCATATCCGAGTGACTCGATGAACTTCTGTGTACCACCTGTCGAAAGAAATTTCACACCTTCTTCATTGAGCTTCTTAAGCAGCTCGTCCAAACCATCCTTGTGGAAAACCGATACCAATGCGGTTTTAATTTGTTTTTTCTCAGCCATAAATATAACGTTATATATACTAATATGTGATTATGGCTGCAAAATTACTAAATTCCCCTGATATAACAAGCAAAAAAGTGTTTTTTTTCCACTTCTTTTCGCTTTTTCTTGTCTTGCGTCAGTTTTTGCAATGCGGACACACTCCCTTGATGACATATTCCGCCTCTTCCATCTCAAAACCGTCGGGCAATTCGACAAGCGGAATCTGATAGTCTTCAAGGCAATATGTCTGTCCGCATTTCATGCATGTGAAATGGATGTGGTTGATATGTCGGCTATTGCCGCAACGGCACACGCAATACTTCTGCTGACCGCTGCCGTCATCTATCTCGTGCAGCAGGTGATGCTCGGCAAAAAGCCTAAGAGCACGGAAGATGCTCGACCTGTCCATGTGGGGCATCCACTCCTCCATGTCGCCGAGGGTAAATGTCTCCTGTTGCCGCGAAGCCTGTTCCCAAACGAGTATCCTCACTGCCGTGGGTTTCACCCCGTGTTCTGTCAAATGATCTTCTATTCTGTCCATTTCCGCCATTATTCTTTTTTTTAAATATGAGCCACCGTTCCAGGTCAAAGAGCCACCGTTCCAGGCAGTTTTGCTGCCTGGCCCGCCCTCATCGCATTGACCACGGCCACCACCATCACTCCCACATCGGCAATGACAGCGAGCCACATATTAGCCAAGCCCAGAGCCCCAAGCACCAAGCACACCGCCTTCACTCCGAGAGCCAGCACGATATTCTGCCACACAATCCCCAACGTGCGCCTCGACACACGAATGGCGGTCACCAACTTCATCGGGTCATCGTCCATAAGCACCACGTCGGCTGCCTCAATAGCCGCGTCACATCCCAATGCACCCATGGCGATGCCTATATCTGCGCGCCTAAGCACAGGGGCATCGTTGATACCATCACCCACGAATGCCACCATCTCGCCCTTAACGCTCTCCGCCATCACGCTTTCCAGATGTACCACCTTGCCTTCGGGCAGCAATTCGCTGTATATCCTATTGATACCCAATTCCTTGCCTATTCCCTCAGCCACCTCACGTCTGTCGCCAGTCATCATCACTATTTCCCCGATGCCTTCTCCACGCAATGTGTCGATTGCTGAGCGCGATGTCGATTTCACCCTGTCTTCACAGTCGATATTGCCTTCGGTGAGAGTGCCTGTCTTGTCAAAAACCACAGTCCTCACCTTCGAGAGCATCTCTAAATAACGACTGCCTTTGACGAGTATCCCAAGTCGGCCCGCCCCACCTATTCCGGCGAAGAACGTTAACGGGATACTCACCACCAAGGCACAGGGGCATGAGATGACGAGGAACGTAAGGGCGCGATAGAGCCACACCTCAAACGCCTCGCCCCAAGGCTCGCCCATTGCCAATGTGCACACCAACGTGGGCACCAAGGTAAGGGCAAGGGCAGCATAGCACACTATCGGAGTGTAAATCCTCGCGAATCGGGATATGAAATTCTCCGAACTCGACTTGTGGTTGCCGCTTTCCTCCATCAATTGGAGTATCTTACTGGCGGTAGATTCGCCAAAAGCCTTAGTGGTCTTTATGCGCAACGTGTCGCCCATATTGATGCAACCGCTGAGTATCTCGTCGCCTACGACGGCTTTGCGGGGCACCGACTCTCCCGTCAGGGCGGCAGTATTGAGTATCGACTCGCCTTCGGTCACAACTCCGTCGATGGGCACCTTCTCGCCTCGCCTCACCACTATCTCCGTGCCGATGCTCACCTCCTCCGGGCGCATCTTCTCGATGTTTCCCTCGCGCTCCACATTGGCATAGTCGGGACGTATGTCCATCAGCGCCAGGATGTTGCGCCTGCTCTTGCCTACAGCATGCCCCTGGAAGAGTTCGCCCACCTGGAAGAGCAGCATCACGGATATCGCCTCGTTGTAGTCGCCCGAACCGCTCATGAGTGCAAGGGCAAAGGCTCCGATGGTAGCTACGGCCATGAGGAAATTCTCATCGAACACCTCGCCGTGCAGTATTCCTTCGGCAGCCTCGCGCAGTATGTCGTAGCCTATTATCAGATATACCACGAGGAAGGCGGCAAAGCGACACCATCCCTCTATCTCCACAAACTGCAATACCACTATGGCGACTGCCGTCACCGCTATGCGCGTGAGCATCACCTTGTCCAATGCCCCCTCGGAGCAGTGTCCGTGTGAGCAGCAATGTCCTGTATGTCGGCAGTAATGCTGCCCTTGGTTATCTGAGTTGTTCATGTCTTTTCCTTGATTTTGGGTGCAAAGGTAGGAAAAAGTATTTGCAACTCAGTCGCAAAGTGTTTCAATCTGTACTATAGGAAACGTCCGCCTGTAGGGTCTTACCTCGTGTAAGACCGCCCCCTTGGATGACATTCATATAACAATATCGTCATTCCGATGTCTTGAATTTCCCGATGTGCACATTCTCCCATTTGAGGTTGTCCTCGTTCTGAGGCTTGCGCTCGTCGGTATAATGCCCGAATGCCACTACGCAAAGCACGCTGTAGTTGGCGGGAATGTCGAGGATGCCACGGATGACCTCGTCGGCGGGAGTGCCGTCGTCAAGTCCGCGACCGCGCATCTGCACCCAGCACGAACCCAATCCCAACTCCTCTGCCTGATACTGCATGGAGATGGCGGCGATGGAGCCATCCTCCACCCAACAGTCGTTCTGTATGGGGTCGCCGAGAACTACCACCGCGAGCGGTGCACCCTTCATAAACTGCGAACCGAGGCTCTTGGCATCGGCGAGTTTCTCGATGTCGTTCTTGTCATCCACCACCACGAACTGCCATGCCCTCTGGCTCTTCGACGTAGGCGACATCAGTGCCGCCCTCATTATCAACTGCACTGCCTCAGGTGCTATCTCCTCCTGCGAAAACTTCCTGTGGCTTCTTCTTGTCCTTACTAAATCCTTAAATTCTGTCATAACCTTGATTTTTTCTGCAAAGGTAATCAAAAAAAGTCGAACATAACCCCACAAGCATCAACTTTTAGTTTATTTTATATATTACTCAACTTTCGGAAGTAAGGGAAGTTAAAGGAGTTCAGGGAGTTAAAGGAGAAGTTTCCTTTAACTCCAATAGTTTGGCAAACAGAAACTTGAGTTAACTATATATAGTAGAAATATGCATAGTTGGACAAATTGCCGATAGAAGAAGTAATCGAGGGATGAAAAAAAGCCCTCCGTAAATCGTCGATTTACAGAGGGCTTAAAAGTAGCGGGGGTGGGAAATAAACCATATTTTTTGCACCCCAAACAAAGGAAAATAAAAGCATAAAAAGAGATATAAAACCATTGAAAATAAAGTGTTTAGAAAATATTGATAATAACAGGGTGTTTTCTGTTTTCTTTATATTATTTCCCTTATTTTGCTACAATTTGCACCCTATTTGCACCCCAAACCATTCACGGAAACACCTGTATTTATAAGGCTTTTAGAGGGTCTTTTGTTATGATTTGCACCCCAAGACATATAAATATAGTTAAATAGGTTGAGAAAAGAGCCTTTTTTAGGATGGGAATTTGTTTAAATGAAAATAAAACACTACCTTTGCAAGCAGAAAGAAAACAAAAGAAAATCAAGTAATATGGAAAAATCGGTATTTGATACAAAGAAATGGAACACCAAGACCGACAACCCCAAGTTGTGTGTGAAAGTGTTGGCAGATGGTAGAGGGTCTTTATATCTATTATATAACTATGGATATAGCAGCACTACAGGAAAGACCACAAGAACAAAGGAGAGTTTAAGTCTGTATCTTATAAGCAACCCAAGAACCCCGATGGAGAGGCAGCAGAACAAAGAAATTTTGGCACTTGCACAGAAAATCAAGGAAGAAAAGGGGCAGCAGTTATTAGAAGATAAAGAGGGCTACAGGCTAAAGCAAAGTGGCATTAACCTGTATGATTACTTTGCAAACTTTATCAAGTCGGCAAAGGTGGCAGATACAAGACTATTGGAGAGTGCTTTACGGAATTTCCAAACCTTTATGGCTGATGAATACCCCCAATTTGCTAACAGGATTGAGGCAAAGAACCTATCAAAAGATATGATGCAAAAGTTTGCATACTACATTGAAGATAATCACAAGGGGGAGGGAATTAGAACGTACTGGCAGCGGTTTAAGAGATTGATTAATTATGCCGTTGAGCAAAAAGTTATCAAGAAAAGCCCCTGTATTGGTATCAAGGTGAGAGTGACAAATGACATATTAGGAAAGGACATTTTAAGTAAAGAAGAAATCCAAACACTATTTGCAACCCATTACGACAAGGAGAACCCTATAATTAGGCGGGCTTTTGCTTTGACCTGTTTCACTGGAATAAGGTATTGTGACGTTAAGCGGCTAACTTATGGTGATGTAGATTTCTCAAATAAATTATTGACATTCAGACAAAGCAAGGTTGCACACGATAGCGGGGTTAGCGGTGTAACAATACCCCTTAACGATGTACTTTTGTCTATTATTGGCGATAAGCCTACAGGGGCAAAAGATAGTGATTTGATTTTTGCTTTGCCATCTTTGGAAATGTGCCTAAAAGCCCTTAAACATTGGACTAAGAGGGCGGGAATAGAGAAACATATAACGTGGCATTGTGGGCGGCATAGTTTTGCCACAAATCTATTAAGCGGCGGTGCAAATATCAAGGTCGTTTCAGACCTGTTAGGACATAGCAGCCTCAAATTCACACAGAAATATGTGAGGGCTTTAGATGAACAAAAGAAAGCAGCCATTAATAGTTTGCCATCTATAGATATTGATAACATTTAATACTTAAAGATATGGAAAGATATAAAAGATATTTTGTAATTCAAGAAGAAGAAACAAAGGTTATTTGTGGGAGATTTGAGCATTTTCCAAAATTCTATATTATGTGGAATTTTAAACCAAGTGAGTGTCAAAATGATGGCATTTCCTTTGCAAGTGAGGCGGCGGCACAAGGTTTTGCAAGCCTAATGGAGGATGACGATGTTAAGGTAGTGTGTGAAGAACGTATCTATTAACCGAGAGCCAAAAGGGGGTGTTTCCCTTTTTGGCTTGCAATTATTTATGATATGAGATTAGACATTGAAAAACCTTTTTTTGATAGTTATAAGAAGTATTGGTTATCCTGTATCAATATACTTGAATACTATTATAATATGCTGATTGGTGAGCCTCAACATTTTATCCCTGTATGTGAGGCAAGCAGCCAAGGAGTTTTCACTACAAATATAATGGAACTTAAAGAAGAAATAACGGCTAATTTGGAGGTCTGCAAAGGTTTGGAGGCTGAAAGATATGTGTTTTCACTTATAGAACCATTCAAGGGGTTTGGTGAAATCATACACAAAGACCGATTAGCATTTACAGGCAGATTGTGTTATGAGAAAAGGAATTTGTTTTGTGATTGGGTTTGTGATATATCACAAGATTATGAATTAGCGGCAGAGGCGGCGGTGAAACTACAGGAGATAGCGGCAGCACAGGGAAAGCAAAAAAAGATTGTTTTGTCTTATGTTGTAGGCACTTTAGACAAGTTGTTAGATGTGGTTTTTCAGTATTCTAATATGCTTGACGGGGTGTTACTTTCTTTTGGAGTAGATTTGCTACAGGTGCAAAATACTAATGGCATAACTTTAATTTCAAAAAGAGATTTGACACAATTAGCTTTTTATTGTGGAACGATGGAGAGGGCTTTAATATTAATAAATCGGTTAGGACAGGAACAAACGTTAGAACAACACAAATTACCTGTAGAACTTAACACCGATGAGGCTAAAAAGTACTTTCAACGTGCTATTGATTTAGGGCTTATGGATGATAATTATAAATGGTTGGGCGGGTTGCAAATGTGTGCCTGTTTTTCAAGGGAAATGAGCCTTAAATTAGGTTTGGGGAAAGGTGACAGAATTAGATGGATGCCGTTTGAAATCCTGTTTGGTTTGTCTAAAGGAAAATTAAGGTTAAATCTTAATGACATTCAGAAAACAGGCAGCACCCCCAGCGATATAGGTTTGATTGATGAGATATTTAGTTAGTGGCTACCCTACATTACCCTACAATGGGCTATTGTAGGGTATTTTATTTTCCTTTGTTTTGTACCTTTGCACTTGCTATGATGATAGTGGAGAAATGCAAGCCCGCTAAATCATATAGCAACGGCAAGTTGTGTGGTGGGCTTGCATACACCACACAAAGCCATAACAAAATAATATGAGAATGGAAGATTTCAAAAAAATCACAGATGCCATTAGCGCAAAAGTGGCGGTGAACACAAAGGAGGTATTGACAACCGATGAGGCGGCAAGTTATATGGGTGTTTCAAAATCATACCTGTATA
Source organism: Prevotella sp. (assembly GCA_022775105.1). GTDB lineage: Bacteria > Bacteroidota > Bacteroidia > Bacteroidales > Bacteroidaceae > Prevotella. The sequence continues at coordinate 36,118 of JALFIX010000119.1, read as the reverse complement.
AATTGACGATGGAGAAAAGAATACCACATTACAAACCGATGGGCAAAATGTGTTTCTTTAATCGCAAGGAGATTGAAATGTGGCTACAGGCTAACAGGGTTGCCACAGATGAAGAACTAAGCCAAGATGCACAGGCATACTGTATCAAGAAAGGAGGTGCAAGATGAATACCCCTAAAATAAGATATTATGCCAAGTTGGTGAATAGTACCGACAACGGCAAGAAAACCCCTAAATATACCATTATCGGGGAAAGTGGTTATTATCCCCCGATGGAACATTTAAGGGGCAGAGATAACAAAATATCTATGAACCTTATGGAGAAATTAAAGGAGGGCAGCAACGTGCCATCTATGAGGTTACAGGCAAAAAATAGTCTTAACTTTACAGGTCTTAAAGAATATTTCCAAGATGGTGAAATATCGGGGTTTGCTTTTGGTTATCCCGATGATAAACCGACATATAGCAGCAAAAATAAGCCAAATCCATTTTATGACTATAGGGAGGATGGATATTTATTTTTGATACACCAAGACGAAAACAACCCACAAAATCTAACACCTGTATCAATAGAGTTGATGGTGTTGGAGGGCGCAAAGGTGATGATTTCAAGTTATTGCAAGATGTTATCTTTAGGTGGGTTTGATGAGGCTTTAATGAGTGTCAGAAAGTTGGCGGGTGTCTTATAATAATATGTAGTTTATTACCAAAAAATGGTAAATCGGTGCTTATGTACGATAAGATTAAACTTTGGATTGATAGGGCGGTAATCGGGAGAAATTTCCCGATTATTGCACCTGTTTTGGAAGAGGCTAAAGAGCAAACCGATTTGGCTACAGGTGAAACAAGAACCTTTGGAAGTGTCGGCGGTCTGAAAGTATCTATCTATACAGGCGGCATTTCTATTATCGGAAGTTTGCCAAAATTTTTATATGGCAATAATGTTTGTCTATTTGATAGACATTCAACACAAAAAGCCATTGAAAAGTTAAGCGACATATTTCACATAAATATTACTGATGCCGATGTTACAGGCATAGAATTTGGCACAAATTTCCCGATGAAACACAAAGTAACTGATTATCTTTCTAAGTTGGGTGAAATGCCAAGATTATCAAGGTATCACTTTGAACCATCTACACTATATTACAAGGGCAGAGGAAAGAACACCCCTAAAGTATTTGCTTTCTATGATAAATTATCGGAGGCAGAGGCAAAAGGTATGGACTATCCAAGCGGTGTTAGTGGTGAGAACCTTTTAAGGTATGAAATGAGGCTAACAGGAAGATTGAAAACCCAATTAGGTGTTGCCGATTTGCAAGCCTCAACACTTTATGATAGAACTTTCTACAGGAAGTTAGTAAAGTTGTATCAAAATAGTTATTATTCAATTTCTAAGAACGTACAAATAAAAGATAATGCTATGAGTGAAATAAAGACTGTTTCAGATGCTATTAATACTTTGATGGCAAGATTACTAAGCCAGACCGATAAAGCCCAAATAGTGGCTTTTCTTGATGAGTTAAGAGCGGCACAGGTGTTTAACGATAGTAAATACTATACACGACTGAAAAACAAAATAAATGAGATTGCCACAAAAAGCGATTTTGTTGTTACTGATGAACTTATTAGAGAGTTGGATAACGACATTAAAAATTGTGGTGCTTATGTGTGATGTGTCTTATAATAATATGTATTTTATTACCAAATTTTGGTAAATCTATAATAGATTTTTTTAGATATGGCAAGACCAAAAGGAACTCCAAAAACAGGAGGCAGAGCAAAAGGAACTCCAAACAAGACAACCAAGGAAGTTAAGGAGTGGCTTAATGTGTTGTTAGATGGAGGGCGGGGCAGATTTGAACAGGCTTTATTAAATTTGTCGGCAGAAGATTATGTTAAAACCTATATGGGGTTGCTTAATTATGTTGCTCCAAAAATGCAAGCCGTTTCATTGCAAGCAAGTTTAGCGGCTGAATATAGTAATCTTGAAAAACTATTAGATAAAGCCCCCGATAAAGTTATAGATGCCATTGCCGATAAAATACTTGAAATGCAAAGGAGGTCAAAAGATGAACAACAGGAACTTTCTTAAATTGCTGATGAGAGGCGAGCAAGTAAAGCAGAGTAGAAAGAAAGAGTTTTTTATCTACGATGGCAATATTACTTTGCTTTATAATGAACCTTATGAGGGCAAGGAAGATTTAGTCTTAATCGGTGTTAGTACACGGCAAGACATTGAAAAGTGGGAGGCTTTTAAAGTCGGTGGCGGTGTTGAGGCTTGCAACACCCCCTCTAAAAATGCCAAATCGGTGTGGCAGAAATTTTGCAAGGATATTGAAGTAACTTAAATGCCATTATAACAATAATGATTTTCTTTTGTTTGGTGTGGGTGTTGTGAAACACTTGCACCATTTTTTTTGTTGAGGCTACAGGTTGCTAATATAATCGGCTAAGAGCCTCAACGATTAAGTGTGATTGCTGATTTTTGGTGTTTTGGGGTGTTTCAAGGGTGCAAAAGTAGGCTTTTTGTTGCAATTTGCACCCTATTTGCACCCTGTAGAAATAAAAAGCCCTGTAAACCAACGATTTACAGGGTGTTATTAGTAGCGGGGGTGGGACCCGAACCCACGACCTCCGGATTATGAATCCGACGCTCTAACCAGCTGAGCTATCCCGCCATTTGCTTGTTTGCGGGTGCAAAGGTACTACAATTTTATTAAACTACCAAATTTTTTCGGGAAAAATTTTCGTAATTCGATATTTTTTTGTATTTTTGTGCCGTAAAAACGCTTATAGCATGAAGAAAACCAAGATTTGTATCGATTATCCACTGGCAACAAAGTCATACAGCATGGTGTGGAAACTGATAGGACACGCACATGGACTGTCGAAATGGATTGCCGACTATGTGGAGGAAGAAAACGGAATACTGACCTTCAAGTGGGGTGAGGTATGGACACAGCAGGACGTGAGAACGTCGGAAGTGATCGGGATGGAGGAGAACCATTTCATCCGGCTCAGGTGGGACGTGAACGAGAGTGACGACGACTACTGGGAGATGAGAATCGAGAAAAGCGACTTCACCGGCACCCTGTCGCTCATCATCACCGACCACGTGGATGAGGACGACGTTGACTACATGAAAGGCGTGTGGAACGCCAATCTGGAGCGTCTTCACACGGTCAGTGGACTGTAAATATCATAAAAAAACAGAAAAAGGCTATGATTTCTGATTTTTTTGTGTAACTTTGCACGCTGTTAGAGAATATGGCGCGCACGGCTTGGTCTCGCGCGACCGCATACATAACAGATTTTAATAAGATGTTTCGGATTAAGAAATTAGATATTTTCATAGCCAAGCAGTTCGGACTGCTCTTCGTCGGCACGTTCTTCATCTGCCAGTTTGTGCTGATGATGCAGTTTTTGTGGCGCTATGTTGATGAGCTTATCGGCAAGGGACTCTCGATGGAGATACTTGCCCAATTCTTCTGGTACATGGGACTTATGCTCATGCCCCAGGCCATCCCTCTCGCCATCCTGTTGTCGTCGCTGATTGCATTCGGCAACTTAGGCGAAAGCTCGGAGCTGACAGCCATCAAGGCTGCCGGCATATCACTGATGCAGGCTTTCCGCTCGCTGATAGTGATAGTGATATTCATTTCGGGTATGTCATACTACTTCCAAAACGTGGTTGGACCTGATGCGAACAAGTCGTTCGGACAGTTGCTGCTGTCAATGAAGCAGACCAACCCGGAACTCGAGATTCCCGAGGGTATCTTTTATGACGGCATCCCCAACTGCAACCTTTATGTGCAGAAGAAGGACTTGACAACCGGAAAATTATATGGCATCACCATATACAAGATGACCGGCGGATACGAGGATGCCGCAATCATCCTCGCCGACTCGGGAATGTTGCAATCGACAGCCGAGAAAAAACACCTGCTGCTGACACTTTATAGCGGCGAATGGTTTGAGAACATGCGCTCGCAGGACATTGCGGGAAGCGCAAGCATACCCTACCGACGCGAGACTTTCGCCACCAAGCGCATAGTGCTCGACTTTGACGGGGGATTCAACATGGCTGACGTTGCGGGCATCTCGGCAAGCGCAAAATCCAAAAGTATGGAAAGGATATTGCACGACCTTGACTCGATACACGAATTCAACGACAGCGTGGCCCACTCATACTACTACGAGTCAAAGATCTCCACATTCTTCAGACCTTCCATCGACAAGAAGGACTCTCTGAAAGCCGTCAAGAGCGTAGCCGCGGGAAAAGTGGACATAGACAGCATATTCGCAAAGCAAGCCCTCGACGCCAGGCAGGACATCGTGAGAAATGCCATGAGCAGCCTAAGCTCCCAGGCTACCATGGTGAGTATGAGAGGCGACTACTCATACTCGCTCAACCGCAACATGAGGACCCACCAGATTGAGGCAATCGGCAAAATCACACTTTCGCTCGCCTGCCTGATATTCTTCTTCATCGGAGCACCATTGGGAGCCATCATACGCAAGGGAGGACTGGGAGTGCCGGTGATTATCTCAGTACTCGTATTCATCGTGTATTACATTTTCGAGAACTCGGGAATGAAGATGGCACGCGACGGCAACTGGACCGTGCTATTCGGAAAGCTTATATCCACAGCAGTGCTCGCACCGCTCGCCGTATTCTTCACGTTCAAGGCCAACAGCGACTCCACGGTATTCAACATCGACATGTACAAGAACGCCTTGTGGCGCATTCTCGGCATTCGCACCAAGCGGCATATATATAAGAAAGAGGTGATAATCAACGACCCAGACTATATAGCCGACGCAGAAGAGCTGATGAGAATCTGTCGCGACATCAAGGCTTACTCCCACGAGCACAGCCTGCTGAAAGCGCCAAACCCCATCAAGGTGTTCTTCAGGCAGGGAGACGACCAGGTGATAAAGGAAATAAACGAGAGGTTGGAGACGGTGATTGAAGATCTGTCGAACACAAAGGACAAGACGGTGCTCAACGAACTGAACACCTACCCCGTCATCGCCACCCACGCCCACACGCGCCCCTTCGTGCGCAAGTGGCTGAATGTAATAACGGGAATTATCCTGCCTCTCGGAGTTTTCTTCTATCTCAGGATGTGGAGATTCAGACTGAGACTGCTTCGCGACCTGCGCAACATCGTCGGCACGAGTGAGAACATCATCCGGCGCATCGAGGAGGGGAAGAAGGTTACTATCAGTATTGACTGACATATACCTTATTATATATAATATATTAAAGGATTAAAGAATTAAAGGATTAAAGAATTAAAGGATTCTAAATAATATGGCAAGATTTGGACTTAGCACAATAGATGAGGCCCTTGAGGACTTCAGAGAGGGCAAGTTTGTCATCGTGGTGGATGACGAAGACAGAGAAAACGAGGGTGACCTGATAATAGCAGCCGAGAAAATCACTGCTGAGAAGGTCAACTTCATGCTCAAATATGCACGTGGAGTGCTCTGCGCTCCTATCACAATGAGCCGCAGTGAGGAACTCGACCTGCCCCACCAGGTGGCGGACAACACGTCTATGCTCGGAACACCGTTCACGGTGACCATCGACAAGTTGGAGGGCTGCACCACCGGAGTGTCGGCACATGACCGTGCAGCAACCATCCGCGCACTGGCAGATCCGTCATCAAGACCCGAGACATTCGGACGTCCGGGACATATCAACCCGCTATATGCCCAGGATATGGGAGTGCTTAGGCGTTCGGGACACACCGAGGCAGCCATCGACCTGTGCAAGCTGGCAGGACTCTATCCCGCCGGGGCACTTATGGAGATAATGAATGACGACGGCACCATGGCACGACTGCCCGACCTCATCAAGTTTGCCGAGGAACACGAGATGCACATCATCTCTATCAAGGACCTCATAGCCTACCGTCTGAAGAAAGAGACACTCATCGAGGTGGGCAACGAGGCCGACATGCCCACAAAATGGGGACACTTCAAGCTTATCCCGTTCCGCCAGACGGCAACGGGACTGGAGCATATCGCGCTCATCAAGGGAGAATGGAAGGAGAACGAGCCAATACTCGTGAGGGTACACTCGTCGTGCGCCACCGGTGACATCCTCGGCAGCAAGCGTTGCGACTGCGGCGAACAGCTCCACAAGGCAATGCAGATGATAGAAGAGGAAGGCAAGGGCGTAATCATCTACATGCAACAGGAAGGCAGGGGCATCGGACTCATGAACAAGATTGCGGCATACAAGCTGCAAGAGGAAGGCATGGACACCGTGGATGCCAACATACACTTAGGATTCAAACCCGACGAGCGCGACTACGGCTGCGGTGCGCAGATGCTGCGCCGACTGGGCGTGCACAAGATGCGACTGATGACCAACAACCCCACCAAGCGAGTGGGACTGGAGGCATACGGACTGGAGATTGTGGAAAACGTGCCCATTGAGGTGACACCAAATGAATACGACTACCGCTACCTGAAGACCAAAAAAGAGCGAATGGGGCATACTTTGCACCTAAAATAAATATAAAGTCGCACTTTTTTAGTCGAAATAATAAAAAAAAGCAATATTTCTTTTTGATTAAAGAATAAAATGATTAATTTTGCACCAAATTAAATACTATAACATCAAAATGGCACAACTATCAGATAGATTACAGAGACTGGCGCCATCGGCAACACTTGCCATGTCGCAAAAGAGTTCGGAGATGAAGGCACAGGGCATCGACGTCATCAACATGAGTGTAGGCGAACCTGACTTCAACACTCCCGACCACATAAAGGAAGCAGCCAAAAAGGCTGTTGACGAAAACTTTTCAAGATATTCTCCCGTTCCGGGATACCCAGACCTGAGAAAGGCTATTGTAAACAAGCTCAAGAACGAGAACGGCCTTGACTACACGGTGAACGAGGTGCTCGTGTCGAACGGAGCCAAGCAGAGTGTATGCAATACGGTTATGGCTTTGGTGAACGACGGCGAGGAGGTTATCATCCCCGCCCCGTATTGGGTTTCATACCCACAGATGGTGAAGTTGGCAGGAGGCGTGCCAGTAATCGTGGAAGCCGGATTCGACCAGAACTTCAAGATGACCCCTGCACAGCTTGAGGCAGCCATCACCCCCAAGACACGCATGATTATCCTATGCTCTCCAAGCAACCCAACAGGCAGCGTGTATTCCAAGTCGGAACTTGAGGCCCTCGCCGAGGTAATCAAGAAGCACGAGGATTTGTTTGTCCTCGCCGACGAGATATATGAGCACATCAACTATATCGGTCATCACGAGAGCATCGCGCAGTTCCCCGGAATGAAGGAACGCTCGATTATAGTTAACGGTGTATCCAAGGCATATGCTATGACAGGATGGCGCATTGGCTATATCGCAGGTCCCGAATGGATAGTCAAGGGATGCAACAAACTCCAGGGACAATACACCAGCGGTCCGTGCTCAGTGAGCCAGAAGGCAGCCGAATTCGCCTACACAGCCTCTCAGGAGTGTGTGGAAGAAATGCGCCAGGCATTCGAGCGCCGTCGCGACCTCATCGTCAAACTGGCAAAAGACATACCCGGACTCGAAGTGAACGTGCCCGAGGGAGCCTTCTACCTGTTCCCCAAGTGCAGCAGCTTCTTCGGCAAGAAATGCGGTGAGACAGTCATCAACACCTCTTCGGACTTTGCGATGTATCTTTTGGAGACAGCCCACGTGGCAACCGTGGGCGGCGATGCCTTCGGCGACCCCGAATGTTTCCGCATGAGCTATGCCACGAGTGACGAAAATATAGTGGAAGCAATGCGCCGAATCAAGGAAGCGTTGGCAAAATTAGCATAAAATCGGGCAAAATCTGCAATATTCAATGAAGAAATCAAAAAAATAAGGTTAAAACTTATTAATTCATTGTGATTTTGGCTCTAATTTATTAACTTTGTCGCTCAAAAGGAGGTAACTCCGTAAAGACACTCGTTGATGAATAGAAAACAATCAAGCGAAAAACATATTAATTCATTAATAACTAAAAAAAATTAAAAGTATTATGGCAACAAAAACAAATGCTGCAGCCCCAGCTAAGAAATCATCGGGCTTTAAGGGAGTGAAGAACGCATTCTGGATTCTCGTAATCTGCTGCGTAGCTGCTTACACATTCTATTTCCAGGTACTCGGTGCACCTGACAACTTCCAGGGTGGTGACCCCACAGGACATCCTGCAAACTTGATGGGTACAGTGTATAAGGGAGGTTTCGTAGTAGGTATCATCTTGACTCTCCTTCTCTCAGTTATCTGTCTCGGTGTAGAGCGCTTCTTCGCCCTGAGATCAGCATTCGGTACAATGAGCCTTGGCAAGTTCACAACCCAGATCAAGGAACTCATCAAGTCTGGCAAGTTCGACGAGGCAACCGCTCTCTGCAACAAGATGAAGGGTTCAGTAGCCAACGTGGTTCTCGCTTCCATCAACGCTTACAAGGACGCAGAGTCTAACACTAACCTGAAGAAGGGCCAGAAGATCGCAAAGATCCAGCAGGCTCACGAGGAGGCAACCCAGCTTGAGATGCCTACCCTGCAGATGAACCTTCCTATCGTTGCAACAATCGTTACCCTCGGTACTCTTACCGCTCTGTTCGGAACTGTGCTCGGTATGATCAACTCGTTCCAGGCTCTGTCAGCTGGTGGTGGTGCAGACTCTATGGCTCTGTCAGCCGGTATTTCTGAGGCCCTTGTGAACACAGCATCAGGTATTTTGACTTCTTGGTTCGCAGTAGTTATCTATAACTTCTTTACAAACAAGATTGACAAGTTGACCTACGCCCTCGACGAGGTTGGTTACACAATTGCAGCAACATACGACGTTAACCACACAGAGGAGGCTTAATTGTTTTACCTTTTAATTAGTGAATAATAATGGGTAAAATAAAAATACAGAAAAAAGACGTCTGGATTGACATGACTCCTATGTCGGACGTGATGACCCTGCTTCTGTGCTTCTTTATGTTGACATCAACATTCTTGCAGCCAGAGCCTATCACGGTCACTACGCCAAGTTCAGTGTCGGAGGTCAAGGTGCCTGAGAAGAATGTGCTGAACATTCTCGTAGGCCCGGATGGAAAGATCTTCGTCGGAACCGACAATAAGAACGACATGTTGGCCATCATGCAGACTGTCACCGACAAATTCGGCGTAACGCTGAACGGTGCGCAGATCAAGAAGTTCAAGGAAGAGTCGATGATTGGCGTGCCAGTCACAAAGCTCCCCGCTTACCTCAACCTTGAGCCTGAGAAGATGGCAGAAGCAATCAAGACGCTTGGAGTCCCCACCGATAGTATCGATGGAGGAATGAGTGAATTTCAAGAGTGGGTAAAGGCCGCCAAAGAAGCCAACCCTGACATCCGCATCGCCATCAAGTGCGACTGCAACACACCTTACAAGAACGTTAAGCTGTTGATGTCGGAGCTTCAGGATATGGAGGAGAACCGTTACCAGCTGATTACAAATCTTAAAACGTCGTCGGAGGAATAAACATGGCAAAGAAAAAAATGAGCAAGCAGAAGAAGATGAGTTCCCGCGTGGACTTCACCCCTATGGTGGATATGATGATGCTTCTTATCACATTCTTCATGCTGTGTACTACTCTTAGCAAGCCGCAGGCTATGCAGTTGACGATGCCGAGCAACGACAAGAACGTGCAGGATGAGGACAAGTCCGCAGCAAAGGCTTCCCACACCATCACTCTTATTCTTGCAGGCAACAACAAGATTTACCACATCGACGGTCTTCCTAACTATGAAGACCCGACATGTCTCAAGGAAACTACATGGGGCAAGGACGGTATCCGCAAGGTTCTCATGAGCCACGTCACCGAGGAAGGCATCGCACCTGTTGCCAAGATTATGGTGGCAAAGCAGAAACTGGATGAGAAGAAGATTAAGTATAATATGGTGGATTCAATCTACCAGAAGGAACTCTCAGAGTTGAAGAACGGTAACATCAACGGTGAGAAGATACCTACTCTTACTATCATCATCAAGCCTCTTGACACTGCTTCTTATAAGAATATGGTTGACGCTCTCGATGAAATGCAGATTTGCAGTATCGGTAAGTACGTCATTGACAAGATCAATGAAAACGACGAGAAGCTGCTTAAGTTGAAGGGTGTTAAGTAACAACAATTAAAACGTAAAGAACAATGTCAAAAGTAGATCTTATAGATAAAAATTGGGTTGAACTCGTCTTCGACGGTCGCAACAAGGAATATGGAGCATACGTTCTGCGCAAGGAGACCGGTATGCGTAACATCAAGTCCATGCTGCTCGTGTTTGCAGTCATCATTGCAATCATGGCCGGTGTGGCTGCCAAAGTTGCCATCGAGAACGCTTTCCCCAAGAAGGTAGCTATTGAAACTGATGTCGAGCTGACCAAGCTGGCCGAGAAGAAAGAGGCCAAGGTTGAGAAGAAGGCACCGGTTAAGGTTGAAGAGCAGAAGGTTGTTGAGAAGGTGAAGAGTTCTGTGAAGTTTACACCTCCTGTCATCAAGAAGGACGACGAGGTTAAGCCCGAAGAGGAGCTCAAGAGCCAGGAAGACCTCAACAAGACCAACACTGCCATCGGTTCGTTCGACGTTAAGGGTAACGACGAGACTGGCGGTGAGGTGCTCAAGGCTAAGGAAGTGATTGCACAGCCTGAGCCTCCGAAGGAAGAGGAGACCAAGGTCTTCGATGTGGTAGAGGTAATGCCTACCTTCCCCGGTGGTCAGGGCGCACTGTTCGAGTGGCTGAGCAAGAACATCAAGTACCCGGTAGTAGCTGAGGAGAATGGTGTACAGGGCCGTGTTATCGTAACCTTCGTGGTTGAGCGTAACGGTTCTATCACTGACGTACAGGTTGCCAAGTCGGTTGACCCGTCTCTCGACAAGGAGGCCGTACGCGTGGTTAAGGCTATGCCTCACTGGATTCCCGGTAAGCAGAACGGTAGTGCAGTACGTGTGAAGTTCACCGTACCTGTAACATTTAGACTTCAGTAACATTATGACAAAACGCACATTCAACATATTAGTTGGATTAACTCTCACTTTAGGTTTGTTGTGGTCATGCCACAACAAACCTAAAAATGGTAGAACAGATACCTATTCGTCAGGAACGATGACCTTTGTATCTGATGAGAGTTTCAGTCCTATCATTGAGGAAGCCAGGGAGGTGTTCGAGCATACATATCCCCAGGCCACCATCAAGCCAATTTACACCAATGAGCTTGACGGTATAAATATGCTCATGGAAAGGAAAGTGTGGCTTACTGTTGCCTCAAAAAGGCTCAGGGAAAGCCAAATAAAGAATCTAAAGGACAGGAAGTATGTCGCAAGGTGCATTCCAATAGCATACGACGGTCTTGCCCTAATCGTGAACAACGAGAACCCCGACACTTGTATCTCTATCAAGGATATAAAGAGAGTGCTGACTGGAGAGGTGACCAAATGGTCGGAGGTTTATCCCAACAGCAAGCTCGGAGACTTTGACGTGGTCTTCGACAACGCAAAGTCAAGTACTGTACATTTCTGTATAGACAGTATTCTTGGCGGAAAACCAATCAACAGCACCAAGGTAGAGGCTGTTAAGAAGAGCGCGGAGGTTATCAATTACGTATCTTCTCACAAGAACGCAATTGGCATAATCGGCAGCAACTGGCTCAACGATGCACGTGACTCCACAAACGTCACCTTTAAGAAGAACATCCGTGTGGTATCGGTATCAAGACTCGACGAGGCAACGCCTATGAACAGTTGGAAACCCTACCAATTCTATATATATAACGGGAACTATCCATTGGTGCGTACAATTTATGCAATTTGCACTGACCCTCGCCAGGGACTGCCCTGGGGATTCTGCAATTTCCTTCAGTCACCTATCGGACAGAAGATATTCTTTAAGGCAGGACTACTGCCAGCAAGAGGCAATATGGCAGTGAGGGAAGTGGTTGTGAATAAGAATTAAAAGATTAAATAATTAAAAGATTAAAGAATTAAAAGATTAAATAATGATTATGAGAACATTCAAATATGTAATGATTGGAGCATTGATGCTAGGCATCGGTACTCCCGCCCTGGCTCAGACGGGCGACCCGAAAGCAGACACTGAGACTATCACAAAGATGATTAAGAACAAGGCCGGTGACTTGGCAGAGCAGACAAAGAAGTATGCCAAGAAGTACAAGAAGAACACTGAGGTGCTTCTCGCCATGTCAAAAGCCTACTATGAAGTGAAGGACACTGCCAATGCACGCATCATGGCAGAGAATGCACTGAAGGCAGACAAGAAATGCGCCAAGGCATTCATTATCCTCGGTGACATCATGGCACTGAACGAGGACGGTGGTGCTGCTGCCGGACAGTATCAGCAGGCTATCTACTTCGACCCGAAGGATCCTGAGGCTTACTACAAGTATGCCAACGTTTATAAGAAGGTGAGCCCTTCAGAGGCAGTGGCAAAGCTTGAGGAACTGCGCGCACACCGTCCCGACATCGCTGTTGACGCTCTCGCCGGACGTATCTACTACACATCAAACAAGTTTGGCAACGCCATCGACTGCTACAACAAAGCATGGGAGCAGAAGGACAAGATGGAAGAGCGCGACATCCGTGACTATGCCATGGCATACTATCTCACAGGTAAGGCAGCCAACGCTCTTGAGGTGGCAAAGTTCGGTTTGACCAAGGCTCCACGTGACGCAGCATTCAACCGTCTTGCTTTCTTTACCTCAACCGACCTGAAGCAGTATGACCAGGCTTTGGCTTACGCAGACGCCCTGTTCAACAAGTCAGACAGTGCGAAGTTCTCTTACTTCGACTATACATACTACGGCAACGCCCTCAATGGTGTGAAGAAGTATGACGAGGCTATCGCCAGCTTCAAGAAGGCACTCGACCAGGAGTTTGACTCAAAGGACAAGAAGGCCGGTGTGATCAAGACCCTCTCTGACGCTTACAGCAGCCAGGAGAACTATGCCGAGGCTATCAAGTACTACGAGCAGTATCTCGCAGAATACTCTACTCCTACCGCCACTGACCATGCAGGACTGCCCCAGCTCTACTACTATATGGCAAGCAAGCAGACCGGTGACGAGATGGTTGCATCACTGAAGAAGTCAGACGAACTGTATGCCCAGCTTGGTGAGAAATATGCAGATGCTGCGGAATATGCCACATTCTGGCGCGCCCGCGTTAACAACGCTATGGACAACGACCAGCAGAACGGCTATGCAAAGCCATTCTATGAGAAGCTTATCCAACTCTACGGCGAGCGTACGCAGCTTAACAATTCAGACAAGGCCCGTCTGAAGGAAGCATATCTCTACATGATTTCATACGAGGCACGTGTAGCCGACAATATGGAAGCAGCTAAAGTACATGCACAGAAGCTCGTGGAGATTGACCCGGAGAATGCAATTGCCAAGCAGGTACTTGGTATGTAATAAATAGGATGATTAGAATTAGACTTTAAAGAGAAGGGCTGACACCTGCGGTGCCAGCCCTTACTTTTAGTTTTAAAAGAAATCCAATTTCTGAATTAAGCGGGAAGACTGATTGCCTCAGAAGGACAAACATCTGCGCAAGTACCGCACTCAGTGCAGGTATCAGGGTCAATTGAATACTTTTCGCCCTCAGAGATTGCTCCAGCGGGGCACTCATCGATACATGTACCGCAAGCGATACAATCATCACCAATTACATAAGCCATATTACTCTAATTTTAAAATTAATAAATGTGTTTACTATGAATTATGATGCAAAAGTACAAAAAAGATTTGGAAAATACCAAATTTTAGGTATTCTTTTTGCTTAATTTAATACAATATACCAACAAAAACTGCGTTTTATATAATAAAGGCATAAAAAAACAATGAAAAAGACAATAATTATCATGCTTGCCACCCTGATTGGGATAACGGCAACAGCACAGGAGAGGAAGGTGGAAAACAAGCCATACGTTGACCTCCGACCATTACATTTCGGTATTCTCATCGGTTTCAACACACAGGACATCGAACTTGAGAATGTGGGACCTCAGACCATCTTGCAGGAAGACGGAACGGAGGTCACACGCACTGTAGTATGTGATGCCAGTAAGTGGAATCCTGGTGTCTCGGTGGGAGTACTTGCCGACATGCGTCTAAACGACCACTTCAACTTGCGCTTTACTCCCTCTATGCACTTTGGTTCGAAGTATTTGACATTCCGCGACCTTGACCGTGTTGACGAAAACGGAAAGGCATATACGGAAAGTCAGGAAATGAAGAATACCTATATATCATTGCCTGTTGACCTGAAGTTCAGCAGCAAGAGATTCAACAACTGCCGTCCGTATATTATGGCGGGTATAAACCCAATGATAAACCTTACATCCAAAGACCAGGACATCGTGCAGCTTAAACGCTACGACACAATGGTTGAGATTGGTGTGGGTTGCGATCTCTATCTCCCGTTCTTCAAACTCATCCCTGAACTGAAGTTCTGCTTCAGCCTCACGGATGCTCTCGACAAGAACCATGCATCTCAACTCAAGGACGAGACGGCAAAACTAATGGCCAACTCTGTAAGAGCCGGCCACGCGAAAATGATTGTACTGACATTCTATTTCGAATAGTCAGGAATGTATTGTCATTTTTGACAGTCAAGTTCCATTGTAACAACAACCTTACCGATGAACGACCCGGTATTACCGTTCTGGTCAACGGGAACCTGCTTTCCATCGAGGTCTGTAATATATTCGAGCCCCTCCATAAACGTATGGGAATGTCCACCAAGGACAAGGTCAACATTGCGTGTGGCATTGAATATATGACTGTCGTCAATATCCTTAGGCCACAAGTCCCAACCAACGTGAGAAAGACAAATCACGAGGTCACATTTCTCGACGTTCTTCAGATAGTCAGCAGCTTCCTGCGAAGCCTTTAGCGGGTCGATGTACTTGATGCCATTGATGGCCCCTTCCATGACAATACCGGACAATACCGGCGAAAGACCGAATACGCCAATCTTCACTCCGTTTCTATTGAGAGTAATCCAAGGTTTAACCAATCCCTCAAGAGGGGAGCCCGTGAAGTCATAATTGCAGCAAACGAACGGGAAATTGGCCATTTTAATGAGTTTGGCGAGGTTATCCATACCATTGTCAAACTCATGGTTGCCCAATGTGGTGGCATCATATCCCATGGCATTCATTGCTCCCACTTCAACAACACCTTTGAACATAGTATAATAAGGTGAGCCTTGAGAAAAGTCACCACTGTCGAAAAGCAAGAGACCGGGATTCTTCTTGCGTTCCATCTCGATAATATTAGCCCTGCGCACTACCCCACCCCTTCCGGCAAGCATGGTGTCAGCCACAGTAGCCTTAACCGGGTCGATAGTACTGTGTGTGTCATTGGTATGAAGTATCACCAATTCCTTCCTGTCCTGCGCATTTCCCGCCAAAGTCAAAAGCAGAAAAGCCCAAATAATATATAACCTTTTCATCTCAATTCCTAATTTCTAATTCTTCACTCTTCATTCTTCACTCTTCACTTAAAACCGCTCTCCCCTCAACTTTCGGCTCCACCTTGATACCGTGTTCCATCATATATTTGAAATACTTGGCGAGTACTTCCCTTGCGTTATGGGCGGGGTCATCAAAATTCACAAAATCCGTCTTCTTCTTAAATGCATACATCTTGTCGTTGCCCTGGGCAAGGAAGTCGATTGTAGCGATGCGGTATTTCCTCTCAGGGTCGATAGGTTCACCATTGAGAGATGCCGACTTAAGTTTTCCATCCTTGGTAAACACAAGTTTAACCCCCTTACTCACACACTCACCACCAGTGAATGCCATTTGCGAAAACAATTCTGTTAGCACCTCACCAGTCATGGAGAGGAAGCAGATATGATTTTCAAAAGGAGAAACCGCCATCACGTCACCGTATGTCACATCCCCGGCAGCCATTGTGGAACGTATTCCACCTATATTATATACTCCCACATCAACCTTTTCCCCATACAACTCGCCCGCCCACAGCATAATGTCAGCCATAAGATTAGTCATTCTGCTTTCAGGCCTGTTGATGTCAGCAGCACACTCCATCCTGCCCACTACAGGCGACATGATGCTGTCAACGGAATGTTTATAGGGAACAAGAAAAGACGCGGTGGAATTACCATCGTCGCAGTCAAACTTGGAATCCACCAGGATTCTCGTCTTCTCAACCTTCGCCACACGGTAATTCTGTGCGCACGAGGTATGTGCTATCATACAGATAGTCAGCGAAAGAAACAAAAACTTCTTCATAATAGAGTAAATTACGATGCAAAATTACAAAAATCCGATGAAAACACAAAAAAAAGTGGAATAAAATTGCATAATTCAATAAAAAGTATTACCTTTGCACCCGCTTTTCGGCGTAATCGCTGGCAGGAAGTAACGTGTTGCCTGTTATGTTGCGTTGGAACGATAAACAAATTTAATTTTATACAAGAGAAATGGATTTAATTAAAGTTGCTGAAGAAGCATTTGCAACCGGCAAGAAGTTCCCCGAGTTCCGCTCTGGAGACACAATCACTGTCGCTTACAAAATTATCGAGGGTAGTAAGGAGCGTATCCAGCTCTACCGTGGTGTAGTAATCAAGATCTCCGGTCACGGTGACAAGAAGCGCTTCACAGTGCGCAAGATGTCTGGTACCGTAGGTGTTGAGCGTATTTTCCCAATCGAGTCTCCGAACATCGAGAGCATCGAAATCAACAAGCATGGTAAGGTACGCCGCGCTAAGCTTTACTATCTGCGCGCACTCACCGGCAAGAAGGCCCGTATCAAGGAGAGAAGAGTCAACACCGTTAGCGAATAATTCCGCACACACGACTCTAAAAGGAATAAAAAAGAGGCAAGCCGCATAACAGCTATGGGGATTGTCTCTTTTTTGGTTTAACTTCAAAGAAAAATGAAAGAATTAGCATTAAAGTACGGATGCAATCCGAATCAGAAGCCCTCACGTATATATATGGAAGAGGGAGAGTTGCCTATTGAGGTAATCAACGGCCGTCCCGGATATATCAATTTCCTCGACGCATTCAACAGTTGGCAACTTGTACGCGAGCTGAAGGCTGCCACCGGCCTTCCCGCAGCAGCATCATTCAAGCATGTGTCCCCGGCAGGAGCGGCTGTAGGTCTTCCACTCGACGAGACCCTCAGCAAGATTTACTTCGTGGATGACCTGAAGGTAGAACTGTCACCTATAGCATGTGCATACGCCCGTGCCCGCGGTGCCGACCGTATGAGTTCTTACGGAGACTTTGTTGCACTGAGCGACACTTGCGACGAGGCTACAGCCCTGCTTATCAAGCGTGAGGTGAGCGACGGTGTGATTGCACCCGACTATACCCCCGAGGCGATAGAAATACTAAAGGCAAAGCGCAAGGGTACATACAACGTCATAAAGATTGACCCCAACTACGTGCCTGAGCCTATAGAGCGCAAGCAGGTGTTCGGCATCACATTCGAACAGGGACGCAATGAGGTGAAGCTTGACGACCCCGCACTCTTCGAGAATATCCCGACAAAGAACAAGAACTTCAGCGATGCAGCCAAGCGCGATCTCATCCTGGCCCTCATAACTCTGAAATATACTCAGAGTAACTCAGTTTGCTATGTAAAGGACGGACAGGCTATCGGTATCGGAGCAGGCCAGCAGAGCCGTATTCACTGTACACGTCTCGCAGGCAACAAGGCGGACATATGGTGGCTGCGCCAGCATCCTAAAGTTATGTCACTGCCCTTCGTGGATAATATCCGCCGTGCAGACCGCGACAATACTATCGACGTATATATCTCTGAGGATCACGACGACGTATTGCGCGAAGGCACATGGCAGCAGTTCTTTAAGGAGAAGCCTGAAGTGCTCACTATGGAGGAGAAGAAGGAATGGATTGCCAAGAACACAGGTGTTGCACTCGGCAGTGACGCATTCTTCCCCTTCGGCGATAATATCGAGCGTGCCCACAAGAGCGGTGTGGAATACATAGCACAGGCAGGCGGCAGCGTGCGCGACGACCATGTTATCGACACATGCGACAAGTACGGCATAG
This sequence comes from Prevotella sp., assembly GCA_022775105.1. GTDB lineage: Bacteria > Bacteroidota > Bacteroidia > Bacteroidales > Bacteroidaceae > Prevotella. The sequence continues at coordinate 18,022 of JALFIX010000119.1, read as the reverse complement.
CAATGGCATTCACGAGAGTAAGACTTTTCCATCACTAATATGTCTGATATAGATGATATAATAGCCGGCGGTGGTTTGGTGTTCAAAGGAATGCCCAAGGGCGACCCCAATAAGGACAAAGTGAAGACCAAGGCCAAAAAGAAAAAATACATCACCGGTGCCCACGGCAGCGGCTCGGCACGTCAGAAAGCCAAGTATCGCGAGCAGAGGGCTAACCGTCATAAATAAACAAACAGAATCAGGGCAGTCATGAATAACTGTCCTGATTCTGTTTATTCTGTTTCTTCAGGAATTTCGTACTCATTAGTCGCACCCCAACTGTCATCCACTGCAACAGCCGTCTTTAGGGTGTTCTTAAAGAAATCCCCCTTTATCAATGTCAACATATTGGGGGCTATGTCAATGGACTTGACAAACTTCACTTGCCTGATAATCTTGTTAGCATTGGTATAAGCCGTTATCACCAGCGTATCGAGCGTCTGCGGATTATCCATAGCAAAGTAATTCTGGGTAATGCTTTCAAACCCGTTTGCGCGTAACCTTGTCAATGAATATGATCTCGAAGTAACACCGAATCCTGTTTTAGGGTTGAAGTCTCTTGCAGGAGATGCATAGCGTATTACTATCTTATAGGCGTCATCCGGGATATCACCTGATATCTGAACACGTATTTTCGATGTCACCCTTTTCAACTCAGCCTCGATTGATGCATCGTATGCACCAAGAGTAAATGCATTATAACAACTATATACGTCAATAATATTATTTTTATAAAAACTCACATTTTGATACGATGATATAGTTGCGGCCTCGTCTGAAGTGTATCCAATGACAACCATACGGTATGATCCTTTTGGCAATTTCACCTCAAAAAAGCCAAAGTCCTCATCAATATTAGTCTGGTCAATCTGAATCACTTTCTCTCCCGATGTGAAATCAAACAAGGCAAGACTGAGCCTGTTGCATAAGTCGGCAACAGCCCTTGTGGATGCCAGCGGCTTATTCTCCACATCCATCACCGAGAAAGTGACAGTCCTAAGGTCATCATCACCATCAGCGTCATCAGCAGTTGCATCCTTAGAGCATGACGACAATGCCATCATTATGCCTATAAGAAAACAAAGGAGGCGTACCGACAAAAGATACGCCTCCTTTATGCAATTTGATTTATTCATATTTGGAATATGAAAAAACCTGTTTCGTGATTACTCAGCGAGCTTGCCATCAGAACCAAGCACATTCACAATCTTGTGGATGTACATCTTCTTCATGTTCTCACGGGCTGGCTTCAGATACTGACGTGGGTCGAAGTCTCCAGGATGCTCAGCGAGGTGCTGACGGATGGCAGCAGTCATGGCGAGACGAGAGTCTGAGTCGATGTTGATCTTGCAAACTGCGCTCTTAGATGCCTGACGGAGCTGGTCCTCTGGAATACCGATAGCATCGGGCAACTTACCACCAAACTTGTTGATAGTTGCAACCTCTTCCTGGGGAACTGAAGAAGAACCGTGGAGCACGATGGGGAATCCGGGCAACTTCTGCTCAATCTCGGCGAGGATGTCGAATGCCAATGGAGGAGGCACGAGCAAACCTGTCTTCGGGTCACGTGTGCACTGCTCGGGAGTGAACTTGTAAGCACCGTGAGAAGTACCGATAGAGATAGCGAGTGAATCACAGCCTGTACGGGTAGCGAAGTCGATAACCTCCTCAGGCTTGGTGTAGTGTGACTCAGCAGCTGAGACCTCATCCTCAACACCGGCGAGGACACCAAGCTCAGCCTCAACAGTCACGTCATACTGATGTGCATACTCAACAACCTTCTTGGCGAGGGCTACGTTCTCCTCGTAGGGGAGGTGTGAACCGTCGATCATCACAGAAGAGAAGCCCATATCGATGCAGTCCTTGCAAAGCTCGAAGCTGTCTCCGTGGTCAAGGTGGAGCACGATTTCAGGATGCTCGCAACCGAGTTCCTTAGCATACTCTACAGCACCCTGTGCCATATAACGGAGGATAGTGGCGTTGGCATAGTTGCGCGCGCCCTTAGATACCTGCATGATGACGGGTGACTTTGTTTCTACTGCAGCCTGCACGATAGCCTGCATCTGCTCCATTGTGTTAAAGTTGAAAGCGGGGATTGCATATCCACCGGCTACTGCTCTTTTGAACATCTCGCGGGTATTCACGAGACCCAAATCCTTGTAACTAACCATTTGCTTTAATGTTTTTTATATGTTACGAAATAAAATATCCTTTTTCGATTGCAAAATTACTCATTTTTCTTCGCAAAAACAAGTATTTTGACGTTTTTTTATGATAAATGTTGTTATTTTGTTTATTTTGATATGTGGACTTTGCAAAAATCAACGGTAATCGAGGTTGTAGAAGTCGGAATAACCTCTACCAGTGGCATAGATTCCAATGATGGCTCCCGTGAATCCACCCACCACCTCGGTCGAGAGCAAGGGGGCGTCGATGTCGCCAAGCGGGTGCATGTCGTAGGGGTTCTCACCTGCCAGGAATGAGATGCGCTCGGGATTCACCGACTGTATTCTGAGGAACATCTTGGGATTATCAACATATCGGCGCGGCTCTTCCTTCACGAGCGACTTGATGGTATGGCGCACCGTCTGGTAGAGTCGTCCGTCTGCATCTCGTCCTACAACCAAGTCACTATGTCCGTCGTGTATCTGGTACAATGTCATTCCAGCCTCATCTCCCGCCTGCAAGCCCGAGACATCCACAAAGGTTGTGGCTGTCATGAGGTCGTTCTGCATTCTGCGGCCTATGAATGTCGGCTGGTCGTTGGCGGTGAGTGTTGAGGGCGAGCAATGCAGTCTGAGTGCCGTGCCCACGTGCTCATATCTCTCCTCCACGGGCTGCTGGATATGTATAAACTCAGGTCCGATGTTCGCGAATGTCGTTGAGCAACTGTTTGCAATGGCAGTGGATTGTCCTGCCACCTCAGCCGGTTTGCCGCCATTGACCACAGGCCATCCACCCTTAGGCCAATCCACTGGCAGCACGAAGGTCTCGCGTCCGAGATGATGATAGCTGCCACCAATAAAGCGGAATGCAAGGAATGCCATCCACCACTTGCCGTCGGCTCCCTGCACAAGGTCGCCATGTCCCGTACCCTGTATCTGGGATGACTGGGCTGCCATGCAGCAATGTGTAAATATGGGATTGTCGGGACATCCCTCGTATGGGCCATAGATGTTTTTGCTGCGCGCCATGGTCAGTTTATGTGCCAGCTCTGTTCCTCCCTCCGAAATCAGAAGATAGTAATATCCATCCTTTTTATATACGTGAGGACCTTCGGGATAGCGGCCACCCGTACCGCGCCATATTGGTTTCGACTCAGTCAGTTGCTCTCCCGTCTTTGGGTCTATTTCACATAGCATGATGGTGTTGTCGGGATTGCTGACCATATAGCAATGTCCGTTTTCAAAATACAGCGAGGGGTCGATACCCTGCTGTTTCAGCCATATCGGTTCGCTCCATGGTCCGCGCGGGTCGCGTGCCGTCACCATGAAGTTACCTCCATTGCCCACGTTTGTGGTTATCATATAATACACCCCGTCGTTATGCCTGATGGTTGGAGCATAAATACCAAGCCACGACGATGCGCCCTTCAGTGGCAACTGCGAAGGACGGTCGAGCACATTGCCTATCTGAGTCCAGTGCTGCATGTCAGTACTCTCGAAGATTGGCACTCCGGGGAAATACTGGAACGATGAGTTCACGAGATAGAACTTATCCCCCACCCTGCATACCGAGGGGTCGGGATGGAATCCTGGAATTACAGGATTGATTGTTTGCGCCATTGCGATAATGGCAAATGCCGCCAAGGCGATAGTCATTTTGATTTTTCTCATTGTTTAATATATTGTTTAAAGTACTAAAACTTCATAATTTCACCTCTGTATCTCCGTGCCTCTGTGTTTAATATTAAAAAAAAGGGCCGCCGCTGCGACCCCAAAACCTTTGTTAACCTTAAATCTAATACTATGAAAAACACGATGCAAAATTACACGTTTTTCTTTCAATTTGCAAACTTTACACCGCGTTCTTCTTATAAACTGTAATATTATTGATTTATGTCAACATACTATAGTTTCTTCGGGGTATATATGGCATCCCACCATGTGGAATCGTCCTTCAGCCACTTCTGGAACCAAGCCATTGTGGAGTCTATCCACTTCACCCTCTTCACGGGGTCCATGATGCCATGGTTCTCGCCCTCCACCTCTATAAAGGCAGTGGGAACACCGAGCAGACGTAGCGCGGTGTACATCTGTATGCTCTCGCCCACAGGCACGTTGGTGTCTGCCGTTCCGTGTGTGAACAGTATCGGTTTCTTTATCTTGTCGGCGTTATATAGCGGTGAGCGATCCACATACAGGTCCTTACGTGTCCATGGATAACTGTTGGCGGCAGAGGTCTCACTGTAAGAATAGCCCCAATAGCCCTCGCCCCAATAACTGGTGTGGCTGGATATACCCGCATGCGACACTCCGCAGGCAAAAGGATTGTCCTTTGTCATCATATACTGCGTCATGAATCCACCGTATGATGCCGAGATACATCCCACGTGGTCGGCATCACACTGCGGAACGTCCTTCACAAACTGCCTGGTGGCGTCGATGATGTCCTGAGCCGGTCCCTCGCCCATGGTGTTCACGTGTCTCGAAGCCCATTCCTGTCCAAAGCCTGATGCTCCTGAGGGATTCACAGTAAATGAAATATATCCGAGGGCATTCCAATAAAACGACGGATAATGCGAACCATTGCCGTATCTGCGTGAAGTGGGTGAACAACCTCCGTAATAGTGGACAATAACAGGATATTTCTTGGCAGGGTCATAGTTTGCTGGCATACTGTAGAATCCTGTCACACGATAACCTCTTGGAGATTCGAAGCTCCAAGCCTTCACCTCACTTATGGCGAGTGAAGCCTGTAGCTCCGCGTTGGGAGCCGCAACAAGCTCTGCCTTGGGTTTGGAGGCAGGAGACGTGATGTTATATATCTCGTAAGGCACATCAGCCGACGAACCGTGTACCATAATATTGCCGCACTTGTCGGCTATGCTCAGTCCGTTGAGCACCTGCAACGGCTGGCGAACCATAATAGAGCGCAGGGTCTTGGGGTCAAGACGGTAGAGACTCACACTGTCTCCGTTCTGGGCCGTATAATAGAGGCACTTGTCGGCAAGCGAATATACCATATTTTCAATACATGTGGCATCGTCCGCCGTAAGCGGTGTCACCTTCTTGCTATTGGTGTCCATCATATAGAGATGGTAGTCATACATGCTTGGAGTGGCTCCTGCCGGCACCCTGTTGCCTATGCCGCCGAATGCCTCCGTACTTGCCGCAAAGAACACCTTGTCCTTGCTGCCGCCATATATGGCATTGCCGATGAATCCATCCTTGTCCACCAGTTTCACCGTCTGCATGGTCTCAAGGTCGAGGTCATAAAACGAGAGCCTTGTGGTTGGACGCTGGGTGAGCGAGTCGCTCGACACTGAGAACAAGACATGCTTGCCGTCGGGGGTGATGTCGCTGACAGATACAGGATGATAGGTATATGTCAACTGCTGCACCATACCTGTGGCAAAGTCAAGGCGCGAGAATGAGTATCTCGTTCTCCATCCCGGTTGTCTGTCGTCGGGATGCACTATCTCGAACACTCCGTCTTCTTTCTTGGGTCCTTCCTGCGACTGCATCAATATGGCGAAGGTCTCAGTTGGGGATATGGCATAGTAATATGAATACATGTCCTCGGCGAGCACTTTCTCGCTTCCCGTGGCAGGGTCAACCACCATCAGCCGCTTCTTCGAACCTACCTCTGAGATATAATAATACCTGTCAGAGGACGGCATCCATGACGCGCGCTCGTTTACCGTGCGCTTCTGTCCTGTCTTGAGGTCAACCAACTGTGCCTGCGAGCGGGTTATGTTGGTGTCGTCAATCCATCGCCATCCCACGAGTGCCCATCTGCCCGAAGGTGACAATGAAGCCTTGTTGGTAATCCTCGTCGCCAACACGTCCTTCATCATCAACGGATGACGCGCGCCATCCACTGCACTCAGAGCCTCCGAAGGCAATGACACGGCAATGCCCGTACTGTCAGCCACGAACTTCAGGCTCAGCGAATGATATCCAGGCTGAAGCGACATACTGCCGCCCTGCTCCACACCGTCGGCATAGAGTTTGTATTTCTTGGTGCCCTTTACATCCACCTTAAGGTCTTTCACGTAAGTGGATGCACATACGTCGAAGCGCACAACATTGAGAGTAGCCGAATCGAGTTTCAAACTGCCTATATCGACAAGCGGATTCTCCCCGGCAATATTCAGCGACAGTGGTGTATCCACCATCTTGTCGGCATCATAATGTGTCTGTTTGTTGTCAACACTGTCGAGCACAAGCGGGGTTGTCGGCTTGAACGGTCCGGCATACCTCACCTTCTCAACCTTCAGGTCGGCTGCCCCGGCTGACGTTGCCAAGGCAAGTGGCACCATGGCAACCATTAGGAATCTGTTAAGTTTCATATACACCTTATTTATATATATAACGTTGTTACCTTCGACTGCAAAGTTACACTATTTTGTCCAAGTAACCAAAACAAATTACACTTTTTGGACAATATGACTGCAAAAAAGCAAAATTTCATCCGGTTTAACGTCTTATTCCAAATATTTTTATTACTTTTGCATCCGACAATAACCTTCAAGAGATGAAACCGAAGATAATTATACAATACGTAGCAGTGGCAGTATTTGCCATAGCCATCTGGGCTTTCTTCCAGTTTGCCTATGAGTATTCTTTCTATTACAAGGAGCAGAACCAACTGTTCCTCATGTCGCGTGACTATGTAGCCACATACTTCGACCGCGAGGCATGGGCAGCCAACATGGCCGGCGACTTCCTCACCCAGTTCTACTATTACACATACGCCGGTGCCGCCATCCTCACCGCCGTGATAACCCTCACGGGACTGCTCCTCACATGCTTCCTGCGCAAGGTTGGAGCCGGACTCAGGCTTGCCTTTGGCTGTGGCATTGCCATGATGGTCATCGCCGCAGTGCTCAACTTCGACATTGAATACCGCCTTGGCCAGATGCTCTCCGTCACGGGACTGCTCTTCACACTTGTCATCATAGCCACTCCCAACTGGCGCAAGGCAATCCGCCGTTCGGTGCGCTCGGGCATTGCCGCCGTACTCTCTATGACCTTTATTCCAGTGAGCCTGTGGATGTTCTGGCAATCTGACCTCGGTCGTTTCACCACTCCTAACATGGATGTTGAGAAATACCTTGAGATTGAAAGCCTATACCATTTCGGTCGGCATGACGAGATGCTCGCCAAGGTGGCTGAGATGCCAAAGCCCACTCCCGAGGCTTCGTTCTACTATTACCTTGTGATGGCACAGCGTCGCCAACTGCCAGACGTCATCAACAAGATCAAGCCTGTGAACCTCGGGACGCTATATGAGATAGGGCCTAAGTCGAGTACAGTGGAGATTAAGATGGTGGCAGAACTGTATTTCGTCCTTGGAGACATGACCATGGCAGAGCGTGAGGCCATGCTCACCTGCGTGTTCTCTCCCGACAACCGCAACGTGCGCATGATAAAGAGACTTGCCGAAACCAATCTCGTGGCTGGCGACTATCCTGCGGCAATGAAATACCTGCGCATACTCGACAAGACCATTGCCTACAGGCGATGGGCAGCAGCCAACCGTCCCACTGCCGACGGACATCTCCGCTCGTTGACTCTCAACGACAAGCGACAGTATGCCCTGAAAGACGACACCCTGCGCACATCGGCAAACTGCCGACAGGTGCTCATCACCCTGCTTGAGGCCAATCCCCACAACCGTATTGCCCTCGACTATCTTCTCTGCACCGACTATATCGCCGGGGCACGCCAACTCTTCATCGAGGATATGAACAGGTTCTATATCCCCACTTACGGGCAACCGACGGAGGAGATGTATAAAGCACTATTAAAGAATTAAAGGATTAAAGAATTAAAGGATTGATGAGAAAGATTATATATTGGATGATGTTGCTGATTGTGGCAACCGGATGCGACGACAGGATGGAGGTTACAGCGGATATGGATGCGCCTATCTATCCCGACTATCGCGACGTGACTATACCCGTGAATATCGCACCGCTGAACTTCCTCGTGCGCGACTCCCTATGCCGGGATGTCCGGGTGTATGCCAACAATGAACTGTTGTGCGAACAAAGCGGCAACGAGGCTACATTCGACATCGACGAATGGCGGCAAATGCTCTCCGACAATGTGGGAAAGAAAATCACCGTGTCAGTATGGGTGGGACAAAAGAACGAATGGGTGGAATACCGGCCGTTCACATGGACTGTCGTCGGAGACAGTATCGACCCTTGGCTCACCTATCGTCTCATCGAGCCTGACTATGAGGTGTTCAGCCGCCTGCAACTACAGGAGCGATGCGTTGAGGACTTCACCACACGCAACTTCTGCGACTTCAAACGCGTGGGCAACCGCTGCATGAACTGCCACACCTTCAGCAATCAGTCGCCCTCACTGTCAATGATGTACGTCAGGGGCGAGGGCGGTGGAGCCGTTCTCAACCGCAACGGCAAACTCTCACTGCTCGACATCAAGGCAGACGGAATGGTTGGGGGCAGCGTGTATTTCGGATTTCATCCCGACGGACGGCATATCGTATTCTCCGCAAATAAGATAATCCCCGCGTTCCACGCTTCGGGCAGCAAGCGACTTGAGGTTTACGACACTGCATCGGATGTGTATGTGGCTGACTTGGACAAACGTTCCATCATCAGCTCACCGCTTCTTGCCGACAGTCTGTGGCTCGAAACATTCCCCACATTCTCGCCCGACGGCAAGTATATCTATTACTGCACAGCACGCAACTCCTTGTTGCGACGCGACTCTGCCGACCTTGCCTCTGCGGTGCGAGGATTGCAGTATGTGCTGTGCCGTGTTCCTTTTGATGCCTCCACCGAAACCATCGGCGACAAGGCGGACACTCTCACTGCGGCATTGTCATCTGTATGCCATCCGAGGGTGTCTCCCGACGGTAGCCGTCTGCTCTATACCCAACAGGCTTACGGCACCTTCCCGATATGGCATCGTGAGGCAGACTTGCGCATGTTAGACCTGAAGACGATGAAGGTTGACTCGCTGGCAATAGTAAACAGTCCACTCTCCGACACCTATCATTCTTGGAGCAGCAACAGCCGTTGGTTTGTCTTCGCCAGCAAGCGCGACGATGGTCTCTATGGCAAACCGTATTTCTGCTATGTTGACCGTCAGGGCAAGGCGCACAAGCCCTTCGTCCTTCCACAGGAACATCCCTCCTTCTACGACAATTTCCTGAAGTCATTCAATACTCCCGAACTTGGTCGCGGCTCCCTGCCCTTCAAGGCCGAGGATGTCGGCAAACTATTCAATTCCAAGCCATTGCCGTTCACCTTACGGTAGTCTCCACCCTCTTGTCCGACAATATCTGTCGTGAGACCTCCCTACTGTCAAGCTCTACAGGGCGCGAGGTGAAGTCGGGGGTGTTGAATGAATAGACCGAGTTGGCATAATATTCCTGGGGATTCTTCTGCGGAAGGAGGAAAGCCTTTGTGGGACGCCCCTCGTCGTCAATGCACGAAAGATAGAGATGACTGTATAATCCGTCGATGCGGCGGGAGGTGAACACAAACCAGTGCGAACCGATGCTCCAGTTATGGAAACTGTCGGCATCACCACTGTTGGCAGCCTTCATGGGCTGCGCCTTCATGGTCCTGAGGTCGAGAAGCCACAAGTCACTCTCCTTGTGCCAAATAGAGAAATATCCATAGTCCATCTGTGTGAACATCAGATACCTACCGTCGTATGACGGACGTGGCCACGTCACAGTCTTGCCCTGTGCCACGGCATTATACACAGTATCTACCTTGTTGACGAATGTTCCCTTGTCGGGGTCGAAGGCTATGCTGCACAGATTATATTTCTCCTCCTTGAATTGCAACGGATATTCTTTCTGCAAACATGTGAGATAATACAACGTGCGTCCGTCTGCCGAGAAGACCGGAGAGTTCTCTGAATAGAGTTTTGTTGAGAGAAGTGTGTCGAGTATCAGCTGATGTTTCTCCACATCATATACAAACACGTCGGACGAAAGGTCAAACACCTCCACCCTCTCGTCCTTCACAACATGGAATCCCTGTCGGGTCTGATTGGTTGAGAATGCACAATACATTCCCGAGGGATGCCAATAGGGATAGACCATAGAGCCTTTTATGGAGTCGTTCTTGGCCTTAAGCAATTCACACTTCTCGCCCGTCTTCACCAATGTAGCCCCGTGGTCGCCACGTATATGGAATACAAAGCGTTCGGGATTGGTCTTGCATGACGTATGGCAGTTGACACACATCCCCGGCACCTGGGTATTCTCAATGATAGCCCTTTCGTCGAAGTTGTCAAGCCGTCGCTCATACAGTCCCATGTGGCTATACACCTCATATCCCGGGGCTATGCGGCGATAGGTCAGTCCATAGTCCTTCATGTCATACTTGCTCACAAGCATCTCGAAGTCACGGTAGCGGGTCCACGCACCATTATTCTTGGCACAAACGGTAAACGTGAGTTTTCCGCCCTTGTTGCGCGCAACAAGCTCATGCCAATCATCAATGTCGAAGTCGGCATAATCTCCCTGCACATGCAACTCGCCTCCCTTACTGCCCTTGACCACTACATCCACCTTCTCCACATTCCCCTCCACGCCGAAATTCATCGGGGCAATCGTCGATGGTATAGTCACTCCCACATAGTCAGGGAATATAGTCGGCACTTTATCCGAAGACACCGCATTATCCACCGTCTCCGTACAAGATACCAGAAACGACATAATCAAAACCACTATATATGCGAACCATTTATCATCAGTCAGTTCGTGCAGAAACTGGCTTTCCCTTCGGCCGCCGAACGTTGATTCTTCATTCTTCATTCTTCACTCTTCATTTAAATAATTCTTCACTCTTCATTTAATTTATTCTTTATTTTTTAACACAGAGGCACAGAGGTACAGAGTTTTTTTTGAACACAAAGACACGAAGGTTTCTAATAAAAACTCTGTATCTCCGTGCCTCTGTGTTTATATAAAAATTCCTAATTCCCCAACTTCCATTCCCCCATAAGATATTTCCACGTTGAAGACATCTGATAGCGTTGGATCTCCGCCTGCGGCAACTTCCTCTGCTGCGCATAAGCCAATGCCACAGCCTCGACACATGCCTTCGGGGTATAATTCTTCAATGTCTGCACATATCCGTAATATCCCATAAACGTTGGGAAATCACGATTGAGCAGCGGATAGACGAGCAGATACTGCATCGCCATCATATTGTCCTTGTTGCGCATGAGCAACTGACCTAACATCTTGTCCAACTCCTTGTCACTGAAGAGAAAATCATCCTTTAGGCGCACCTTCCTCAGATAACCATAGACATTGTTTTCGTCGATGAGCCGCGGATTGTCGATCATCTCCAAACGTCTCTCCGCCCATTTGCGATAGAAGATGGTCTTCTGTAGCATGTTCAGGTATTTCCTTGCCACCTTATACTGCCCGTTGATAAGGTTGGTTTCGGCAAGACGCTTTATCGCCCTCGCGCTCTTGTTATAATTAGGTATAGCCTCCATCGCCTCGAATGCGTAACGCTGCGAGGTATTCACAAGTCCGAGCAGGAAATACACATCGCCAGTCAACAACGTGGTGGAGAAATTCCGCTCAAACTCCGGCAACAGTCCCTCTGCACCATTCTGGAAGAAATCGAAACAGCGGTCGCCCAACTGTCCCGTCATACCGAGGGCAAGGTTGGTGGCGCATACGCTCATTGGCAAGGATGGTTGCTTGCGCTCCGATTTGGCTATGACATCGTTCCATCTCTGCTGACGCACCAGCCAGTCATATTCCATCAAGTCATATTTCTGCTCGTCATACGCCCTTGGAATCATCACTGCGGCAACTCCTGCCAACGCCACTGCCGACAATGGCAACAATATCTTTGGATTCTTAATTGGCAGATAAATACGGAATATTGTCAAAAGCAATGCGATGACGGAAATAATAATCAAAATATATGGAATCGCCTCGATAAACCTGTAATAGAATATTCCGGCAAACAGCCTATACACCGGATAAGGCACGAACAATGCACTTAATAATAACCATGCCAAAGCATAAACTGCCGACAAACCTATCAAGCCTGTAGCCGACAAACGGGTCCTGGCTTCTTCGCCAATCTTCGCTCCCGCATAAATGGCAAACACAAAGACCAATGGGCCGGCAATCCAATACACCAAGGGAACTGCCACAACAGCATAGCACACGGCAGGAATCCTGCCCCGGGGCAGCAACAGCATGGCAGCAAGCGTTAGCACAAGCGACACCAAAAATGCCAACATAGTACTCTCGTCGCCCATCTGCCACCATACCATGAGCGAAGGCACAAACGACAGCATATATGCCCACCAAGGATTGTTCCCCTCATGCAGATTTCGCTTGGCAAGCATCCACACCATCCTCTGTATCAGCACATACACAACGGCAATCACCAATGCTCCGATAGCCGGACTATTATAAAACTGTGTCAGGTATTCCGCCACGTAAGTACCTACACCCCCAGGCACAGCAACGCGCTCCGCCAGATAGGCATAGTCAAAAAGGAACAGCTGGAACTGCTCCTGATATCCCATGGCAAAAGGATATCCCAAGAACCAGAACAGATAGGCACTCACTCCGAGCACAACCGTGAATATCCATCTTAGCAAAGACTCTCTTCCCATTATCTTGTCAGTCATTTCGTCATTTTTGCTGCAAAGTTACGATTTCTTTTCCAAACCGCCAAATGTTTTTGGGAAATATAATCTAAAGATATATACTTTCTCGCTCTGCCGCATTGAAGAACAGGTGAACAGAGGACACATAATGGCAACTGAATGCTCTATTCAGATGGCAACTGAATGCTCTATTCAGATGGCAAGTGGATGCCCTATTCACTCGACAAGTGGATGCCCTATTCACTCGACAAGTGAATGCCCTATCCACTCGACAAGTGGATGCCCTATTCACTCAACAAGTGGATACCCTATTCACTAGACAAGTGAATAGCCCCCTATACTAAATATTTTTTGTTTTTTACTGCCACTACTGCCACCTTTGGGGTTAAATCTCTTATATACAACAGGTTAAGTGGTGACAGTAGAGGTGGCAGTAGGGTGATAAAGGTGGCAGTAGAAGCCGTTTTTTCACAAAAAACGCCCTATTTTTGAGCATTTTTCAATCAATTACAGACATTTTTTCATCAATTTCCGTGTTAAAATCACGTTAATTTAGCAAAGATGCACTATAAACCATTCAAAAAAGCACAAAAATAACCACGTTTTTATAGGGTCAAGGGAGGAGCCTTTTATTCTTTTTTTCAAGTTTCCTTATATTTCCTTGGTTAATTGAAATAAAAATGCTACTTTTGCACAATCGTGAGATTCAAGCCAGTGTAGAGCCTTATATACGTACATTATGTTATATAGTTGACAAGTTGACGAGTTATCAACTTGTCAACTCCCCCAATAAATTAGTGTCAAAATTACACAAAATTAAGGAAAAGTATGTTTTATAGCATAAAATACAAGAGAAAACATAAAAGAAGTATTAAAAACACAGAATAGTATTAAAACTTAGCAAAAAAGTATCATTCTATTTCAAAAAAAAGACCTATCTTTGCATCCGAATTAGAACAGTCAAACAACTGCCCTTTTTCTAACAATAAAAAAAAGTACCGAAACGTAATAATTATACAAAATAATTTAAACTAACATGTTGATAAAGAACAGTACATAACGGAAGCTAAAATCATCATAAGGCATGTCCACGGGTGGACGTGTCTTAAACAGTAATTAATTTAAAAAATGAGAAACTAAAATCTAAGAAAAAGTACTTAAGTATGGATTTGAAATTCAAAAAATCAGTCATGCTGATGGGCGTATGCACGGTGCTCGGCGCAACCTTGCCATCCGACGCTTACGCAGGCGCGAAGGAATCTCCAGTAGCAGCCGTTCAGCAAGCAAAGAAAGTGCGTGGTACCGTCACAGACGACATGGGTCCGGTAATCGGAGCCACAGTCAAGATCAAGGGTACCAACAATGGTGTGATTACCGACTTCGACGGTAAATACTCCATCAACGCGAAACCCGGTGACGTGCTGGTAATCACCTTCGTGGGTGCCAAGCCGCAGGAAATCACCGTGGGCAATGCCACAACCTACAACATCAAGCTCGAGAGCAACAGCCAGGAGCTGGAGGAAGTGGTAGTAGTAGGTTATGGTGTTCAGAAGAAGAAGCTCGTCACCGGTGCCACAGTGGAGGTGAAGGGCGAGAACATCGCTAAGCTTAACACCACACAGGCTCTCGGCGCATTGCAGAGCCAGACCCCAGGTGTAAACATTCAGGCATCATCAGGTCAGCCTGGTGACGGATTTAAGGTTACCATCCGTGGTGCCGGTACCAACGGCAACACAGCACCTCTCTACGTTATCGATGGTGTGTCGGGTGGCGACATCAACAACATCAACCCTGCCGACATCGAGCGTATCGACGTATTGAAGGACGCAGCAAGCTGCGCCATCTACGGTTCGGCTGCCGCCAACGGTGTTATCCTCGTTACCACAAAGCAGGGTAAGGCCGGCAAGGTACAGGTAAGCTACGACGGATATATGGGATGGTCAAACATCTACCGTCTGCCGCAGATGCTCACCGCCGGCGAGTATATGAAGGTGATGGACCTTGCAAAATATAACTCTGGCGAGACTCCCTACAACTGGGCAGACTACTTCCAGGGCAACGAGCAGCTCCTCGCCGACTATCAGAGCGGTGCAAATCCAGGAACCAACTGGGTGGAGGCTCTGCGCAACAAGAACGCCGTTACTACCAGCCACTCACTGAACATCACCGGTGGTTCCGACCTCTCGAAGTTCTCTATGGGTCTCGGCTATCAGTATCAGGACGGTGTGTTCGGAGGCGACTATGCAAAGTCTGACTTCCGTCGTTTCACACTGCGTCTGAACTCAGAGCACGTTATCTATCGTAACTCTAAGGGTATGGACGTAATCAAGGTGGGTGAAAACCTCTACTACGGACACCGCCAGAAGCAGGGTCTCGACGACGGTAACATGTATGCCAACCAGCTCTCTACAATGCTCCGCGCCAACCCGCTTATTCCTATTTATAATAGTAATGGTGACTACTTCGGCTATGACGACCTGAAGAGCTCAGGCTTCTTCAACTACACATCTTACGCCACCAACCCGATTGCCTCATTGGTGAAGAACCAGAGTGCAAACAACAAGAGCGTAAACCACAACCTCGACGTAGTGGGTTATATTGAGATTCAGCCTATCAAGGGACTTATCTATCGTGGACAGGTGAGCTACAAGCAGAACACTTGGACATGGCGTAACTTCCTCGGCACATATCACCTGAACGACCAGGGCGACCAGCGCACCAACGAGTCAGCCACCAACCAGATTGGTACAGGCTGGAGCTGGAACACAACAAACACCCTGAACTACAAGTTTGACATCGCAAAGGACAACCACTTCGACGTGCTCGTTGGTACCGAGTATGGCGAGAGCCGTCCTGACTTCGGTTTCCAACTCAGCGCAACTGCCACAAGCGCAATCATCTCAGACTTCGACCACGCTTACATGACACTGATGAAGAACAACACTGCTGCCACCGTAAGCGGTCTGCCAAGCGGTGACACTCGTGGTATGTCATACTTCGGACGTCTGAACTATGACTTCGCCGAGAAGTATATGTTCTCTGCAATCATCCGTGCCGACGGATCTTCAATGTTCGCTCCCGGCAAGCGTTGGGGTTACTTCCCATCATTCTCAGCTGGTTGGGTTATCAGCAACGAGAAGTTCATGGAGTCACTCTCTGGCACACTCGACTTCTTGAAGCTGCGCGCCGGTTGGGGACAGAACGGTAACAAGAACATCTCTGCATTCCAGTATGAGGCTGCCTTCGCATACGATGCATTCAGCAACTACTCATTCGGCAACACCAAGGACACCCCCGTACGTGGTGCTTCTCTCTCACGTCTCGCCAATGCCGACCTTACCTGGGAGACATCAGAGCAGCTTAACATCGGTATCGACGCACGCTTCTTCGGAGGCAAGCTGAGCTTCAACGCCGACTGGTATAAGAAGAAGACCAAGGACCTGCTCGTGGCAGTTCCTGTATCTCCTACAACAGGTTTCTCTTCCCAGCTGAAGAACGCAGGTACTGTTGAGAACACCGGTATTGAGGTTGCCTTCAACTGGCAGGACCAGATTGGCAAGGACTTCAAGTACAACATCGGCTACAACATTGCATACAACAAGAACGAGGTAACAGAGGTTAACTCTCCGCAGAAGTACAACAACGGCGGTAGCGACCTGCTCGCACAGGGCACCGGCTACATGGCACGCTTCGAGGAAGGACACCCCATCGGTTACTTCTGGGGATACAAGACCGCTGGTGTTATCCAGAACGAGGCTGACCTCGCTGCATACGTATCTACTCTGAAGGACGGCGATCCTGCCAACTCTCACCAGGGTTCAAGCCTTAAGGTGGGCGACCTGAAGTTTGTTGACTTCAACGGCGATGGTGTTGTAAATGATGACGATAAGACCGACCTCGGTAATCCTACACCTGACGTGACAATGGGTATCACCCTCGGCGCAAGCTACAAGGGTTTCGACATCAACATCACAGGTTATGCAGCACTCGGCCAGCAGGTGGCCCGCTCATACCGTAAGTTCACCGACGGTGAGTACGAGAACTTCACCTCAGAGGTTTATTCATATTGGAACGGCGAGGGCACAAGCAACAAGTATCCTCAGTTTGCCAAGATGAACTCAGGTGTTAACTGGCAGTCAATCTCTGACATCTATATTGAGAATGCCGACTACTTCCGTCTGCAGAACCTCACATTGGGCTACGACTTCAAGACCATCTGGAAGAACTGCCCATTCCAGCAGCTCCGCCTCTACGTGGCAGCACAGAACCTCTTCACCATCACAGGCTACAAGGGTATGGATCCTGAGAACGGTAAGTCTATCGCCTCTGAGTCTTGGGTAACAGGTGTTGACGTAGGTAACTATCCTCAGCCACGCACATACATGGTAGGTGTGAACGTAAAATTCTAATTTCTAAAAATTGAACGTACAATGAAAAAGATATTTTATATAGCAACAGCCCTTTGCACAATGGGACTCGCATCGTGCGACATCGACAATGTGGAGAATATTGGTGAAATGTCATCCAGCCAGTTCCCCCAGACTGACGCCGACGCAGAGGCTGTACTCGCAGGTGTATATCAGAACCTGAACGAAATACATGCCAATCCTCAGATGTCGTTCCTCTACAATGCCTGTCTGGCTTCTGATGACCAGCTCGGCGGTGGTGGTACCAACGACAAGCTGATGCAGGCTGAGGACTTGCTCATGAACTACAACGCCGACATGACCAACCAGTTCTATGCCGACCGTTTCAAGGGTATCTCACGTGCCAACACACTTCTTGAAGTGCTCGAAGGCTCTGAGGGTATGTCTGACGACGTAAAGAACCAGGCCATCGGTGAGGCTAAGTTCCTCCGTGCCTACTACTACTATGAGCTTGCCTCAATGTATGGCAATGTACCATTGGTAAGAAACGCTGCCGAGGCTGACAACAAGCAGGGCGACGTAAAGGTGCTCTGGGGACAGATTCTCCAGGACCTCCGCGACGCTGCTTCTTCAATGCCAGCCACAAACAGTCTCAACTCATCTCGCGTTGGACATGTTGACAAATATGCTGCCGAGGCTATGCTCGGACGTGCATGGTTGTTCTACACAGGAATGTACTGCAACGGTACTACCGTGGCTGACATGGTTAGCACCAACTACTCTCCTCTGACTACAGTTGAGCTTCCT
>JALFIX010000115.1 GCA_022775105.1 Prevotella sp. | reverse complement strand
TGCGGAAGGTCGTGCGGAAGGTCGTGCGGAAGGTGAATTAAACAAGGCAATGTCGGTTGCAAGAGAAATGAAGAAATTGAAAATGGGAATAGATGTTATAAGTCAAGTCACAGGACTATCAGAATCAGAGATAAATAGTATTGAATAGAATTACCCATATATATCCCGAATTGCCGTTGCAATTCGGGATTTTTGTATCATTATAAACTGTTGTTTTTGCCTTTTCTAAGCAAATCATTGCGAATCTGCATATTGATATGAAATTCATATTCCTTGGTATTTTTTTCGGGGGCTATGTCGAAAAAAAGCCGTACCTTTGCATCGGTAATTAAAGATGTAAATATTTAGGTTCATAATTAGATTGTTTTTAGTATAACAAAGCACATACAGTTAGGTTTTTAATAATTAAAATTTGGTTCGTAAATAGTAAGGATAAAGCTTGCAGCCTGTGACTGGTCGCAAGCTTTATTGTGCTTTATGGCGTATTGAGACAAATTTCTGATAATATGAGACGATTTTCGTTGGTTATCTCGATGAAATCGTGTAATTTTGCACACAAAATTCGAAATCAATTACTTCTATTAATTATGTTACTACATCTAAACAACATGTTGAGGCGCATTGTCATAGCCTCGTTATCAGTCCTGATGACTGTCGCAGCCAATGGCATGAGCGGCAGGTTATATGAATATGACAAACTAACCAACAGTCTTGTTACCCGCGTGTGCCAGGATAAGTATGGCTATGTGTGGATAGCCTCCAACTTCGGCCTTAACCGTTTCGACGGTTATCGTTTCGTGCATTATTATCATATTAGCGACGACTCGACATCCATCTCCGACAATCATATTTGCTCATTGCTCTCCACGCGAGAGGGTGGCATGTTCGTGGGCAGCTGCAAGGGATTGTCCCGTTATGACTATGAGACCGACACATTCCATCGCTATCATTTCCCCAATAATGTAACTCCGCGAGTTAACTCCCTTGTTGAACTGGAGTCGGGAAATGTGCTCGTGGGAACAGCTGGCTATGGCGTGTTCATTCTCGACAAAGGCAAAGACCAGTTGAGGGCAGAGGACAGTTTCACCGCTTTGGCAAAGAATAATTATCTCTCGGAGTTTTGTATTGACAAGAGACGCAGGCTATGGGGTGTCACCAACGACAAACGTGTCGTTAGTTTCGGGATGAAGGGAGAAAAAGCTACCGATATTCAAAACTACACCATCGGTGGAATTACACCAGTGAAGTTGCTGATCGACCCTGTCGGTAATCCCTTGTTTGTCATGGCGAACTCAATATTGAAATATGACCTCAAGACAGACGCAATTGTTGCATCAGGTTATGAGATACCTGAGAACGTAAGAATTGCCTCAGCGCAATTCGGCAAGGACGAGAATCTGTATCTCGGAGTGATTGGTGCAGGACTTTATATTATAAAGAAAGGTGAGACAAAAGCCGAATATGAGCAGTTGCT
Source organism: Prevotella sp. (assembly GCA_022775105.1). Classification (GTDB taxonomy): domain Bacteria; phylum Bacteroidota; class Bacteroidia; order Bacteroidales; family Bacteroidaceae; genus Prevotella. Next base: position 6,184 of record JALFIX010000115.1, on the reverse strand, counting down.
AAATAACCACTATCAGATGTCGGGAATTGTAGTAAACGGGATAATGATGGATAAGGATGACAACCTGTGGCTCACTATTCCCCACTATGGTGTATATAAGAGCAGTGGCGCAAAAAGAAAGTTTTGGAGTTTTGACTTCTCGGTCAATGGCAAGCACCATGCCTATGGTTTCACGTCGATTATCCCCGATGACAATGGCGGTGTGTATTGCATAGCGCGCCACAAGGGATTGTATGATATCTCGGTGGATGGAACATACACAAAGTGTGAGGGAGTACCCGACGATTGCAGCACAGTGTTCCGCGACAGCAAGGGACAGATGTGGGTAGGCACTTGGCGATCATTATACATGTATGACCCGCAAGGGAAAAGCTGCCGGATGTTCAATGACCTCGGGGGCAACGGAACCCCTTTTATCACAGAGGATAAAACCGGGAATTTGTATCTCTCGGTATTTGGCAATGGCTTTGCAGTATGCAACACCAACACTGGCGCAATGAAGTATTTCAACAGCCGCACTACAGCCAAGGACAAGGTGAAGTTTGCCAACGACTGGGTGGGGATGATGTACTGCGACAAGGGCGGAAAGATGTGGATTACCACATCGAGCGGTGTATGGTGTTTCGACCCCGTGAAGCAGAAGTTTGTGGATTTGGGAAACAACGACGGAATACTACGTGATTTGGGATGCAATTCAATAGCCGAGTTGAAGGATGGCAATATTGTCATTGGAACAGTTGAGGGAGTCTATGTATATGACCGCAAACAGCGCAAGGCGATGCTCCTGCCCGGAAGTGATGCCATCAAGGACATGAAGATTAGCGGTCTTTTGGCCGATGAAAACGGTGACGTTTGGATAAGCACGTGCAAGGGAATGTGGCAGTATAACCATTCCTCACAAAGGCTTGTAAGTTATTCGGCAAACAGTGAGATTACCGACAATGAGTTCTCCGAAGGAGCATTCTGCCGCCTTGCCGATGGAATGGTGGTGTTCGGCTCCAACAGCAATCTCACGGGATTCTATCCCAAGCAGTTGAGAAACTCCCAGAAGATTGACGGAGAGATATATCTCACGAGATTCGCAACCACGACAACGGTGGGCAATCCTTTTGCCGACTCGTTTGTCATTCCATGGGACGACAACCGTTTCACTATGGAGTTCTCTATGCTCAACTTCAAGAATACCGACGCCATTAGTTATGAATACAGGATTAACGGCGGAAAGTGGATGCCCTTTGAACATGAAGGCAACTCGCTTACATTCACCAAACTGGCATCAGGAACATATACAATAGAGGTGAGGGTTACAGCCAACGGTCTGTATTCTGACTATATAAAACGGTTGACTGTGGAAGTGGAAGCCCCATGGTATGCCACATGGATAGCCATCATGATATACTGTATAGTGGCACTCTTAGTATTGGGATATATTGGAATAGGTGTACGCCGCAGACAGAAAGCTCGCTTCGAGGAAGAGAAGATGAAACTGCTCATCAACGCCACGCACGACATACGCTCGCCACTGACGCTTATCCTCGGTCCGTTGTCGAACCTGAAGACCCTGCTCGGCAAGGTGGCGGACGAAGGACTCTCCAAGGAAATGGGAGGCTGTCTGAATGTAATCGACCGCAATGCCCAGCGACGGCTTCTGCTTGTCAACCAGATTCTCGACATGCGCAAGATAGACAAGCAGCAGATGAAACTGAAATGCAAGGAGACGGATATGGTGGAGTTTGTGGAGAGAGCCTGCAAGCTGTTTGAATACAATGCCAAGCAGAACGGCTACGACTTCACCTACGTGCATCCAGAGGACACAAAGGTCATGGCATGGATTGACCGCCTGAACTTCGACAAGGTATTGAACAACCTGCTCTCCAATGCCTTTAAATATACATCGGAGGAAGGAGAGGTGAAGGTGGAACTGACTCAGACCACCGATACACTGACCATCAAGGTGATAGACAGTGGAGTGGGTATCAGCGAGGTGAAACCGTCGCGCCTGTTCGACCGTTTCTATCAGGGCGCCGCAAATGACATCACGGGAATACCCGGCACTGGTATCGGCCTGAACCTCGCACGCAATATCGTGGAGATGCACGGAGGAACCATCTCTGCCGGCAATCGCAGCGACGGTGTGAACGGAGCCTGCTTCACCGTGACATTGCCGTTGGGTAAAGACCATCTTAAGCCTGAGGATATATATGAACCTGAAACTGATGAACTTGCCGCCAAGAAGATTATCAGCCGCAAGTGCAAGGTGGCCATTGTGGATGACGACGAGGAGCTGGCTGCTTACACTGCCAGGGAACTGCGCCAGTGGTATCATGTGGATGTGTTCAATGATGCCGACAGCGCGTTCAAGGTGCTGCTCGACGATGGCTATGACATTGTGGTGAGCGATGTGGTTATGCCGGGAACCGACGGCATCGCCTTCCTCAAGAAGATAAAGAGCAATCCTAAGACAAACCACACCCCGGTAATACTGCTTACCACCAAGTCGGAGATGGAAGACCTTCTCGCGGGTATCAAGAGCGGTGCCGACGCATATATGGCGAAACCTTTCAGCTGCGACATGCTACATGCCCGCATCGACAATCTTGTGGACAACATGCGCCGTATGCGCGGAAAGTTCAGTGGCTCACAGCAACAGCACGACAAGGTTGAGCAAGTGGAAGTGGTGGGATATGACGACATAATGATGAAAAAGGTGATGAAGTCGGTGAACGAGCATATCTCCGACTGCGACTACTCCGTGGATGTCCTATCGGAGGAGGTGGGCATGAGCCGTGCGCAGCTCCACCGCAAGATAAAAGAAATTACAGGCTTGTCAACCGGAAAGTTTATCCGTAACATCAGGATGGATCAGGCGGGACGCCTGATAAAAGAGGGCAAAGTGAACGTTACCGACGTGGCATACAGAGTGGGATTCAACGACAAATCCTACTTCTCCACGGTGTTCAAGCAGTATTATGGGGTGTCTCCACTTGAGTATTCCAAGAAATGAGATAATATTAATGTTTTATGATAGTTTTTTCCGTGCCAGTTAATGAAATAATGCCTAACTTTGCACCGCAATTTCGAAACATTATATAATTAATAACCGGAAAAAGTCATGAAGACAAGACAATTAATCGAAAAGTCATTCCTGACGTTGGTATTGCTCCTGCTGTCCGCAACAATGGCAGTGGCACAGTCATCAGGAACAACAAAACTCAGACGCCCGATTACTCCCGAGCGTCCATTGTGGATAATCCATGTGGATACGTGGAATGCTCCCGACCCTGAGCGCATCATCGAATTAGTGCCGAAGACATTAGGCCATACTGCGTATTTTCCATATCTCTGTCAGCCACCGACGCCACCTGTCACGACGGCTATGACGTGTGTGACTCATGGCTCAAAGCTCTTGCCAATGCACGCGTATGGTCGATGGTGCAGTGTGCCAGCGGCAGTCACAGCCGTTTCTCCGACCACGACCTCACGGTATATGAGGACTACTATCGCAAGTATCCCAACTTCATCGGATGGAACTTTGCCGAGCCGTTTGTGAAAGCATCGGGAGCTATGCCCATCATGGAGCATGTGCTGCTTACCGGCGAGACGGTGATTGACAGTCCGGAGACTATCCCCGTGGAGGTGTCGCGAGAAAAGAACACCATCAAGACAAAGGATGGATATACCCGCTGCCAGTGGGGATTCTTCCCTCATTTCGTGAATATCAACATCGACGAGTTCCGCAAGATACTTGACGGTACAGTGCGTATTCCCACACGTCGTGAGGTTATCGACCGCACCAAGATTTGTATCAAGAACGACTATAAAGACGGTTCGCAGAATTCATATATAGGTGTAGGTTCACTCTTCGACGGTCTTTACCGTCCCGAGTGTGACCACGGCGAGTCTGATTCCAACGGCAACAAGCGCGACAATACATGGCTCGACAACCACTGGTGGCTGAAAATCACAGGTTGCTATCCCGCTATACCGCAGTTGTGCGAACTTCTCGACGAGGATGCCAATCAACTCGAAGTGGTGCTGAAGTCTGGTTATAACAAGCGATGACCCACCGTGGAGAAGAAGGTGGAGGAACTCAACAAACTCTTCCCCGAGGAATATACGGGTGACATCTATGCCGCTTATCACGAGAACACCTGGATGACATACATATATGACCAACTACCGCAACTCGCTGAAGAGCGGATGGGGAGCTGAATTACCCTCAACAAGGGCGAGAACGAGATTATGTTCTATCCGCCGTCAAAAGGCACTATCACAATGAATCTCGACTGCATCAAACTGAAGTATCTCGATGCCGAGAAGGTCATGAACAACGGACTTACCGTGGGTCGTGTGGCTCTCGACGACATTTCCCAGACAAAGGGAGTGGTGGAGGATGCCAAGCAGTTCTTCAATATCAGCGGCAATGGACTAGAGAACGACGTGGTGGTATCAAGCAAGAACAAGATTGTGGAATTTTCATTCCTGCCGGATACCGGTTTCGCCGAGGAACTGATAATCGACCGCAACACCCTCGACGACGACCTGCCTGCACAGCCCATTTACGTAAGGGCAAAGGCAAACACCGATCTTGGAGAGTACAAGGAGCAGATTGTAGTGAAGTCGGGCAGTGTGACACCGAGATATATAGATGTCAACTGCGTAATCACTCCCAGGTCATATACCTTGAAATATGTGGATGAACTGACAGCATATTCAGGCATGAGCCTGTGGTATCGTGCATCGGTTAGCGGCAGTACAAATCTAATGGATGACATCGTCTTCCGCGGCATCACCTACGACGAGACCGTGGGCATTGACGGCATCTCAGCCGACAGACAGTATAATATCGTCCATCAATATTTCGACATGTCAGGACGTCAAATCCAGCAGCCGGCCAATGGTGTGTATATCGAGCGTATTGTCACCAAGGGCGGCAAGAAGACAGTGAGAAAAGTAATGGCAAAGCAATAATAATGTCAAATCAAAGTAATTAAGATTCATAAGTTTTAGTAAGTAATTGAATAGAATTAATTTTCGGCACCTGCCCCCAGTGATGGTCGCAGGTGCTGCTTTTTATTCTCTCAAATCAAGGAGTATTGTAAATAAATTGGCATAATTTTTATGTTATTGAAATAAATACAAATGACAATGACATTTTTTTTAGGTCTTGTATGTGATAAAATGAGTAATTTTGCACCGTGAATACTTGATATTTTATTTATTAACACTTTAATATTTTTACAATTATGAAGAAAATGTATCTTAAACCAGAAATGGTCGAACACAAGTTCGCAGTTAACTATTCTCTAATGGCAGGTTCTCTGACAGAGGATGCTGATGAAAATGGATTCGAGACCGGAACATTAGGGTAATTCTCAAGGAGGAATATTTGTTTTTTATTAATCTAATTTTATTCATAAGTATATGAAGAAAACATTATTATTATTATTTGCCGCAATCTTCACAATGGGGGCAATGGCAAAGGTTGGTAAGATAACAGCTACAGCAGATGTGGCTTCTGGAGATGTGTGGTTTTTTGGTTTTAATAACCCCAATGGTATTGATTTTAATACATACAAATATTTGGTAGTGGATGTTCCAGAAGATAACACTGCTCAATATAGGGTAAAAATTTGTTGTGGTGGGAATTATAGTTCATCTTCGTATATAACCGATTTTACGACATCTGACACGAAGATAGTTTTTGGCGAGATTACTCTTCAAGCAGCTGGTCAAGTGACCGATCCGTCGTTAGATCAAATAACAAGAATTCAGATTCTTACATCTGATTTGACATTGTCAAAAGAAAATATCTACTTCGCCACTGACGATTATGAGACAATGACAATTACAACTACAATTGATGAGAATTCTGATGTTAATAAGCCTTTCCAATGGTATGCAGGTGAAGAATTTCGTTCTGCAAGTATTACCAATATTTTAGGCACTGAGCAAGGAGGTGGCGCCTTATTATTCGGTTATCCACAAAACATAAGTGTTTCTAATGGCTATTTCAACATAAATGGTTATGGTAACATAAATATGGCTCAGTAGATATTCTCCGTGGATGACTTAGCACCATGACTACCTAAAATATCATGGCGCAACGATACATAAAGAAAGGCATATCTCGTACCCCTCTCAGTTCAGAACGGAATCCCTTCATCTTTGAATTTAACGATTC
>JALFIX010000105.1 GCA_022775105.1 Prevotella sp. | reverse complement strand
CATTAAAGGTGTGGATGCCGAGTTCGTCTTTCAGCATCTTATCCCTTTGAGGCCCTACGCCAGGGAGGTATTTTATTTCGGAATCGAGGATAGTGGGCATTTGTTCATTTTAGGCTCGTGAGCAAAACTCACGAGAACGGTGGCTGAGGGATTCTTCATTGACTTTGTCGATGGCTGGCTTCACCTTGGCATAGTTCGAGCAAGCTCGACTCTGCTCTCGGTTCGCGCAGCCATTCTTCATTCTTCATTCTTCATTCTTCATTCTTCATTCTTCATTCTTCATTCTTCATTCTTCATTCTTCATTCTTCATTCTTCATTTCTTAAAATCGCTTGGGCGATTTTAAGATCAAACGGGGTTGTGATTTTGATATTCTCGCGGTTGCCTTCCACGAGGGTGATGCTCTCGCCAAGGGCTTCCACAACGGAGGCATCGTCGGTGAACATGGGGGTGAAGGGCTGGCGGTATGCCCGTTTGAGGAGCTGGATGTCGAAGGTCTGCGGAGTTTGCACGAGGCGGTATTCATCCCTTGGCACTGTGCGGCTGTTGTCGCCTTCTATATGGCGCACTGTCTCCACTACGGGGATGACGGGGATGACAGCCCCCTGCTGGCGTGCCGTCACATAGCATCCCGTGATGACTTCAATGGAGGGGAACGGGCGCACACCGTCATGCACTCCCACGACACCATCGGCATCGTCGGGGATGAGGGCAAGACCGTTGCTCACTGAATGAAAACGGGTCTCGCCACCGTCGGCGATACTGTATCTTTCGTCAAAGCCGTATTCCTTGCACAGCGACTGCCAATAGTCCTGTTGTGACTTGGGCAGCACGAGGATGATATTGATATCGGCACTGTATTCGCGGAAGCGGCGTATGGTGCGCATCAGCACCGGCAGTCCGTCAACAGGAAGGAACTGCTTGGGGATGTCGCTCCCCATCCTCAGTCCCTTTCCTCCAGCCACTATTATTATATAGTCCATAATCCCTTATTTATTTTTTTTACCACAGATTATAGTATTATCCAAGACATTAATCACTATTTCATTTGATTTCAATGTTTCCCCCCTAAGGGGTGGAGAGGTCTGTCACTCTGCGGATGTTTTGTCCATTAACATGCGGATGTCAGACCCCCTCCCCCCGTTGGGGTACTCCCCCTAATTTAGGGGGAGAGTTGAGATTAGTCTCGAGCACAGGCTCTCCTTGCTATATAGAGTTGGTCGCAAGCGACGGAGGACGCAGAGCCTCCATACGGCAGACATAATGCGCAGCCCTCTGAGACCTCTAAATGCCTTGGCATTCAAACTCTTTAAGAATATGAAATCTCTCAATCTCTTAAACTCTGTGGTTCAAAATTACTTGCGAAAGTTGAATTCTTAATTCTTAATAGTCTCCTCCAGGTGCTTGTACATCATTCCCTCGCTGATTTCCTCAACAGGTTTGCTTCCTGCAATCTGTCTGAGCAGTGTGTAGGCAAACTCGAATGATGCGGCAGGACCTTCTCCGGTGGTGATGTTGGCATCCACCGTAACTAATTCTGCGGTGTATTCAGCACCTGTGAGATATTTCTCAAATCCGGGATAGCAAGTAGCCTTCTTGTCCTTCAGCAATCCCAGACCGCCAAGAACGAGCGGAGCGGCACAGATGGCGGCAATCTTCTTGTGTCTGAGGTTATGCTCAACGAGAAGATTGCGCAGACCCTGATGGTCGTTCAGGTTGGTGGCACCGGGCATGCCTCCAGGCAAGATAAGCAGGTCAGCATCGTCAAACTTACATTCATCAAAAACCTTGTCGGCCTTAATGATTACGTTGTGCGCACCCTTGACAAATTCACTGCCCGTGATACTTACGGTACGTACTTCGATGCCTGCTCTGCGCAGAACATCCACTGGTGTCAAGGCTTCAACTTCCTCGAAGCCATTGGCAAGAAATTCATAAACTTTGGCCATAGCAATATTTTTTTATTTAGAAATTACAATTTAGAACATTCTTCACTCTTCATTTACGATAGCAGCCAGATACTGCCTGATTGTCTCGTGCAGTCCCATATACAGGGCATCGCAGATGATGGCATGACCTATGCTCACCTCGTCAGTCCATGGAATCATCTTGTGATAATAATGAAGGTTGACAAGACTGAGGTCGTGTCCGGCATTCAGACCGAGACCCTGGCGGCGTGCCTCCTCGGCGGCCTTGATGAACGGGGCAATGGCAGCCTCGCGGTCGCGCAGATAGTTGGCGGCGTAAGGTTCGGTGTAAAGCTCCACTCTGTCGGCACCACATTCCTTGGCGTAAGCCACCATCTCCTCGTCGGGATCCACGAAGATGGAAGTTCGTATGCCAGCCTCGTTGAATCGTCCCACCACGTCGGTGAGGAACAACTTGTTGGCCTTGGTGTCCCACCCGTGGTTGGACGTAATCTGGTTGTCGGCATCGGGCACGAGAGTCACCTGTGTGGGTTTCACCTCGAGCACGAGATCAATATATTTGGGTATAGGATTTCCCTCGATGTTGAGTTCGGTGGTGATATTGGGTTTGATGTCCCTCACGTCCTGGTATCTGATATGTCTTTCGTCGGGACGCGGATGTACGGTTATACCCTGCGCGCCGAATCTCTCGCAGTCCATAGCCACCTTCAGCACATCTGGGTTATTGCCTCCGCGGGCGTTGCGGATAGTGGCCACTTTGTTGATGTTTACGCTTAATTTCGTCATCTCAGCTAAATATTTACTGTTTTTTCTTTGTTTATTCCGCAAAAAGTATTACTTTTGCACTGCAAAGATAAGGTAAATCATTGGAATAACCAAATTAATTAATGTTTTTTATATGACTGCACGCACATTAAAGTTCGCAATATTCGGAAACAGCTATCAGGCGAAGAAGTCTGTTGCTATAGAAAATATCATCCGTTGTCTCAATAATTACGGTGCTTATATAAGTATAGACAGTGAATATTATCACTTCCTTGTAGAAGAGCAGAAGGTGAAGGTTGAGGTCAACAGGGTGTTCCGTGGTGATGATTTCGATGCCGACTTTGTCATATCCATGGGTGGCGACGGCACGTTTCTGAAGGCAGTCAGCAGGGTGGGCGATAAGTCCATCCCCATCATTGGCGTGAATATGGGCAGGTTAGGATTTCTTGCCGACGTGTGTCCCAATGATTTCCGATATTGCCTTGAGGCATTGTATTTCGGTGAATACACCGTGGAGAGCCGCACTCTGATGGAGGTAGTCACCGACGCGGAGTTCGGGGGCAGCAAGTATGCGCTCAACGATGTGGCGATACTCAAGCGCGACAATGCCTCGATGATAACCATCCACACCGACATCAACGGCAACTACCTCACCACCTATCAGGCTGACGGTCTCATCATAAGCACCCCCACGGGCAGCACGGCATATTCCTTGTCCAACGGCGGGCCGATTATAGTTCCCGGCACCAAGGTGTTCTCGCTTACCGCCGTGGCTCCGCACAGTCTTAACGTGCGTCCGATGATTATCGCCGACAATTCAGAATTAGCATTCCAGGTGGAGTGTCGCAGTTCGCACTTCCTGCTTGCCATCGACGGACGCTCTGAGACATTGCCCGAAGGCTCCACCTTCTCCATCCGTCGCGCCCCCTTCAGCGTGAAGATAGTAAAGCGCCCCGGCAAGCGTTACTATGACACGCTTAGGGAGAAGATGATGTGGGGGGCTGACCCGAGAAGCTGATTGCCCCCTAAACTATATTCTGAGATACCACATCGGGCGACTGGCGGAGACTGTGAAAACCGACCTCAAGCAGTGGAAGGAATGGTTCAGGATATGGTTTGTGGGTATGGTGGCGCAATGGATGATCCTCCCGCTGTAGGGGCTTTACTTTATGTAAGCCCGCAACCCGATTTTCGGAGGTTATGCGGTGGGCGGTCTTACACGAGGTATGACCCTAAAATGGCAAGATTGTTGGAAGACATGCAAGGCGAATTATCCCGCATTCCGATACTCCTTCGGAGTCATGCCGGTGCGCTGCTTGAAGAAGCGGACGAAATGCTGGGGATATTCGAAACCGAGGCTTTCTGCCACCTGGTTGATTGACAGACGTTCGTCGTTGAGCTGCTCCTTGGCGGCAGTGAGCAGGTGGTCGTTGATGAAGTCCTTTGCCGTGCGGCCGGTCTCCGTTTTCACCAATTGTCCGAAGTAGCCTGTTGAGAGACAGCATTTGTCGGCGAAATAGCTTACGGTGGGCAGTCCTTGCTTAAGGGCTTTATCCTTGATATACTCGCGCAGAAGGAGGTCGAACTGCTTCACCACCGAGTGGTTGATTTCCTCGCGGGTGATGAACTGCCGGTCGTAGAAGCGCAGGCAGTAGTTGAGCAGCAGTTCGATGTTGGATACTATCAGTTCGCGCGTGTGATTGTCTATCGGGTGCTTGAGTTCCGCCTCAATCATATCCAGAACCTGCTTAAATACAACAACTTCGGTCTCTGACAGATGCAGGGCTTCGGTGCTGCTATATGAGAAGAACTCATATCTGCGGATATTCCTGCCGAGGTTTGTGCGATTCAGGAAATCGGGATGGAACAGCAGACCGACACACTTGGGGCGAACGCTGCGGTCGGTCACTTCAACCGTCACCGTTTGTCCCGGCTCAAACGATGTCACCGTCTGCTCATCGAAGTCGTAGGGCGTGCGTCCGTAAGAGAGGTTGCAACCCTTGGTTTCCTTCAGCCAGATGGCATATACGCCATAGTGCACCTGCGACTTTGTAGTGGCGGTGTAGTTGCTTCTTTCCAAGTGGACTACGGTCACCAACGGATGGAACGTTGTTATGCCGTAGTAGTCGTTCACCTGCTGTATGCTGTCAAATCTTATTTCTTCCATAATGCGTTATTCTTTGTCATAAATAAAAAAACCGCTGCAAAGATACGACTTTTTTCTCATATACCATATACCTCTATTATGGTTTTTATTACCAAAATCACATTTAATGATTTTTACCTTTGCGAGGCTATAAATGGTTAATTAAAGATAATATTTTGACCGAATGCTTGCATATTCGGAAAATTATTCGGATATTTGCATTACGAAAAGTTCGTAACGATAATTACGTGATTAGATTATATGGTGGTTCATCTTAATATTTTCCAATATGATAGATTTGTCAAACATACTTGAACGGCCAGAGGACGAACACCTCGAGGCAAAGAGCGCGAAGGGCGGTTTCCCAGATTCCTGAAGGCGGCAAAAAGAACAGAACTTACAGTATAACACCAAATAATAGTATTATAAAAAAATGAAAACAATTGCAACTGCATTATTGACATTGCTTGTCTCGCTGCAAATGATGGCTGGCAAGGTAATCAAGATTCAAGACATTGAATACGCGCCATCATGGATGACAATCAAAGAGGTTGAACTCACGAAGGGTGCTACCATCATTCGTGGCACTCTCCAACCAGATGCTTCCATCCTCAACAACACAGTCATTGTCGATCGTAACACAGGCAAGGAGTATAAGTTCCTCCGCGTTGAGGGTATCAAGGCATACGAGCAGGCTACAGAAGAGACACCTTGCACTGTATATTTCGAGCCTCTCGACGCAAGTGTCAAGGAAATTAATTATATAGAGGTGGGAAATAATCCTCTTGTCAACTACTATGGCATCAAGCTGCAACAGAAAGCCAAGGAGGGCAATAAGTCAAAGGCATTTGACCCTGAATCACTTAACTACGACTACTATATGAATCAGCCTTTCACTCCCGATACAGCATGGCATTTCAGCAATGTGCCATACAAGAAAGCATTTAAAGCTGGCAAGGCGCAGTTGAAAATTCATGTGTCAGGTATTCCAAAGGAACTCAAAAGCGTCCTTCCTGACGTTACGGCAAGAGTGCAAAACCAGATTACCCGCCATGAAGAGAATTCAGTGATTTCAATCAACGAGGACAACTGCTACGTTCTCGACCTCAACATACCTCATCCGCAGTTTGTCTATACCAAACCTTTTGGTTCTGTTTTCATTGCTCCTGGCGATACACTTGAGATGTTCTCCACCATTGAATCTGCCCCCGACGGTTCGGGTCCTCGCTTCAAAACCTTCCGAGGCAATAGCGAATCGGCAATGATTAACACGCTTTTGCCAGAGTTTATGAAGAAGTATGGAAGGAAAGAATACGAATACGCAGAGGCGCAGGCAACCATCGGAAAAGGAAAGGATGCCACACAAGAAGTCCTGGAACATTGGGCAAACCAAGTTAATGAAATCATTGCCGACGAGGAGTTTCATCAGGCTCTCATACAATCTCCGCTTAGTACCTTTGGTAAAGACCTCGTGATGATTTCTATACTGACAAACAAGTGCATTGAGATACAGGATGTTGTGTCTGACTATAAACGTAAGGCAAACACATATACCCAAATGGAGGATGGCAACTGGAAGATAGAACCAAACCCTGACTATGTAGAGCTGGACATAAAAGCCGTGTATAACACTATGCTGAAGAACAAGGAGCTCATATACAATAACCCTCTTGCCATGTGTGAGAGCGGCCAGTGGGTATTTGTCTACCGTACGCTATTTGGACCTCTGCTCTTTGCATGGGAGTTATACAAGGATGATGATGGTGTTGAACGCCAACGTCGTTGCGACAAATACGGTATGGCAGGCACATTTATGAACGACCTCTTTCTCTCGCAGGATATTGTCAGCAAAATGGAGAATGTTCAAAAGGACATCAAACTCGGTAAACTTGGAGAAAGTCAGAATGCGACTCTTGATTATATGTCAAATAATGTGGGTGAGTCCTTGGCTGGCATACAGAATGTAAAGGTGGCTCAGAACATTGTAGAGGAATACCGCAAATTCGTAAAGGCAACAGAGACTGCTGCGGCTGAAGATACAGGCAATAACTGGACAGAAGAGCAGACGACACTTTGGAACAAGATTGTATCGCCATACAAGGGCTACACTCTTTTCCTCGACTTCTGGGGCATGAGCTGCGGCCCTTGCCGTTCGGGCATGATGAGTCAGAAGAAACTGGTGGAGGAGATGAAGGATGAGAAAGTCAAGTTCCTATATATCACCACCGCAGACCAAAAGTCTTCTGCTGAGAAGTGGATGACGGAGAACAACATCAAGGGCGAGCATGTTTACATAACACGAAATGAGTGGAAGCAGTTTGAGACGATGATAAACTTCACAGCCATACCTCGTGGAGCCCTCGTCAGCAAGGAAGGCAAACTCATCGAGCAGGACTTCGAGATACATCAGTTCAACAGCGAAGAGCTGAAGAAACTCGCAGAAAGGTTTTAGTTTATTGCTGTCTGGTAAAACTTCATTGACAAATAATATGTTTCAAAAGTTTTACCGGACAGCAATAGTTTTCGTTAAAGTTTCATAGTCTTTCGATGTAGAACATTCACATCATATCTTTCTATCCATCCCAATAGCTTTTAATGGCATACATAGGAACATTGACCATTCCGATTTCACTTCCATGGCTACAATTGCTGCAAAAGTACATAATAATCACCATATTACCAAACGTTGCCACATTTTTATGAGGGAGTAACTTTTATTATTTGCCATAACGTGGGGATTACATTCTGTTCTTTGCATCCTGACCTGCTCCCGTTCCTTTATACTTGCTGTTTGCTGTATTGAAACGATATGACAGGCGAAGCTGAACGCATGGAGAATAGTATTGGTTGTCCTGGCTGTGGATGAATGTGCCATAGTCGGTGCTTATGCTTTCCTTACTCTTGTTCAGGATGTCATTCCATGCAAGACGGACGTTGAGCGCATCGTGCTTGAGAAACGACTTGCTGACTGCAAGGTTAAGACGGTGGGTAGGCTTGGAAAACTTGTACATCACATAATCATAGGGTGACGTGTATTGATAGTCAAGATCTATCAGCCATCCCTGCTTCAACTTGAATGCGTTGTTTGCCTGAATGAAGAACAACGGGTTGTTGCGCTTTACAACGCGTGAGCCGCTTGATTCACGTTGGTCGATGACAGTTGTCTTAAAGTACTGCTTTTCCATACCTGCGGTATAGCGTGGGTTCCAAATGCCAATTGTTGGTGAGGCATTGAGATAGATGTTGAGTTTGCGCACTGTCTCCTCTGCGTTGGAATACTTGATCATTGAAGTACAATCGTCATCGTAAGGATAGCCGAGCTGATAGATGGCATTATCGACCACTTCGTATGCCCCGGTAAGGGTGAGCCATCGCCAGTTGGCGTTGAGCGAGAGGGTGTGCTGCATTTCGTTCAGAAGCGTCGGGTCGCCCGTCTGATACATGAAGCGGTTATTGTACTGAATTTCTGTACTTAGCTGGTCATATCGCGGACGCTTGATCTTTGTGGTATATCCAAGGTTGACACCTACCTGACCGAGTTTGGTTGAGGCGTTGAACGAAGGAAACCAGTTGTTGTGAGTCCTGTTGATGTTGTCCTTCGGGCTACATTCATTGGTGTATTCGAAATCTACATGCTCGTATCTTATGCCAGCCACCAATTGAACATGCTTGAAAGGTAATGCATATTCGGCAAAACCAGAGATGGTGTTCTCCGTAATCTTTGCCTTCGACGATGGTATCTCCGTCTTGGTAGAGGCATATTCCTGCTTTGCGGTTACGTATGTCTCCTCGGTTCCCATCTTTAATTGTCCATTCCATACGGGATAGGAAAGCACGAGTTTTCCTGCACCCATTCGTGCCACTCCATCGGAAATATTCTTAATGGAGGCGGGATCGTTGAGGCTGCTCTCATTCACACCGGTTTCCTTTTTGTAGCCTGAGTCGCTGAAATCCGCGTTGAAGTTCACGTTCAGCTTATTGATATTTCCGTCGTAGTAGATATTGCCCGTAAAGGTGTGAGAAGATGGTGTGGTAGTATTAGAGACGGAGCGGACTTTGTCAACAAACTCATTGTTTGTATATACATCGTCCTCAAAGACGAGATTCTGATCGCCAAACAGCATCGCACCATAGTTCAACTTCATTCCAAGAGAATGATTCTCGTTCACCTGCCAGTTCACTCCCAGGTCTCCGCTTATTCCGCTATTGTGGCTAATAAAAGCGAAAGGACCTTCCATCCGGTTATGCTTGATGCTTCCATCGGGCATTTTTACGTATGTATTACTGCTTACGTTGTCGCTCACCTGATAGCTGTGCTGATTGTAGTAAACGAGTTTCCCGATGAAATCCAAGCCACCGGTGCGATAGTTGAGGTCGAGAACCGACCACGAGGGGTCGAAGTCATGGTTGTTGTAAATGTATTGCTGAGCCTGGCTTGTAAGTGCATAGCTGAAGCCGTCGCCCTGTCGCTTTATGGTGCGTATGCGCACTACACATCTCACCTCGCCACCATATTCGGCACCGGGATTGCTTACTACGTCTATCGACTTTATGTCTTCCGACATGAGGTTGCGGAGCTCGGAGTCGTCGTTCACCTTTCTTCCGTTAATATAATAAACAGGTGTGCCACGTCCTATCACTTCCAGGCTCCCGTTTTTGGAAATCATTCCAGGCACTTTGGCAAGCACCTCAAGCGAGTTGCCCGCATGCTCGAGTATCGAGCCTTCGATGGTAGTTACCACTGCATCGCCAAGGAGCTTTGTCTTCGGACGTGTCTTGCTGACAACGATTTCATTCAGCAATCCCGCTTCAACCTGCATTTTGATTGTCTGTGATATTGAGAATGAAGAAACCGGCAGGTTCTTCGTGCTATATCCTATGGAGGAGATTTGTATGAAGTGGCCCCCATTCTTTCTTTCGATACAGAACTGTCCCTTTGTGTCGGTTATGCATACTGCCACTATGGCCGAGTCGGGAAGAGAGCGAAGCGAAACAGTGGCAAACTCCATTGGTTGTTCATTCTCATCCGTCACTAATCCAATAAGATTCTGTGCACTCAGTTGGCAAATTGTTGCCAACAAGATAATAATTGTTGTTGTTACTCTTTTCATAAACTATTATTTGGTTATTTTTTCCTATTTGACGTAACAACATTGTAATAAGTTGCAAAGATATGCGAAAAATGTAAATGGTTAATAAAAGATAATTATTTGAATAAATACTTGCATAATCATTAAATCATTTGGAGAAAACAATTATTATTTGTACCTTTGCCGCAGAAATATAAATGACGGTTTATATAACAAAAGTTCGTTAAAAATTCAATATATAGCTAAGCAGTCTTGCGCTGCAAGCACGAGAGATCTTTGAAAATCTTACTAATTAAAGTTCGGTTAGGGTTGTACCAGACCTTTCTGTAGCGTTTGATGACACTGATATAGAAGTCTGTCATGCTCTTGTCCCTAAGGCCAAGTTCCCATAATCTCAAGGCCATGTTTCACTGCCTGTGCACAACCTGACCAAAAACGACCAATATGCGGAGTCTTCTTGTAGGTCTGCTCATCATGGGAACCGTAACGCTCCATTTGAGTGAAATTTACCTTTCTTGGTATAATCATATATAAAATTATGACCTCAATGAGTATTTTCTCAAAACTTTTTGTTAACTTTGCTGCCGAATTCTTGACTGCATATATTATTATATCCGTATATTGGTCGAGTCCTGTTTTCATACAACTTGCATTTGTCGTGCTTTGCAAAGTTGCTGAAAATCAGCGACTTGACCAACTTTTTTATAGTTAAGAATATATAAGCATTTCTTAATATAAGTTATTGATTTTGAGCGACTTAAATATAAAGATTATCATAGTGTTGATTTAGATACTGTTAAACAAATAATTCTACAAGATATGACCACAACCAAGAATAAGCAAAAATACATGATAGTAGGTGGAGTTGCCGGCGGTGCTACTGCCGCTGCCCGAATCAGGAGGCTGACAGAAGATGCAGAGATTGTTCTGTTTGAAAAAGGAGAACATATCTCTTATGCCAACTGTGGACTTCCCTATTACATCGGAGGCGTGATAGAAGAGCGTGACAAGCTTTTTGTGCAGACACCCGAGGCCTTTGGCAAACGATTCAACATCGACATACGCACCAGAAGCGAAGTGACATCCATTGACACCGCTACAAAAAAGGTGACAGTAAAAAGCCCTGACGGCAAAAGCTATACCGAGGGCTATGACAAGCTGCTGCTCTCGCCCGGCGCAACGCCCGTTGTTCCGCCACTGCCTGGCATACAAAGCGAAGGGATATTTACCCTTAGAAATGTCAGCGACACCGACCGTATCAAGACATATATCACCCATCACAAGGTGAACAGAGCCGTTATAGTGGGAGGAGGGTTCATCGGTCTTGAGATGGCCGAAAATCTTCAACATGCCGGCACAGAGGTGGCTGTCGTGGAGATGGCTCCACAGGTGATGGGACCTATCGACTACTCGATGGCTGCACTTGTGCATGAGCATTTGCAGCAAAAAGGTGTCAAACTCTATCTGGAGCAGGCAGTAGAGCGTTTCTCCCGTGAAGGCGATGAAGTTGCCGTTCATTTCAAGTCGGGCATCCGGTTGAAAGCCGACATGGTGTTGCTGAGCATTGGCGTGAAAGCGGAAACAACACTGGCACAGAATGCCGGGCTGAAGCTGGGTGACATGCGTGGCATCTGGGTGAATGAATACCTACAGACATCCGACAACAACATCTATGCCGTAGGGGATGCCATCGAATTTCCTCACCCCGTCACAGGCAAGCCTTGGCTCAACTTCCTTGCAGGACCTGCCAACCGCCAGGCACGCATCGTGGCCGACAACATGGTGCTTGGCAACAGCATCAAATATGAAGGCTCGATAGGCACATCCATCGCTAAAGTGTTCGACATCACAGTGGCCACCACAGGTCTGCCGGCCAAACGCCTCAAGCAGATGGACATTCCCTATCTCTCTGCAACCATACACAATGGTTCTCATGCAGGATATTATCCGGGCAGCTTGCAGATGGACATCAAAATCACATTCTCGCCCACAGACGGCAGACTGTACGGTGCGCAGATTGTGGGCTACGATGGTGTAGATAAGCGCATCGACCAGTTTGCGCTGGCCATCAAGAAAGGGGCAACAGTTGAGCAGCTCACTCGCCTTGAACATGCCTATGCCCCACCATTCTCATCGGCCAAAGATCCTGTGGCCATTTCGGGATATGTGGCCTGCAATATCCTCAGCGGAAAGATGCAGCCCGTGTATTGGCGCGAAATGCAGCAAGCGAATACAGATGAGATAACACTCGTGGATGTGCGCACTCCCGATGAATACGCACTGGGCACCATTCCGGGTGCTGTCAACATACCGCTGGACGACATGAGGCAACGCCTTGGCGAAATACCTACAGACCGGCCCGTATGGCTGTTCTGCGGAGTGGGATTGCGCGGCTATCTTGCCTCAAACATCCTCAAGGGCAATGGATACAGCGAGGTGCGTAATCTCATTGGCGGCCTCAAGACCTATAAGGCTGCCACTGCCAAGATACCTACACCTGAGGGATTCGCAGACAAATGCCTGAACAACAACACCTGCAATGGCACTCCTTCACAGCATCATGACCAAGCCACGATAATGGTCGATGCCTGTGGCATACAATGTCCCGGCCCTATCCTGAAAATGAAACAGGCGATGGATGGCCTTGCTGAGGGACAACGATTGACGGTAAAGGCTACTGATGCAGGTTTTCTTCGCGATGCCGAAGCATGGTGCCGTACCACCGGCAACAAGTTTGTCAGCAAGCACTCTGAAGGCGGCATACACATCGTGGAGATAGAAAAGGCTACTCCCAACGGTGTAGAGGCTGCCCCACAGGCAACAGGCGAACAGGGCAAGACATTCATCCTCTTCAGCGACGACCTCGACAAGACCCTCGCCACTTTTGTACTTGCCAACGGTGCTGCGGCTACGGGCAAAAAGGTGAGCATATTCTTTACTTTCTGGGGACTGAACGCCATCAAAAAGGCACATAAGCCAGCTGTTGCAAAGGATATATGGGGACGCATGTTCTCCTGGATGCTGCCATCCGACTCCACAAAGCTGTCGCTATCAAAAATGAACATGCTGGGGATAGGTGCCAAAATGATGCGCCACCTGATGGTCAACAAGGGGGTTGACTCGCTTGAGTCTCTTCGCCAGCAGGCTATCGACAACGGTGTTGAATTCATCGCCTGCCAGATGTCGATGGACGTGATGGGAATAAAACGTGAAGAACTACTTGACCATGTCACCATTGGAGGTGTAGCAAGCTATATGGAACGGGCAGAACGTGCCAATGTCAATCTGTTTATTTAGAGAAAGACAAACTCACCGACACGCTCATCCAAAGCGTCAAGGCCGACGACGGCATCCTCATCCATCTCTCCACCGAAGAATACGAGCATCTGTTCGACTGGCGGCGGGTTATGCAGCAGGTGCAGGTCATCCATCCGCTGTTCTCTTTACGCCAGTACGACGGCACGCTCAAGATGCAGGCCGTATGGGCCAAGTCGTGCCATGGAGCCATGGCGAGACGGCATATCCCCACTTCATCAGGAGTGTGGATCCAGCCACTCGGCCATAGTCTGCCGGTACATGTTGCCATATTTGGCAGCATTATACACCGTGGCATGGCTTCCTGTGGTGTGTCTTGCCAGTTCGTAATACAGTTCACGCATATTGATGTCCGTATTTTTATCAATGGTTTCTTGGAAAGCCCTTGTAAAACCGTTGCTGAGCCAGATGTTCATCTGGTGGTCAAAGATGTCGGCCTTTGACGGCTCGTAGGGGTTGGCAGCCGTTATCATCAGCATACCTGGTATTCCCTCACAAGCCACTCCAATGGTTCCGCTGTAACAGGCATCCATCACAAACAGCATCTTCCTGAATCTGTGCTCATCGCTCATCTGCTGCAAAATCTCTCTCATCTTGCTTCCTTCCACCACATCGTTGGCACCCCACATCAGTTGGTTCTTGCTGCCATGACCACACCAGAACACGATTACGTTGTCGTTGGCCGACGAGCCAAGCACTTCGGGCAATGTCTCCGAACTTTGTCCAAGCATGATGTTCTTCAGGTCGTCGAGCGAAGTGTTGCCCAGTTTGTAGTCTATGGTCACGTCATGGTAGAGATTATCTCCGTCGGGTCTTACGCGAACCACACCCTTGTTGGGATTGTTTTCATTATAGGCCATCTTATCGGCTATGTGTCGATGCATATCACATAATACTTGTTGAGATAGGTCTCAAATGTACTGTCCTGTTCCGCTTTCAATCCATGAAAAAGTTCGTGCGAGTCGCATGACTTGTCGTAATAGGCACATAGCATCTTGGCCGCCATCGACTTGCCAAATCGTCGGCTGCGGGTCACGCAGCTATAGCGGTTCTCTGAGTTGAGCGTAGCGTTGACAATTGGTATGAGCGATGATTTGTCAACATACTCGTGGGCGACGATGTCGCGGAACTCCCTGTTGCCTCTGTTTATATATATACCCATAGTGTTCAAGTTCTATGCAGGAGAGATATGCCTGCAATACGCTGCGAAGGTACATATTTTCAATTGAAAGACAAGTAATTGCTCCTTACTTTTTTGTTTTCTTAATGATATTTGGGGAAATGTGTCAGATTACAGTCATTTCAAAAGGAAAAAATGCAGCTTTGATTTTACCTTTCTGCATTTGTCGGGTCTTAATTATGACAACCCTTCAGAAATAGGGTGGCAAAACAAAAATAACGGTAGTAATGAATCAAAAACACATGGCCGACGACAGGACGATTGTCCAGGCAATGAGGAAAGACATGGACAGCGGTTTCCGTCTGCTAATGAAATGCTACGGCGGGCCGCTCTACTGGCACATCCGCAGAATGGTGGTGGTGCATGACGATGCCAACGATGTGCTGCAGGAAGCTCTTGTAAGGGTGTTCAGCCATTTCAGCAAATATGACGGGCGTAACTCTTTCAGGGCGTGGATATACAGCATCGCCACCCGCGAGGCTCTACGGCATCTTGGCAGACGGCAGGGGAAGACGATACTTTCGCTCGACGATATGACTGCCATCGAAACGGCTGGCATGGAGCAGCAGGAATATTTCGACAACAGCGATGCCATCGTCGCCAAACTGCAGAAGGCGATTCTCTTGCTGCCAGCCAAACAGCAGTTGGCATTCAACCTGCGATACTATGACGAGCTGCCATACAGCGAGATAGCTGAGATAACCGGCACGTCGGCGGCAAGCATGAAGGCCAACTACCATGTGGCAAAGGAGAAGATAGTGGAATATATGAACAACAACGACTAACAGCACCAAGAGATATGGACAAGAAGTTTGATTTCAACCAAGTGGGCAAGAAGATGCCCTATACCATGCCCGACCGTTTCTTCGACGACATGGAAGAAGAGGTGATGGCAAAGGTGAAAGTCATGACTGAGAAGAAACGCAGACAGAAGACTGTTGCGTTACGATGGATGATGTATGCCGCTTCCGTGGCAGCCTGTCTCATCCTGACCATAACGGCATTCATGCCCAAAGAATTTTCTGCAGA
>JALFIX010000060.1 GCA_022775105.1 Prevotella sp. | reverse complement strand
GACCATCGAGGAGACTGTATTGGCAGACGAGAAATCGGCCAAGTACATTGGCGACAAGAAGGTCGTTAAGGTCATCATTGTCCCCAAGAAGATTGTGAATATCGTTATTAAATAACTCAACTTTCAGAAATAAGGGAAGTTAAAGAAGTTAAGGGAGTTAAAGGAGTTAAAGACAAATGTTTGAACCTTGAAAACTCCCTATGGAAGCGAAAAGACTATTGTCTTTAACTCCATTTAACTCCTTTAACTACCTTAACTCCCAAAGTTAAGCAAGAATGAATTAAAAATATGACACGTGAGGCAATATTATACGAAATAAAAGACTATGTCAACATCACTCTCGGATTGATGTTATATACGTTTGGATTCACCGTATTCCTGTTGCCCTACGAAATTGTGACAGGAGGAATCTCGGGTGTGGGAGCCATCATCTTCTACGCCACGGGGTTCCCTGTGCAATACACATTTTTTATCATCAATGCTGTGCTCATCGTGGCGGCATTGAAGATACTCGGATGGAAATTCCTCACCAAGACCATCTACGCCACCTTTGCACTCACGTTCTTCTTGGAGGTGGCGCAAGGCATAGTGCAACAGCCTGACGGACATTTCTACAAACTGCTTGGCGAGGGCAACGACTTCATGTCGCTGATGATAGGATGTATGATGACGGGTACTGCCCTTGCAGTGGTGTTCCTAAATAACGGCAGCACCGGAGGTACTGACATCGTGGCGGCTGTCATCAATAAATATCACAACATCTCGCTTGGCAAGGCATTGATTATCATCGATGTATGCATAATAAGCAGTTCTCTTTTCATCGACAAGTTTGGAGCCATCGACGCCAGATGCCGCATGGTGGTGTTCGGTTTGTGCACAATGGTGATAGAGTGTCTGATGCTCGACTGGGTGATGTATTATCAGCGGCAGTCGGTGCAGTTTCTCATCTTCTCCAAGAAATACCAGGAGATAGCCCATGCCATTGCCAATACCACCGACCACACGATGACCCTCCTTGACGGACACGGCTATTGGACAGGCAAACCCGTAAAGGTTATCTGTCTGCTTGCCAAGAAGCGCGAGAGTCTCCAGATATTCCGTCTCATCAAGTCAATCGACCCCAACGCCTTCGTCAGTCAGAGTGCCGCCATCGGAGTATATGGCGAGGGATTTGACCCTATAAAAGTTAAAGTAAAGAAGAAAAAAGAATGAAAATAGTATTTGCAACAAACAACAAGCATAAGCTTGACGAGATAAGAGACATACTCGGTCCTTCATTCGAAGTATTGTCCTTGAACGACTTGGGATGTCATGACGACATTCCCGAGACAGGCACTACATTGGAGGAAAACGCCCGTCAGAAGGCACAGTATATCTACGACAAATACCACTGCAATGTATTTGCCGACGACACCGGTCTTGAGGTGGAAGCCCTTGGAGGAGAACCAGGAGTATATAGCGCAAGATATGCCGCCATAAAAGACCCCAATGCCGAAAGTCACGACTCCGAGGCAAACATGACCACATTATTAAAGGAATTACAAGGAAAGGACAACCGCAAAGCCCGCTTCCGCACCGTAATCTCCCTCATCCTTATACCCCCCACCGGGGGGCAGGGGGGCCGTTCTTATTTATTCTCGGGCACAGTAGAAGGTGAAATCATCCGTGAGCGCAGAGGAGGCGAAGGCTTCGGCTACGACCCCATCTTCCAGCCCACAGGCTACTACAAGACCTTCGCCGAATTAGGCAACGATATAAAAAACAAGATAAGCCACCGGGCCAATGCCGTAGCCAAGCTCGCAGCCCACTTAAAAGAAATAAAATAACAATGAAAAAAGTCCTCATAACCCTCATCACCCTTGCATCAATAATACTGAATGCAACAGCCGCCATAGGCGACTGGAAAATCTACATGTCCTACAGCGATCCCCAGCAGATACAGGAAACAGGCAACTACCTCTTCGTACAAGCCTCCAACTCCCTATATCTCTACAACAAGAACGACCAGAGCATCCAGACCTTCGACAAGGCAACGGGTATGAGCGACGTTGTCATAAATCACATATCATGGAACCAAAAAGCCAAGCGTCTCGTTGTGGTATATGACAACTCCAACATAGACCTCATTGACCTGCAAGGCAACGTAACCAACGTGCCCGACCTGTACAACAAATCCATGACCGAGGACAAAACTGTCAACAGCATCACTAACTGCGAAAAATATACCTATCTCGCCACCAACTTCGGCGGTATAAAGCTCAATGTGTCCGCAGCCGAGATCAGCGAGTCATACATGTTAGGCCAGTCCATCAAGCGTTTCGCCGTCTCCGGCAGCACCATATATGCCCAAACCACCCAAAACAAGGCCATTTCCGCCCCGATGAGCGTAAACCTGCAAGACAAGGCCAACTGGACATCAGCCCCCACATATCCCGCCGGCATATTCGACGAGGACAAGTCAGCATATAACAATAACATAGAACTTGTAAAGACACTGAATCCCGGAGGGCCGAAGACCAACCAATTCGGTTTTATGAAGTTCAAGAACGGTGCACTCTATACATGTACCGGTACGGACTGGAACTTCAGTCAACCCGCAGCCATCCAAATACTCAAAAACGACGAATGGGACATATATAAAGACGACTATATACCTGAAATGACAGGTCAGAAATACTGGGATATGATGTGCTTGGACGTTTATGGCAACAAATTAGCGGCAGGCACAAGAAACGGAGTATATATATTTGAGGATGGCATACTGAAAGAATTTTATAATCATGAGAACAGTATTCTCGAAACATTCAGCAACAGCGGTAATCCCAACTACGTGCTTATCACAGGATTGAACTACGACAAAAACGGTAATCTCTGGATATTCAACAGTGCGGCACCATCGCAGTCTATCCTTGAACTGAAATCAAACGGCACATTTGTTTCGCATAAACAAAGCGGACTGATGGTGCTTGAGGACAGAGGCGCAATGAAAAGTGCACGCAAAATGACCAGTTCATTTATTGACAGCGACAACAACCTGTGGTTCGTAAACTACGACTGGGTTCACTCTTCAGCTTTCAGATACGACATAAATAATAACATGCTATATGATTTCTTCACCTATAAGAACCAAGACGGCGCAGAGATAAGCAACCTGCATTACTTTAAGTCTATTGTTGAAGACAAGCAAAACAATGAATTTCTGATAGGTACCGACGTTGGACTATTGATACTTCCAAAAGACTATACCAACGACCCGACAAAGGGATTCGTACAGTTTAAAGTGCCAAGAAACGACGGCACCAATCTTGCAGACTACCTTATGTCGGGAATCGACATAACATGTATAGCCATTGACGGTGGAGGAAGAAAATGGATTGGCACCAATGGAGCGGGTGTCTTTGTCATCAGTCAGGACAAACTGACCCAGCCCCTGCATTTGGAGAGCAAGACATCCGAACTTATTTCGGACATTATACTCTCCATTGCCATTGACAACGACAATGGCGAGGTGTTCATAGGCACCGAAAAGGGGCTTTGTTCATATACATCCGACGCAACTACTCCTAACGAAAATCTAAACAGTGACAATGTATATGCCTATCCTAATCCCGTGGAACCTGATTACACCGGTATCATTATGGTAAGAGGACTTCCGAACAACAGTGACATAAAGATACTGTCATCCAACGGAGCCATCGTGGCCGAGGGAAGAAGCAACGGCGGTAGTTTCATGTGGGACGGCTGTAACAAAAAAGGTGAAAGAGTTGCATCCGGGGTCTATATGGTTGCCATTGCCGGAAGTGAGGGAGAGAAGGGCACTGTATGCAAAATTGCAGTTATAAGATGATATAAGGGCATTTATGATTTCCGTTTGCATCGCTACATATAATGGTGAGAGATTCATCAGACAACAGATTCAGTCTATTGTCTGCCAGCTGAATGCCAACGACGAAGTCATTGTGTCTGACGACGGGTCAACCGACGCAACACGCGATATTATCAGAAGCATTGGTGACAGAAGGATAAGAATAATAGAAGGGCCTGAAAGGAAGTCCCCTACACTTAACTTCGAGTGCGCACTGAAAGCAGCAAAGGGCGACTATATTTTCCTGTCTGACCAGGATGATGTGTGGAAACAGAATAAGGTAGAGGTATGTATGAAATGGCTACAACAATATGCCTGTGTAGTCAGCGATGCCGAAGTGACTGACTACAGACTTAATCCGTTGCCTCCTTCTCTGTATGCCATTATTCAGGTAAGACCAGGGCGTATTTACAATACTATATGGAAAAACGGATATACAGGCTGCTGCATGGCTTTCAGACGGGATGTGCTCAATGCCTCGCTGCCATTCCCCAAAAGCATACCTATGCACGATATATGGATTGGAAATGTGGCTGCATATAAATATAATGTGAAATTCATAACCGACAAGCTCATATATTTCCGCAGGCACGAGGACACCGTATCATGCAACGGAAAGGGAAGCAAGTTCACTATATGGCAGCAGATAAAGTTCAGATTGAATATTATTCATAATATCTTTAGACTAATGTTATGACATTTCTTAGTATAATTATTCCCGTATATAACAATGAGGACACGCTCGGACGTTCGGTGGAGAGTGTTCTTATGCAGAATATTGATGACTGCGAGATAATAATAGTAGATGACGGATCTACTGACAAGAGTGGAGCAATAGCTGACGAATGGGCAAGAAAGGACTATAAGATAACGGTATTACACAAAAATAATGGAGGACCATCTGAGGCCAAGAACTATGGTTTGGACGCAGTTAAAGGCGATTACGTTGCATTTGTTGACAGTGATGACGAACTGTCATCTAACACACTGAAGCCACTAATGAATATACTGGACAGTAATCCCGAATATGACATATTGGAATATTCAGTAATGCAACATGTGGGACATTATGATGAATGTTATCTTAATATAGGCAATCACGTATTTAACAACGCCATTGACTGGCTTGCACATAATGGTTGTAATCATTGCTGGATGTGGAACAAGATATTCAGAAAAGAACTGTTTGATAATCTTCGGTTTCCTAAACAGCTCAGAAGATTTGAGGATATGTGGATGATGGGCGAAATATTGAAAAGTAATCCCATAATCGCCACAACATCACATGGAGCATACCGTTATTACTGGAATCCAAATGGACTGATGGCATCATTGGACAACTATATCGAGCTTGTAAATGCACAGATTGACATTATACGAAAACACTCCATCGACACTCGCAAAAGACGATGGCACAAACTGTATATGGACATGTATGACATTCAATTGTACGTATATATCCAATCGGGAAAAATTGTTATTCCGTCGCAGAGAGTGCTGCCAAGACCTTACAATGGTATGCAAGGTCTTATTAAGTCATTGGCTTTGGACATATTCGGACTAAAGGCTTCATGCAGGTTATTCAAGTCGTTTTTCATATTATTTAAAAAGGGAAAGATATGAACATCATATACGTTATAGAGGATTATTCGGAAAACGGGGGAGTGGAGCGAATAGTGAGTGAGAAGGCTAACACCCTATCCACGCAATATAAAAATCGCGTGACCCTTATATCCGTATATAGCGACAACCGTCCACAGCATTATAAACTGGAAGACGGTGTTGACTTGATACATCTTGACATACCTTTTGCCAAGAAGACAAACAATCCCTTGCCAAAACTTCTGAGCCGTATTAACACAATGGTTATGGCAATAGTCAGATTGAATAAGGTCATAAGGGGATTAAATCCCGACATCATATTCTTTGCCACTACTTTAGGAGCTATACTGCTGCCTTTCTGCCTCACCAAGGCAAGAAAGATATATGAATCACATTTGGCAAGAAACTTCAATCCCTTCAACAAACTGTTCATCCTCACTGAGCTGAAGGCAGAAAGGGTTATCTGTCTCACAAGCGGGGATGCCAAGCAATTCAAGTATGCCAAAAAGGTTGAGATTATTCCTAACTATATAAATGATGTAAGGTCATATACTGATTATTATGGTGTGAGAAAAGCTATTGCCGTGGGCAGGTTGGAACTACAAAAGGGTTTTGACATACTTATCGACTGCTGGAAGGATATATCAAGCCAATATCCCGACTGGACACTTGACATTTATGGCGACGGATCATGCCGGGAAACGCTGCAGCGACAGATAACAAGCCTACATCTCGAAGACAAGGTGAAACTGTGCGGCAGATGCAACAACATCATGGACGTATATCCCCATTACAGCCTTCATCTTATGACCTCGCGCTATGAGGGTCTTCCCATGACGCTAATAGAAGCCCAGGCATGCGGATTGCCGTCCGTAGTGTTTGACTTTCAGTATGGCGCAAGTGATATTGTCACAAATAATCATAACGGATTGATAATAGAACAAGGCAACACCCGCTTGTTTACAGAGGCTGTAATCAGAATGATGTCATCAGAATCACTGAGAAAAGCCTACGGGAAGAATGCCATTGAAACAGGCAGACGCTATTACAAGGAAAACATATTTAATAAATGGCTACACATCATAAATGAATATGACAATAAGAAAAATGACCGATAGAAACTTTATGGCGTATTATATCCATAAGGTATTGACAATAGCCTTTATTGCCATTGTCTGTTTCATAGCCTTGTATTCATTCGTTTACGTCCCGGATTATGAATCCTACCAGATAAGTGACTGGATGATCAACTATGAGGGAGGGTTTGTCAGGCGCGGACTGATGGGGCAGTTGCTTCTCTATGCCAATTCTGTACATAACTTCGACGTAAGATATGCCATTCTCATAATAGAACTCATATTCTATATTTTGTTCTTCTATCTTCTGTCCAAGATATTTATAAAATATAAATGGAGTCTTCTCGGGGCTATGTTTCCTATAGTATGCAGCACCACGTCAATAGCTGTATATAGACGGGATTTCATGATGCTATGCCTATGTTATTTCTCGTATAATTACTTTTTCAAATACCTAAGAAACAATGGGGGCAAAACCTTGCTTATTTCCTTAACCATAATGTCGATAGGCATTATCATTTACGAACCTGTGTTCTTTGTATTGGTACCTGTATTGATAATGCAATATTGGAGCAAGAAAAGGAATATATTAAGTGTGTTGTCATTATTCTCAATACCATTGTTATGCATGATATTATCCTGCATATTCAGAGGCACTGTGGAACAAGTGGATGAGATATGGCAGTCATGGGTGCCATACATCTCACAATATGTGGATATTGAAAATGAGAATATAGGTCTTGCCATTCAGTTCCTTGGTATGACAAACAAGGAAGTGTTCGCCATGCATTATGACATTACTTTCGCCGACAATCCATTATTGGCAACCATAACGCTCATTATAGTGTTTATTCTTGCATTTTTTCTGTGTACACACATACCTACAATTGATAAGAATAATAAAATTCTTACTGCCAATGACGACAAGTATGATTTAAGCAAGGTTATTCTTTTCCAACTGATAGTGCAACTGCCGATGTTCACACTGCTTTCATGTGACTATGGCAGAACTATTCCCATAAGTCTATACACAGCTTTCTTCTTGTTCCACTTTTCAAAAGTATATGGAATCAAACTGGATGTGACTAATATTATAAGCAAGACTTCAGACAGAATAATGAATATGTTCAGTTCCCACACGATATTCAGCAATATATGGGTGTATTTAGTCACTGTACTTGTATTTCCTTTTCACACGTTTGTACCGTCACTCCTCTATGACAATGTCATTATTCATTCATTAGAGAAAATAGGCAAATACATATTTTGAATGAACTCTATTTATTCAGTATCTCAAACATTTCCATATACTGCCTGCTGACTTTCATATAGTCGTGATGCTTTCGCACAAAAGCGGCACTCTCGCGCGACATTTGGCTTATCCTGCCTGGAGTAAGCAGGGCATCACGCAAGACATTCAGGTTGTATCCATCCTGATGAGGGCGCACGTTGATTATAGGGCGTAACTCCTTTTCACCAATAAATTCATAATACTCCTCCTCACCGCCACCGATTACAACAGTTCCACGTGCCATGGCTGCAAGGGAATTCATTGCCGGGGTGTAGGAATATAGCTGGTCAACAAGGACGTCAGCCTCTTCGAGCATCTTGCAGTACTCATTGTAAGGTACATCATATACTTTCCTTACTTCTACCTTGTCGGGATACTCTGCCGCTATCTTTTCCACAAGAGAAGCTATTATGCTTGCCCCTTTGATAAAATCCCTGCGCTTTTGTATGCCTACAAGTACTTTTATAGGCCATTGCCCGCCCTTAACCCTTATGTCTTTAGCTTCCGGTATCTCTATCGGCAACGGCATGTAATGCAACTTTGTGCGATATTCATCCGTATTATAATAAGCATAATACTCATACAAACATGCGGAAAAAGCGTCGGCATGCTTGTTCACATATCTGCAACAACTGACAAATTCAGGCAAATGCTGCTCTTCTATCCTCCATTTGTTCTCAACCACATTGATGGGCTGAGTACCAATGTGTGTGTCAGAATAGGCAAGTACACCTTTAGCCTGGGCGTCAAATACTACAATGTCATCTCCCCAACAGCCCCTGACAACCTTCTTGTTAAACCGCTTGATGAACTTGAAGAAAAGCTTGTTCCAACCCAACTTCAACGGCAAGGTATGGAAGTCGTTCATCTGGACAATATCGTTGCCTACGAATACATTCAGATTAGACAGTATCTTCCATATAACCTTCAATCCGCTCAGCATCCCAAAACGCATATTACGGCTTAAGTCTATGTCGCGCGGACAGTCCCATATACATCCTGCAGACACAAGAGTCACATCGTGTCCTAAAGTTTCAAAACCCTTGCGTAATGTACTGTGTACAAAACTCGCCTCGCCTAAAAGTAATATCTTCATACAGTAATTCCCTTGGCTATCTAAATATGTTAATACTGTCATCTATATAACCGCTCTTTATATCAGCGGCATCAAGAATGCTATGGAAAAGAAAGTAAGACTTGTATCTCTTGTCCTTATTTGAGCGTAGAGACCTGACTTTCTGAGGATACCTGCGGGCAAACTCGTCAGAATACCATACAAAACATCCTGGCAAATGCTGTGGCTCATTATCCACACTGCCATGAATAAAATGACCGTCCTCACCCATGCACTCGCCGTGGTCAGAAAGATATATCAGCACGGCATTTTTGTTTCTCAACCTGTCTA
The DNA here is from genome assembly GCA_022775105.1 of Prevotella sp. Classification (GTDB taxonomy): domain Bacteria; phylum Bacteroidota; class Bacteroidia; order Bacteroidales; family Bacteroidaceae; genus Prevotella. The sequence goes on along the minus strand of JALFIX010000060.1, from coordinate 59,730 downwards.
TAACCTGATGCCAAAAGAAATCGGAATACAATATTGAGTTATCATAAGAATTGCGTATTTGTCCGAAAGAGTTTGAGGACAATATCTTACTGTCGGTTATTGGTTTGAATTTCTCATATTCATCAGTAAAATGCGTATTGTAATACCAATGTGAACCCACAGTATGAAGTATTATGAGTTTGCGTGCATCGGGTCGCTTCAACTCTTCATCATAGTATGGCAACAGGTCCGTGTCAAGCCACTTGTCATAAATATATGAAACTTTTCCAGTGCTGACGTATTTCACTCTGTCGCATTCCTTGATAAAATATACAAAACTCTTTATGCTTTCCTGATTTGCAAGCCATACTGACGAATATCCGGCACGCTTCATCAGTGATATGAACGAACGTTCGGTATATGCCCTGTCTGGATGCTTTTCATCGGAGCGGGTCATGAAATGGGGTATGCTGAGATGAGTGAGGTTGTAGTCACTGTATATATCAGACATAGATACGACATTGTCTTCCTTGCACAGCAAAGGAGTGGTTGACCTCTCATATCCATTAATCTGCATACTTGAAGCACGAAGTGACTCTCCTATGATAAATACCACAGTCATGGAGTCAGTATTACATATTGCACTGCCCTTGAAATCCTGACGGACTGTTTCCACACTGATTCGGTTGTCAAGGTATTCTGCCACTGTGAAGAATATGGAGTAGGGGATTCGTTTTACAATGGCATTGTTGGTTGTTCCCATATTCAGCGGCACCACGACAATTATCAAGGAAAATACAAGATGAAGCCAAGAGCATGGAATATGTTCCATACGGAAACGCCACATTGATATATAAACAGACACTGCCAAAGCCGACAAAACCCATAACACCAACTGCCAACTCACAACATCCATACTTGTACGCAGGTCATTCTCCAACAAAAGTTCTATTACCTCAGGCATCAATGTCAGGTGAAGGGTACAGCGATAATAGGCTATTATAGTACTTAATACCGTTATTATGGGAAATGATATACAGAAAACATATTTGTTTATGCTAATAAAATATATCAGTCCGAATATCGCTGTCTCTATTGCCAACCATTGGAGTGCCAAGAAGAAAAAGTCATGGAAACTTGAAAACGGACTGTCGTAAAACTCAGCTATTAAAAATGTTATACCATACAGTAGAGTTATAAACAAACAAAACGCCAACAGCTTTAGGCTTGCACTTGAATATATCTTCTTTATTGATTTTGTAAACACCATTATCTTTCCTACTCTCGATATAAACGCTATATTTAATTTGTTGGTAATATGCGAAAATAATATAAGTATAGTTGTAAATAATATAAAATGAACCAATATCTGGTCTGATATGCCAGTCTGAACGGATATACTGTTGAATATCCTTAGCACAGGAGCATGGATGATATATATGCAGAATGATATGTTTCCCAACCACAACATGGGCTTACATTTAAGAGTCTTTGATATAATGCCGCCATGTCTGTCTGTCAAGGCAAAGAACAATATAAACAATGGGATGGATAACCAGAATATTGACACTGTTCTCACTCTCTGTGGAAGGTGAGGATATACAATGGCAGTGATTACTACCAGCAATATTAGTGACAATTCCATTATTGAAACTGAAAGTGCTGACCTGGTGTTAAGCTTGTCCTTCAATGCTGTGCCTTTGTCTGATATGTAAAGTTTGTATAGGATTATACCAATGACAAAATCCAATAACCTCGTTAATGGATTGGCATACAATATTGGATTAACCAAATATGAGGGTAAGACAACCATCAGGCATAGATACAACAATAGCACTACAAGGCATATTGAGAATAGTTTTCTGTTGTCAATACGTAAAATACGCTTGTTTAATGAAGAAAACACCGCATAGAAAAACAGTATGTCACATAGGAACCAAGACGGACTGTTGGCAACAAAGTAAAAACTGTCGGCAGGTACCCAGCTTTGCAGCAACAGTAGGTTTGCTATCGCGGCCGTGGGAGCACAATAATTTCCAATCCTTATGTCGAGCGCAAACATTATGATGAATGTCAGAATATGCAATGGATATATCTTTATCCACTGCCTCAAAAGAAAAGGCTTTGTAATGAATGTTCCATCGGCTATTTTCCCACTGTATGCCAATGACAGTACAAAACCACTTAACATGAAGAAAAACGACACACCACATTCTCCTCCAAAGTCAAAACTTGGACCTATATAGTGTGACAACACCACAAGCATGATGAAAAAGAATCTCAATGACTGCAATGTACGTATCATAAAACTATTTAATTACTTTTTTGCCATCCATAATATATAGTCGTCCTATATTTGGATTCGACATTATTCTTGTTCCATCAATATTATACATTTTTATATTATCTGTATCCGTATTAAGGAATACAGAAGGAATGTCATCTGCTATTACACCCAATATCTTGTTAAGAGTAGAAATGTTTTTAACATACCAGTTCTTTACATATTCCAACTCTGCATCAAGATCGAGCGGTACGGGATTATTGTTCCACTTGTCATACTCACGCTGCCAGGCTCCAGACTCCTTAAACCTCTTGGCATACGCATCAAGACGGACATTGAAATTTTCTGCAGACATTATCCCTGATGACAATTCTTGCCATCGTTCCTTCATATTCGTACGGAAATTATCAACATTATAAACATAAAGCTGATAATATAGATAATTGCTTGTCAACTCTGAAATCTTTGTATATACTTCATAATGGCTTCCCTCATACAGCCCTCCTAAAGAACAATCAAGATCCCAGGGAGTGATAAGGTATGTCTCGTTGACATTAATATCGGGACTACTGAAGTGAGTATTCTTAACATTGTTGTCAATTATATTATGAGCCATAATAAAGATGGCATAATCAACGAGATTGTCATAATAAAAATGCTGACGGTAATGGAGTTTGAAGAAGGCATTACGGGTATTACAGAAATCAATAAGATTCATCAGAGGTTTCCATGCGTCATAACATGGATAGTCATCAGGATATTGCAGTTCCCAACCATTCCATGATTCTTCATCAAATGATTCTGACGTGTCATAACCAGCCATGCGGGTTGCATCTGTCCAGGCTTCACCTTTATACAAAACACCTCTTACATATACGCTGCCGTCACTCTGTTCCTTGGCTTTCTTCAAACCGAGAAGCTTGCGGTCAATCTTGTCCGTCATGCAATATAATCCGTGATAATCTCCATTCAGATATACCTCTACAAACTGTCCCAAGGTGCCGTTTCTATTGTCAAAATCAGTTTTGTATGGTGTCTTGCTTATCTCATTCCATATATCAAAGCACACCCTGTTGCGCATTCTTATTCGGTCGATGGCCATTGCATCCAGAATCCAGTCATTCTCCTTCCTTATACCAAACACGTTTGCATCAAGGCTTTCTCCATCGCTGTCAAGCAACTTAATGGCAAATGACTTTTTCTCGTATTTCAATGAGGAAGCACCGCGGTATCTCAGTTTACAGTCGAATGAAGCAATAAGCCTTCCCTCTGTTCTCATTTCTGCATCCACGATAGTGATATGTCCTGGAATATAACTCTCCTTGCTTAGTCCTGAAACATCCACTTCCACATTCACCAAAGGCAGTGAATATTCATTGTATTCAGATATGGCAGTCTCCCATTGCGACATGGCAAGTGCCGATGTCACAAGGAAAAAAGTAACTATAATTATTAAATGTATCTTCTTTTTCATGCTTGATTATCTGAATTCGGATGCAAAGATAATTATTTTCCGTCAATAGAACAAATAAAATAACTAAAAACTTGCAGTATAAAATAATTTTTAGTACTTTTGCAGCCAATTGATAATAATATATAACCTATATAGTAATAATGTGAATATGGATATTACAGTACTATTCAAGCTTACCTACGGACTGTATGTAGTAGGTGCTTACGACGGACTAAGACCTGTGGGATGTATCATCAACACCTGTTTCCAGGTTACAAGCCAGAACCCGATTCTTGCCATCTCGATGAACAAGAACAACTACACGCTGAAGGCTATCAAGGAAAGCCGCAGGTTCTCACTCTCTGTCATCGCTGAGGACACCGACCCGAGTATCATCGGAACATTCGGATTCCAGTCAAGCCGTGATGCCGACAAGTATGCCAACTATGGCTACCGTATCTTCGGAGAGGCTCCTTGCGTAAACGGCAAGTTCGCAGGCCGACTAATTCTCGATGCCATCAACTTTGTGGATAACGAGACTCATATCGTTGTGCTGGCACGACTCGTGGACACTGTCAAGGGCAACGAAACCCCTATGACATACGATTATTATCACCGTGTTGTCAAGGGCAAGGCTCCAAAGAATGCTCCTACTTACGTGGCAGAGGAAGAAAAGCCCAAGACTGAGGAAAAACCTGCTGCAACAGGCAAGAACAAGTATAAATGCCAGATATGCGGATATGAGGTAGAAGTGGATGGCGAATTGCCTGACGACTTCAAATGCCCGCTGTGCAAACAACCGAAAGACAAGTTCTCACGGACATAATTGATAATTAGAAATTAGAAATGACAATTTAGAAGTGTTTATCTAACTTGTCATTTCTAATTTCAAATTTCTGATTACTTCGAAAGTTCAAGCATTCTCTCGATGGGCTTGACGGCATCCTTGGCTATGTCGGCATCCACTTCCACGCTTGGCCATTCGTATTTCAGGGTATTGTATATCTTCCTCAGCGTATTCATCTTCATATAGTCGCACTCGTTGCAACTGCATCCTACGCCACCCTCACTTATCTCAGGAGGTACGGGATGGAATACCGTATCAGGACATTTGCGCTGCATCTCGTGAAGAATACCAGCCTCAGTGGCTACTATATACTCATTCTCGGGATGGGCAACGGCATAATCCAAGAGAACAGCAGTGGAACCTACTACGTCGGCTACAGCCAAAACCGGACCCTTGCACTCAGGATGCGCCAGTACCAATGCAGCGGGATGCTCTTCCTTCAGCTTGACAATCTCTGCAACAGAGAAACGCTCATGCACATGGCAACCGCCATTCCACAACAACATATTCCTGCCTGTCACCTCATTAATATATGAGCCAAGGTTAAAGTCAGGACCGAAGATAATCTTCTCGTCCTTGGGGAACGTATCCACAATCTTCTTGGCATTGCCGCTCGTCACAACCACGTCAGTCAATGCCTTCACGGCAGCAGTGGTGTTGACATAGCTCACAACCTTATATCCAGGATGCTCCTCCTTGTATTTCCTCAAGTCGTCGGCCTTGCACGAATCGGCAAGCGAGCAACCTGCATTGAGGTCAGGAGCAAGCACGAGTTTCTCTGGACTCAATATCTTGCAAGTCTCCGCCATGAAATGCACACCACACATCACGATGATCTTTGCATCCGTATTGGCAGCCTTGCGCGCCAATGCCAATGAGTCGCCGATGAAGTCAGCTATATCTTGTATCTCACCCTGTGTGTAGTAGTGGGCAAGGATAATGGCATCCTTCTCCTCACACATACGACGTATTTCCGCCTTCAGGTCTGTGCCTTCGGCAACAGGCTCGTCGATAAACCCTTTTTCCTTCCACTCTTGTTTTACCATCACAATATTATATTTATATTCTCTTTTTCTTTAATTTTAAAAATAGAAATGTTCTCTATGATATGCTGTTGATACGTTGAAAACTTTCTGCCCATTTTCTTGGTTATTTGGTTATCAACCCGTGGTATCAGCGTTATTCACATCCCATGTCAATATCTTCCTTGTGATTATTAGGATAGTATGACATTTATCCACAATTTCCAATTTCGGTGCAAAATTAATAAGTTTATATCTTTTTCCACCAAAAAATCGTGGAAAAGTTGCTTAAAAACCTAAAATAACTATGTTGATATCCCTTTGGCCGTATGTTATGACGGGATAATGTGGATAACTTGTATATTCTTCACAGTGTTATTAACACACTTTTCAACATACTTATCCACATATTTGTGAAAAACGCAAAAAAAGCAGTTTTTGTTTTGTATTGTCTTGGATTTGCATTAACTTTGCACGCGATATGAGAAAGCTAAGGACAATAGAGATGAACCGTCTCTCGGTTGACGAGTTCAAGAAGGCAGAGAAACTGCCTCTTGTGGTGGTGCTCGACGATGTAAGGTCGATGTATAATGTGGGTAGTGTCTTCCGTACCGGTGATGCTTTCCGCATCGAGGCTGTGTATCTGTGCGGAGTGTGCGCCACACCTCCTTCCACCGAAATCCACAAGACAGCCCTTGGAGCCGAGGACAGTGTGGAATGGAAATACTTCCCCACTGCTCTTGAGGCTGTGGAGAAGCTTCGTCGTGACGGTTATGAGGTGTATGCCGTGGAGCAGGCTGAGGGCAGTACCAAACTTCATGAGTTTACCCCTGTCCCTGACCGGCGATATGCAGTAGTGATGGGCAATGAGGTCAAGGGAGTTCATCAGGAAGTGATTGACCGGTGTGACGGTTGTATAGAGATACCTCAATTCGGAACCAAACATTCCATGAATGTAAGTGTCACCACAGGCATTATCATCTACAGTTTTGCTGAGAATTTGATGTTATAATCAAGTTTTTGTGTTATATACTGTTAAATAAGGGAGTTATCAACATATTTTAAGCATTTATTGCAGAAAACACTTGTTTGTTTTAAAATAAATGTCTAACTTTGCCGCAGAAAAAATTCGTTAAGTAATAGTTTATTTGTTAATTGGTGTGCAGGCTAAGGACAGCGGTCTCTATGCCTGCACTTTTCTTTTGCTATAATATCACGTAAAATAATCAAGATAGTATTATTATTATTGGAAAATTATTGTTACCTTTGCACCCAAAATAACTATAATGATTAAAAACAATGAGAAGAAACCTTTTGCTTTTGATTATGACTATGCTTTGTATGGGAATAAATGCACAGTCGGATTTCGTGAAGGTCGTTGACGGACATTTCGTCAAGGACGGTAAACCTTATTATTATGTCGGCACCAACTTCTGGTATGGAGCAATCCTCGGTTCTGAAGGTACTGGAGGCAACCGCGAGCGTCTGTGCCGTGAACTTGACAATATGAAGAAGATGGGCATCGACAATCTTCGAATACTTGTAGGCTCTGACGGCGAGAGAGGCGTTAAGACCAAGGTGGAACCTACACTTCAGGAAGCACCTGGGGTGTATAACGATACAATCCTTGCCGGTCTTGACTATCTCCTGATGGAGATGGGAAAGCGCAATATGGTGGCAGTGCTCTATCTCAATAACTCGTGGGAATGGAGTGGGGGATATGGATTCTATCTCCAGCACGCAGGCGAAGGTGTTGCACCGCGTCCTAATGAAGACGGTTATCCGGCATATATGAATTTCGTTAAGAAATACGCTACGTGCAAGAAAGCCCATAAGCTGTTTTATGACTACGTGAAGTTCATTATCGGACGTACCAACAGATATACAGGCAAGAAATATGTGGATGACACTGCCATCATGTCATGGCAGATAGGCAATGAACCACGTGCCTTTGGCAATGAAGAACTCAAACCATTTGCCAAATGGCTTGCCGAGGCTTCAAAGCTCATACGCAAGCTCGACAAGAACCACCTTATATCTATAGGTAGCGAGGGAGCATGGGGATGCGAAGGCGACTATGAGACATACGAGACTATATGCAGTGACAAGAATGTGGATTACTGCAACATTCATATATGGCCTTACAACTGGAGCTGGGCGAAGCCGGAGCGACTTGTGGAGGACTTGCCTGCCGCTTGCGACAGTACCCGTCAGTATATCAACCGTCATATAGAAATATGCGACCGTCTTGGCAAACCGCTTGTTATGGAAGAGTTCGGTTATCCGCGCGACGGATTCAAGTTTGACAAGAATACCACAACAGTAGGTCGTGACGGATATTACAAGTTTGTGTTCTCACAAGTTGTAGATAATGCCGAGAAAGGCGGCAAGTTTGCAGGATGCAATTTCTGGGGTTGGGGAGGCGATGCCAATCCCAAGCATGAGCAATGGATGCCAGGTGATGACTATACAGGTGACCCTGCACAGGAGGCCCAGGGACTCAATTCCGTTTTCTCCTCCGACAAGTCAACACTTGATGTGGTGCGCAGTCAGGTGGAAAGGATGAACCGTCTGAGAAAATAATATTAACTAAAGTAATACCCCCAAAAAACAAGAGAACCACGCTCAACTAATGTCGGGCGTGGTTCTTGTAATAGCTTAATTTCTAATTGGACTACATGTATTACTAACTCTTTTTTTATTATCGAGTGCAAAGGTAGTGCTTTTAAATCGTTCTCAGAAAAATTCAAAGGCTACAAATTGCACTACATATATTAAAAATTATTAATACAAGGCATTGACCAATTAAATATAATTATCGATAAAATCGCCAATAATTGATGAAATAAACGATGAAATCAATACACGAGTCCTACGTTGTCTATCCATAATGTATTGCCTGGACTACCGGTATATGCACCGCCGTGGCTGGAGCAGAACTGCAATATCAAATGAGTGGGAGTTTCGTTTGCCGATGCCCAACCAACCTCTTTTATTGGTACACTTACTCCCTTGCTGTTTCTTGCGTAGTCGCAGGAGCGAAGTCCCATCAAAGATGGCTTGTAGTCGGCATGCTTACGAATGTCACCATACAGCACTTTATATGTTGCACCGTTCACCCATCCTGCTGTGGTCTTGTCGTAGGTTACAACCACAGTGCCCACTCTCTTTGCCGTGATGTTTCCCTGGGCATCCTCGTGCCTTTTTTGCAGATACATCACCGTCATGGCCATATCCTTGCCGCTCACGGTTTTCTTTCCGCTGAATCCCGTCAGTTTTATTCTGTCGGGCTGACCGCTTAGCTGCACCCGGTAGTCATATCTCAACGCCTTGGGCTTCTTGGTGAAGGGAATGCCCCAGTTGGCTGCCTCCACACCTTCCTTTGTGCCAGTGATGGGTTCCTTCATGTCTCCAAGGAAGATGGAGCCGGCAGCCAACACCTTGATGTTGATAACACCAAGCACCTTCACCTTCTCGATATGAGTGACCATCTTGGCACAGTAGCCCTTGTCGCGCTTTTCGCGATAGACAGTGTTGTTGGTCTTTGTTATTCCCGACACCTTGGCATATACATTGGATGTTGCCCATGGCGAGCCACCCTTGTTGGTATATGCCACATTGCCGTCGATGTGCTGTTGGGGACCTATTTCATACAGAGTCTTGGTGTCGCCTCCGATGATTCCCGACTCCTTGATGTTACGGGTTATCCATTGGTTGAAGTCACCATACTTGAAAGGCACGAACGTACCCTCCTTTTCCTCTGCGCATATACCTCCGGCAATGCACATCATCACAAAAACCGACAACACTCTACCGCTTTTCATTCCTTATTTCTTTTTTGGTGTATTTCTCTTTCTTGGAGTAGCAGGTTTCTTGGCTGGTTTGGGAGCCTCTTCCTTCTTCTCCTCAGCTTTCTTCTCGCCGTTGTCAATACCAACGAGTTCAACGTCGAAGATAAGTGTACTGAAAGGCTTTATACTGCCAGTGTTACGCTCGCCGTAAGCCAGTTCGTATGGGATGTAAAGCTGCCACTTGCTGCCTACGGGCATCATTGTGAGAGCCTCGGTCCAACCCTTGATAACCTGTGAAGGCTTGAATTCGGCAGGCTTGTCACCATGCTTCTTTGACGCGTCGAACACAGTGCCGTCAATCAGTCGTCCCTCGTAGTTCACAAGCACCTTGTCAGTGGCCTTTGGCACTTCGCCGTTACCCTCTACAAGCACCTTGTATTGCAGTCCGCTTGGAAGAGTCACAACACTGTCCTTCTTTGCGTTCTCAGCCAAGAAAGCCTTTCCGGCATCTCGGTTAGGTCCATAGAGTTTCTCCTCCTTGGCTTTCTTTGCAGCCTCGAACTTCTGCTTGAACATCTCGCTTGCCCTCTTGGAGTCATATACAGAGGTGTCGCTCTTAAGTCCATCGATAAAGCCGCGGAAAGCCAGTTCGTCAACAATAGAGTCGGGAGAATCCTTAAGGTCACCCTTCATTCTTGACAACATCTGGTCCTTCACCCTGTTGGCAATCTCCATACCAGCCACATAAGCCTTCATCTCGGGATTATCGCCGGATTTAACAATAGTCTCAAAACCCTCGATGAACTTTGCCATATATGCAGTGTCAACGCCAGTCTGCTTGAGATAAGGGATAAGTCCGTCAGTAAGCATCATGCCGGCGGCATAGCTCAGTGTGTCAGATGATGAATTCAGTTCAAGAGGCTTCACCACCTCCACTTCGGCAGCCTTCTTCTTGTCCTTTTTCTTCTTGGCGTCTGCCGTATTCAAAAGAGCACCCGCCATTACGGCGAGTGCTATTATCATAGTCTTCTTCATAATAAACTATTTCTCAATACCTAAGAGTTCAATCTTGAAGATAAGAACAGAGAAAGGCTTGATGTCGCCCTGCTCGCGCTCACCGTAGGCGAGATCCTGGGGAATATACACTTCCCATACAGAGCCTACAGGCATGTGAACCATAGCGTCGGTCCATCCCTTGATGGTCTGGTTGCAGCGGAGGGTCAGAGGCTGGTTGCGCTTGTAGGAGCTGTCGAATACCTTACCGTCGATAGTGCGGCCCTCGTAGTTCACCTTAACCTTAGAGGTGTCGGCGGGGATAGAGCCAGAACCTTCCTTGATAACCTTGTACTGAACACCGCTGGGCAGAGTCTTCACACCCTCTTTCTTGGCGTTCTCGGCGAGGAACTTCTCACCCTTCTCCTTGTTAGGACCATACTGCTTCATCATCTCCTTAGCCTTGATTTCCTGCATCTTGGTCTGTGTGGTAGTACCAGCCTGCTCAGGAGTCATCAGACCATTCTTGCCTGTAACACCCGAAACGAATCCAGCCATGAAGTTCTTCAGCGAGATAGTCTTGGTAGAGTCATTACCGAAGATTTCGCGGTTGATGTTCTTCATCATGATGTTGCTGATCTGCTGACCAATCTGAATACCTGCATAGTAAGCAGCCTTCTTCTTGTCGTCGCCTGCGTTGGCACCCTCGTTCAGACCCTTGATGAATTCCTTCATGTAGGTTGTATCGACGTCCATACGCTCCACGAGATACTCCTTCAGACCCTGAGTCTGTGCCATACCGATGGCATAGCTCAATGTGTCAACATCACTCTTAAGGTCAGCCCTTGGGGTTGACTTGCCACAGGAAACCATTCCCGCGGCTACAATGGCCATAGCGGCCATAACTGAAAACTTTTTCATTGCCTAATAAAATATTTTAATTCTTTAATTCTTTAATTTTGAAGTCAAGTTCACTTGATTTCGATAAGCTCTACGTCGAAGATAAGAGCAGAGAACGGCGGAATGCTCTGTCCTGCACCGCTTTCGCCATATCCCAAGAGATAAGGAATAAAGAAACGGTATTTTGCACCCTCCTGCATCAGCTGCAGACCTTCTGTCCATCCTGCGATAACCTGCTGCAGTCCGAATGTGGCAGGCTCACCGCGCTGGATACTGCTGTCGAACATAGTTCCGTCGATAAGCATACCCTCATAGTGGCATACCACACTGTCGGTGGCCTTCGGCTTGCGTCCGTTGCCCTCCTTGAGCACTTGGTACTGCAGTCCGCTTGGTGTTGTAATCACACCTTCCTTCTTTGCGTTCTCGGCGAGATATTTCTCACCTGCTTCCTTTGCTGCCTTGCCCTTTTCTGCGAGTTCAGCCCTCATTTTCTCTTCCTGCTTCTGGAAATAGTCGTTAACGATAGTTTGCGCCTCGCGGTTACTAACTTTCAGGTCGTTGCCTTCGATGACGTCACGAATAGCCATTGCAAAATCGTCGATGTTCATCTCATTGGCACCCATCTGTGCCAGCTGTCGGCCAATGCCCAAACCAAGGGCGTAGCTAAGTTTATCCATGCTTTCTTTTATGTTAAAAATTAAAATTTTTACCCCCTTTTGGGGCAATTATCATTAATAAATCGTGCAAAGTTACACTTTTTCTTTGATTTAGTGCACATATTTCGGGAAAAATCACTATTTTTGTGCATCTTTAAGAAGAAATAAGGAGAAAAGTATGAAAAAAATCGTTGTTTTAACAGGTGCAGGTATGTCTGCAGAGAGTGGAATATCTACATTCCGCGATGCCGACGGACTGTGGGAGAAATATCCCGTACAGCAGGTGGCAAGTCATGAGGGTTGGGAGGCTGATCCCACCTTGGTTAACAATTTCTATAATATGTTGCGCACCAAGTATGCCGACGTGAAGCCCAACAAGGGACATGAGCTTGTGGCTGCACTGCAGAAGTACTACGATGTGACGGTGGTGACGCAGAATGTGGATAACCTACATGAGCGTGCCGGTTCACAAAAGGTTATTCACCTCCATGGTGAACTTATGAAGATGTGCTCGAGCATCGACCCCGATGATGAGCGCTACCACGTGCAGCTCACCGCGGAGAATCCTACCGTGGAACTGGGAACAAAGGCAGGCGACGGTTCGCTGCTCCGTCCGTTCATCGTATTCTTCGGCGAGGCAGTGCCTATGATTGAGCCGGCGGCACGCGAAGCCATGGAAGCCGACATATTTATAATAATAGGTACTTCGCTTAATGTCTATCCTGCCGCGGGATTGGTGAGATATGTGCGTGCCGGTGTGCCTATCTACCTAATTGACCCCAAACCGGTGCATGCTCCCGTTTCGGACGTGGAACAGATACAAAAGGGTGCTTCTGAGGGTATGAATGAGCTATTTTCACGTCTTTGTCCACCAAAATGATAGAAAAACAGGTGTTTTTGCAATTTTTTGCTCAAAATACTTGTCCATATAAATAAAAATGCCTACTTTTGCTGACAATTTGCAAACATGTGTATAATTAACAGTAAAAAGGCAATGGAAAAAATAGACAATCTTGACAAAAAGATACTGAGTATCTTGTCAAAGAATGCCCGTATTCCTTTTAAGGATGTGGCAGCTGAGTGTAACGTTTCGCGTGCGGCCATTCATCAGAGGGTGCAGCACCTTATCGAAGCCAATGTCATCATGGGCAGCGGATTTGATGTCAACCCCAAGAGTCTCGGGTATTCCACTTGTACATACGTTGGAATAACACTCGAGAAGGGAAATATGTATAAAGAGGTGGTGGAGCGGCTTGTTCACATCCCCGAGATTGTGGAGTGTCATTTCACCACCGGTCCATACACTATGCTCGTCAAACTCTATGCCCGTGACAATGAGCAGCTCATGTCGTTGCTCAACGACCAGTTGCAGGGTATTCCCGGTGTTGTAGCCACTGAGACTCTGATATCTCTCGAACAGAGCATCAAGAGAGAGATACCTGTGCATGTGGACTGAGTTTTTAATTAGGAATTAGGAATTAGGAATGTTGCTGGATTGGAAGGGTAGGCTTGATGAAGTTTACGGAGGATTTCCGGAGGCTAAGAGCCAGCCTGTTATTGGTATAACCGCCAATTATGACGATGGCAAGGGCATGCTGGCGGAGGGCTACTACAAGATGATAGTGGCAGCGGGTGGTGTGCCCTTAATAATACCTCCCGTTGACAATACTGATGTCATTATTAACACTCTCGAACGCATCGACGCTCTTGTGCTCAGTGGAGGCGGCGACTATAACCCCCTGCTGTGTGGCGAGGAACCATCGCCCCGACTACATTCCATCAATGGCGTGAGGGATATTCCCGAACTGCTCATCACCCGACTTGCGTATAACCGACAGATACCTATGTTGGGTATTTGCCGTGGCATACAGACTCTTGCCATGGCTTTGGGAGGACGGGTGAGACAGGACATTGGTGATACCGACGGACTCATCAAACACAGTCAGGATGCACATCGCGGTGTGCCCACTCATTCCGTCACTGTTTCCACTGATTCCCACCTTTATAATATATATGGTAAGGAAAGAATATACGTCAATTCCTTCCATCATCAGGCTGTAGGCGATACAGGCGACAAGTTCCGCACAACGGCACGTTCTGCCGACGGCATCATCGAGGCTATGGAAAGCAGCGAGATGAAGTCTATCATCGGTGTGCAGTGGCATCCTGAATGTATTGAGGAAGGCCTGCCCCTGTTCAAGTGGCTTGTGGCTGAGGCTTCGCATTATCGTCAAGCCTGCACGATGCATCACCGCATACTTACTCTCGACACCCATTGCGACACGCCGATGTTCTTTGCCGACGGAGTGCGCTTCGACCGCCGTGACCCTAAGCTCCTTGTTGATTTGCACAAGATGACCGACGGCAGACAGGACTCTACAATCATGGTGGCATATCTGCCGCAACCCAAGAAGAATGAGACATTCCGTCAGAATGTGCGCTTCGACGTAAACGGTCCCAAGGAATATGCTGACCTGATATTCAACAAGATAGAGGACATAGTATCCGAAAACAGTAAGTATCTTGCCCTTGCACGCACTCCCGACCAACTGTGGGCCAACAAGCGTAGAGGACTGAAGTCCATAATGCTTGGCATAGAGAACGGTCTGGCTCTCGAAGGCAATATAGACAACGTCAAGTACTTTGCCGACAGGGGAGTTGTGTATATCACACTCTGCCATAACGGTGATAACGATATCTGCGACAGTTGCCGCGGGGAATCCACTCATAATGGAGTGAGTGAATTTGGCGAGAGGGTTATCCGCGAGATGAACCGTCTCGGGATAATGGTTGACCTTAGTCATGCTGCCGAGAAGAGTTTTTGGGATGCAATGGATATCAGTGCAACCCCTATAGTATGCAGCCACAGCAGTTGCCGTGCCCTCTGCGACCATCCCCGCAATCTTACCGACGAGCAGATGAAGGCTTTGGCAGCCAAGGGGGGAGTATGCCAGATAACCATCTACCATGGTTTCCTCCGTTCTGACGGAGAGGCAACGGTGAGGGATGTGCTTGCGCATCTCGACCATGCCGTGGATATCATGGGTATCGACCATGTTGGTATAGGCACCGACTTCGACGGCGATGGAGGAGTGAGGGGAATGGCGTCATCAGCCGATTTCGTCAACTTCACCCGTATGCTTATGTCCAATCGATACAATGAGCAAGAAATACAGGCCATCCTCGGTGGAAACTTCCTAAGGGTGATGGCAGATATACAGAGAAAGAAACAATAATAGATTACTATGAAATCACTTCATACATTATTATTTATATATATAGCCGCATTTTTTGTGGCTTCGTGTGGAAATTCCAAGAAGACTGTGGCTGAGGCTGTTGCTGTTGGTCCGGAGTTTTCTGCCGACAGTGCTTACGCTTATTGTGCAGCCCAGTGTGACTTTGGACCTCGACTGATGAATAGCGAGGAGCATGACCTGTGTGGCGACTGGATAGAGGCAAAGTTCAGGCATTTCGGAATGGCTGTAAGCCGTCAGGAAACCGTGGTTACAGGATATGACGGCACAAAGCTCAACTGCCGCAATATTATTGCCAGTTTCCGTCCTGGAAGCAAGGAGCGCATACTTCTCTGTGCTCATTGGGACAGCCGTCCCTGGGCGGATAATGACCCAGACAGTGCCAACTGGCGCAAACCGGTGATGGGTGCCAACGATGGAGCCAGTGGAGTGGCTGTGATGCTCGAGATAGCCCGTCTATTGCAGAGAGCCGACAGCATTAATGTGGGAGTTGATTTCGTATGTTTCGATGCCGAGGATTGGGGAATACCCCAATGGAGTGATGCCGAGACGGATGGCGACACATGGGCATTGGGAGCGAAATATTGGTCGGAGAAGGCACATAGCGTGGGTTATAAGGCCCGTTTTGGCATTCTCCTTGATATGGTAGGCGGTGCGGGAGCAGTGTTCCATCGCGAGGCAGTGTCCCAGCAGTATGCCTCCACGATAGTTGAAAAGGTATGGGCGGCAGCCAAGGTTGCCGGTTACAGCAGTTTCTTCCCCGATGCCGATGGAGGAATGATTACCGACGACCATGTCCCCGTGAACGAGAAGGCAAATATCCCCACAATAGACATCATTCCCTTCTATGCCAACTGCGAGCAAAGTTCCTTCGGTCCCACATGGCACACAGTGAACGACACAATGGAGAACATCGACCGCAACACCCTAAAAGCAGTAGGTCAAACCGTCATCCAAGTGTTGTTCAGCGAGAAATAATATGATAACACAGAGTCACTGAGTAACAGAGTTTTTTTATATTTAAACACAAAGACTCAAATCTGTCCCGCTTCCACCATCAATACAACCCTCTCGGTGAGTCGGTCGGTGCCTTCGGCGTCGTATGCCTTTTTCAGGCTTGCCCCGAAGAGAGATGCGAATGCCTGATAGAATCCTGCCCTGATAGGACCGAGGAAAGCCTGTATGATGTCGTATGAGCGCGAGTCACATTCACGATAAACAAGCTTGATGAGAAGCTTGCCCTGAGAATAGGTAAGCTTCTTCATCCTTGGCTTGTATTCCTTGAATATGCTTTTTTCCACGCGTTTCATGTGCTCGTCCTTTGACTTCTTGTCGGGGAGAGTTTCGAGATACTCGTAAGTCTCCACGATTATCTGGTTGACCTCCTTGGCTATGGGCAATACTGTTTTCACGTTCTTCACCAGTCGGTTATATGCTGCCGCCTGTTTGGCGTTTTTGAACGTGAGATTAGGATATACATACACGTTGTTCATCTCCATATACTGTATGCTGTCCCCCTTGTCGAGCACCTTTCCCACCTTTACGGTAGGCACAAACGTAGGGTCATCCATATCCACCTGTCGGTCTTCCGGATGTTCCACTGTCTGTGCCAACAAAGATGTCGTCACCCCCATAACAGTCAACAAAAATATAAGTCTCAGCCTATAAAACGCGCAGCCATTGGCTTTCCCTTCGGTCGCCGAACGTTGTTTCTTCATTCTTCACTCTTCATTCTTCATTCTTCACTCTTCATTCTTCACTCTTCATTCTTAATTACCTAATAAAGTTCGTCTTTACCTTAGCCTCTTGCTCAGGATATGCAATGCCAGCAGCCTTTCCAGCCTCGATACATTTCAGCATCCATGCCATGTTGCGTCCTAATTGGCGCATGGTCTGCATACCCTCAAGGTCCTGGACAATCTCCTCGGGAGTATTACCGTGAACCTCGTTCCAGTAGTTAGACGAAACCACGGGCATACAGGCGAAGTTGAAGTATCTGTTCATATCCTCAAAAGCACCCTGTGCACCCCCGCGTCGGCAACTTACGATGGCGGCGGCGGGCTTGTTGTAGAACAGTGATGCCTTCGAGCAGAAAGCCCTGTCCATGAATGGCTTGATGAAGCCCGATGTACCGGCAAAGTGTACGGGAGTGCCGAATACGAATCCGTCACAATCCTTGACCATGTCGAGAAAATCGTTCACGGTGTCCTCGCCGTTCCAGCATTTGAAGCTCTTGGCGCACTTGCCGCATCCTATGCAGCCCATTATGGCCTTGTTGCCACACCAGAACTCCTCGGTTTCTATTCCAGCCTTTTCCAGTTCCTTTGCCACCTCCATCAGGGCGGTATGTGTGCAGCCTGTCTTATGTTGGCTGCCGTTTACCAATAATACTTTCATAACTTTACGTATAATCTTTGATTTCAGACGGCAAAGTTACGTATTTATTCTGAAAAACGTGCAATCCGTTAAGCAATATTATGATTTTATTAATAAACACAGAGTCACAGAGGCACAGAGTATGAAATTCCTAATTTCTAATTTCTCAATTCTAAAATTTCTCTGTATCTCTGTGTCTCTGTGTTTTATATAAGGATATTACTTCACTGGAATCTGAATTATCGACAGCCATTTCTCAGGGTCGTCCTGATTCCATATACCATCCACATACACTGTCCTCGGGTGTCCGGCAATCTCGAATCCCTTTTCCTCAAGATACTTGAATGCCTCTGTATATGACTCGTAGAAGCGGTCGTACGGGCCGTAGTGCTTCATACACAATGCCTTGGGCACCTCTTCCAACTGCTTGAACTTGATGATGGCAGAGTCCTTGCCCATTTCCTCCACCTGCTCGCAGTATTCGATGTCGATGTCAGTTGGAGTGTATTCCTTGTTGTGCTCAATAGTGAAGCAGTAGCCCGCAGCCGAGCACTTGCAGCCCAGTCGCTGCATCTCAGGACCTATAACATTCACGCACAACTCTCCGAGGTCGCTGTACTGTTTGATAACTCTGCGGTGTGAAGCCACGATGATAGCAGGCAAAGCCTGAATTGAAAATTTTTCCATTGTCTTGATGTTCTTTTTTGAGTTCACCGTGTCGATGAGCTGTTGCCTTCGCTTCAGCAGTGTGCGGATTTGTCTGTTGCACTCCGTCAGTTTGGCGTTGATCTGTCCGATGCTTGGTTCGTGGTATTCGTCGTCATAGAGGTCTTTTATCTCCTCCAGTGAGAATCCCATGTTCTTCAGATCGCGTATGCCATTGAGCCTTTGCATCTGTTCCAAGGCATAGTATCTGTAGCCCGTCCACTTGTCCACCTCGTATGGAATCAGCAGTCCCATCTGCTCGTAGTGTCTCAGAGTCTTGACCGTCACTTGCATCAACTTGGAGAACTCTCCGATTTTTAACTTTGTTTTTTCACTCATTTTGTCGCGCGATTACTTTGTTGTTTTGAATTCGGCTGCAAAGTTAAAGCATGCTCTAAGGTACGAGTCAAGACATTTTCTGAATTTAACACTACTTTAACAATTTATGGGTTAATTACAATACATTATCTTTAATGCACGCGGACATACGTTGCGGCCCTCTATCTGAATAAGCAACGGGGCTTTGGGCAGTGTGCCAAGATGCATTTTGGCTGATGTTATCTGCATGCGCTTAAGCAGGCGTCCGTCAGTGGTGTAGATACTGAGGTTGCGTCCTACGGCATCATTATCCACTTCAAGTGTGCCGTTGGATGAGTCGTAGCGAATCTCGGGCTGTATCATCTGGATAGTGTTAATGCCGGTGGTGAAGTCTTTGTCCAACTGCTCGCCCATCAGTTCGCAGAGATATACTTCAAGAGCGGTGTAGCCGTCGATATTCACACGGTTTTGGTCTGCCTCCCCAGGATTCAACCCGTTCTTGCTCTCCCACTCGTCGGGCATACCGTCACCATCCGTGTCAACTGGAGCTGAATAGTCGGTGGAATAGGCATAGAATCCCTCGGCATCATTCTCGGTGTCGATGATTCCCTTGCCGGCTCCTGTTGTCGCTCCTCCATACAGGCATGTGCCGCTGAGCACCTCTTTGGCAATACGTTGCTCAATCTTGTCGCGGTTTATTGTTCCTGCATGATTGACCACATCGTTGTATGCCTCCTCGGCAGTGGCAATATCTTCCAACATATAGCGTTCGGGAAGATAGCGGCTCCTGCCCCCGTCAATCGAATATTTATTATAAGGAGTGGCGGTTATGATGCGCTCATCAGCACGGATGTCGCCCAATGTGTAGGTCTCCACGCCCACAGCCTTCCAGTTGTCGGCAGTTGCAGCTTTATTACCCTCCATCACATTGCCGTTGACATACCACTTGGCGGGAGCCCACGACGTGGCACCGCTACGGGCATAGCTCGACACGAGAAACTTGCAGTCGGATGCCGGGGCAATCTTTCCCGGCTTGTAGTAGTTGTTGATGAAGTTGCACTCATGCACTGAGTTCTCACCGTTGTATTGGTTGATGTCGGCAGTGTTTTCTCCTCCATAGACTCCACTTGCCCCGAAGTTATAGTTCACGTTGTTGGCATATTCCATAAACACCACATAGTCATCCCCACGCGCACCGTTGAATCGGGGACTGCGCGACTTGTTGTGTGCCAGAAGGTTGTGGTGATATGTGGCTGGCGAACCGCCCCACTGCGAACCGTAGCCGCGGGCACCCTTGGAATGTCCGGCATTGTAGAGACCCTCATGCACCATACTGTATTGCACGGTGAGGAAATGGCTGTCCTGAGTGTTCATGTTCTCTTCCACCGACCATCCGAAGACGCAATGGTCGAAGATGAAGTTGCTGCAGTTCTCCACTCCGCAAGCCTGGTCTTCGAGCACTTGTCCGGATGTGTTCTTTGCACCGCTGCGGAAACGGACATTGCGCACGATGAAGTTCTGCGAACCGCCGAAGTTAACCTTGTTGCGCGAAATCACGATGCCCTCTCCAGGAGCTGTTTGTCCCGCCAGTGTCCAGTCGGCACGCTTCACTGCCAACGGTTCCTTCAGTTGAATCTCTCCACTGACGGCAAAGACAACGGTGAGCGGTTCGTCGGGATATTGTGCGAAGGCCCAGCGCAGTGTGCCATTCTGCTTGGCGTTATCTTCGAGCGAGGTCACAGTCACCACCTTGCCGCCACGTCCTCCAGTGGCATACTTTCCGAAGCCCTGGGCCGTAGGGAATGCCTGCAGTCCGTAAGGCGCGTCAGTTTCGGCATTGTCTCCACCCGGATTGTCATCACCATTGCCGAGGTCGCTTGGTTCGCCAATGTCTCCCACTGGATGCTCAGTGGCATATTGTGCCTGTTCGTCGGTGATTTCATTACCGAAGATCTGTATCTTGTGTACGCGTGATGTCTGTTGCATTGCCATGGGGTTGATGGCTACACCGAAGGGGGAAGTGCCTTCGGGAGTGGTCTGCACCAATGTCGTGTTGTCATCCCCGTCCCACACACGCCATCTCAGCGACACGTCGTGAGCGTCAATCACGTTCTCCATGAAATATCCCTGGTCGCTGAACACGGTATAACCGGCCTTATGCTTGTTGGAACCCATCCATACCAAGGGTTTCCAATCGCCGTCACCTATTTTTATGTCACACTTTATACCTCTTCCCCACGATGTGGAAGACCACGACCATTGCACTCGCTCGACGTAGGGGATATGGTCAATCTCCATCCAACCGTGAACGCTCACCTTTGCCTGTGTAGCCTCGTCCGTAATAGCCTGGCTGCGGCAGAACTGCACGAAGCCGGCCTCACCGTATATGGGATTATTCTTGGCATCATACTGGATGTTGTCCTCCAGATAGTTGGTATGTCCAGCCACTGTCCAGTTGTTTCTTGTCGTTGCACTGTTGCCCGCAGCGCTTTCGCCCAAATAATATTGGCGGCAGAATGCGGCAGTGGCTCCGGCATAGCCATTATAACTTTTCTTGTTGGCGAATGTGCAGTTGTGGAACAATACGGGATATGTCACCTTGGTGTCGCCGTTGGCAGGCACCCTCAACACGGCATTAACGTATGCCCCGTCGGCATATTCAGGGCAATCCTTGCCTGTCTGTCCTGTCCAAGTCTGTCCGGGCCACATCTCATCGCTGAAGTTTATGTCAATCACCTTAGGATAAGTGGAAGCGTTGCTCCACTCGGCAACGACCGACTTAGGGTCGAGGCTACCCTCGATTTCAGCTTGTGCCGTCATGCATACGGCAATGACACCTGTTGTCAATAAACATCGTATCAACTTGTTTGCTTCGATTTTTATCATAATAATTTGTTTTAGTATTCAATTGCGCGGCAAAGATACACATTTTTTAGCTACCAAGCAAGTATTTGGGCAATTAATTATTTATTATTAACCAATATACCTCTCCACAGAGTAGTCAACCTAAATAGTTAAACTACAAGCATTCAAGCAAGCTTGATGCTCTGCTCTTGCTGGCACGAGCTTTCCACTACTATATCGGCGAGACGGAAGTGACGCAGGCACTTTGGAAGGCTATAACAGGGCAGACCCTTCAGGTTCTAATCTCTTATCAGTTAACGCATATATATGGGTAAACTGGTAAGAGGTCAGTCCTGTCGTTTTCTGTATATATGATGTGTTCATTCCCATATTCTTCAAATTCTTGGCGGTTAGCAGGATGCAACAATTATCACTGGGGATGGATATATGCTTTGCAGGCAGGCCGCGGGCGGGACGCCCACGCTCCCAGTGGCTGCGCAACCACAACCGTTCTTCTATTTTGCATGTATGTTTCTTGCTCTTTACGGCATTCGCCATTTTGTCATTGGCAAAACCTGTTGTAATTCTTGTTCATACTACCGCAAGACTTCTATAGCCTCGTTGTGGTCGTTTAGATACAGGGGGGATGGGGAGGTGTAGTCTCGGCTTGAGAGAGATCTTGTCGGAGCGAGGTATCTTGTATTTATTCCTCCCATATGTAACATTGTGTGAAAGAAGGAGACACTGCTTGAAGCCGGGCGGAGACTGTTGGAGCGCAAGGCTGATATGATGTAGGGATAAGACTTGGCGTATGAGGCGGAAGTCCATACGAGAAGAGGGACACGAAGTTCGTATTCAGAGGGATTGGGCGAGGCATGGAGGAATTTCTTGCGGTTGTCGTCGTAGATATTCTCGCCATGGTCGCTGGTGTAGAGCCATGCCGACTGACAAGCCGAGGAAGAGAGTATCGAAGATAGTTGATACAGGAATCGGTCGGTGAATAGGATGGTGTTGTCGTAGGCATTCACGAGGCATTGCCTATTCTCATACTTTGCCTCACTCTTGTCATCGGGAAGGAAATGAGCCATATCGCGGGGATAACGCTCGTTGTATTTAAAGTGGCTGCCATAGGTATGAAGGACGATGAACTCCTTTTTCCTGTTCCTTGCAATTATTGACTTCACATAATCCAAGAGTTGCTCATCTGATATATTCGCGTCGGATTCTGTTGACTTCTTGATAAAAACACAGTCATTGGCCTCCTCACCGAAGAAGTCGATAAACGAGTGATTGGGCAATTGGTTGGAAATGAAGGACGTGTGGAATCCAGCTTCCTTAAAGGCAGTGATGACGCCCTTCTGGCGATATAGCACGGAATAGTCCTCGGCAGTGGCAGTGGTGAGGAGCATCGGAACGCTCTTGTGGGTGGTGTTCGACTCAGACCATACCTTGCGGAACACTATGAGACTGCTGTCCTTTGCCAATGTAGAGAGCTTGGGATTGGTGTCGCGATGATAGCCATAGAGGGAGAAATTGTCGGAGCGGGCAGTCTCGCCTATCACCATCACATACACCTCAGCCGAGTCGGCAGGATGGGTGGATACGGCATCAAAGCGGAAGTCAGCCACATTGTCCTGATAATGGGCGGATATCCAACTGCGCTCAACGGCAAGGCAGAGGTTGTATGATACGTTTAGAGGAAATATGTTATTAAGCACACGGAATGAAGGGTTGAGGATATATGCTCCACCTATACATACACATCCCGCTATAGTCACCACAGCCCCAATCTTTCTCATATCACGAACAAATCCCAAGTCCAATGACTTATGACTACGGATATTTGCGACAGCCAGGGCGAGCGGTGGGAGATAGAGCAGACAGACTATGAGAACAGCGGGAAGAATACCATTGAGCAGCTCCGTGGCTTCAGAGACATTGGTGGTGATGACATTGAGCAGCATATCCACCGAGAGCACTCCCTCGCCATAAAGATAGAGCAACACTATCTGGAAGGCGGAAAAGAATATAAATGGAAACAGCCACCAAGTCATCTTCCCCGGCCTGGGCGAGAGGCTCATCATCAGCATATAAATACCCAAAGGAAGCAAGAAATTGGCAATGCAAGCCCATACAGACATCCCCTCAGTGATGTCGAGCAAGACATTAGGCACCATCAGTGTCGCTATAGTCATCCAAAACAATATAACACAATTCCTCATGGCCATTCTTCATTGACTTCGTCGATGGCTGGCTTCACCTCAGCATAGCTCGAGCAAGCTCGGCTCTGCGTTCGGTTCGCGCAGCCATTGGCTTTCCCTTCGGTCGCCGAACGTTGTTTCTTCATTCTTCACTCTTCATTCTTCAATTAAAAAGCCTCATTGATATTGAACAGGAATCCCGACTGTCCGCTCTTGCCGAAACCATAGTCGAGGCGGACATTTACATTCTTCTTGAACTCCCAACGATAGCCGAGACCATAGTTGGGCAGGACCTTGTCAAAGGAGAGAGCACTGAACTTGTTGAACACCGTTCCGGCTCCAACCCACAGAACAATGCCGTTGCGTTTCCATACGTGCTGGCGCAGCTCCACCTGAGTCTCTATCTTATGCTTGTCGCGATAGCGTCCCTCATAGTAACCGCGCATGGAATTGCTGCTGCCGAGCTTTGCCATCATGGCCCACGAGGGATTGCCGAAGTTGAGCGTGGATTCAAGGTCGAAAGCAAGCACCGCCCCCTTCCATGGCTTAGCATAAGCACAAGTCTGAATCTCAGTGGTGGAGAAAGCATATTCATTGCCCATGAACTTAGGACGGAAGAACTGCGACACATTCAGAAAGACTCCCCTATGTGGATTGGTTAGCACGTCGCGCGAGTCATACATCAGCGAGAGTCCACCGCCAATGTTCCATACCGTCTTGTCTTGGCCTTCAAGCAGTTCCTCGCGCTCAACGCTTCTTGCCGACACATAGTCGAAGGCAACGGTAGGACCGAAATAGAAGTTATCGGCAAGCCTGAAGAGGAAAGCCGTCTTGATCTTCGACTGCCATCTCTTCAACTTGCTCTTGTTATCGTCAATATTTCCCATGTCATAGCCCATTCCCCAAGTATAAGAAGGGAATGAGAAGAAATACACGGTGTAGGTGAGTCGGTATTTGTCCTGTGGAAAGATGTTTGTTCCCCTGATACCGAGCAGATAGAATCCCACAGTGGAGAAATCGCCGTAGAGCGAGACATTAGAGGGCGGCAGGAGTGTGTCGGTCTGGCACGTGCGGTAGAGTCCAGCCGCCACCAGTCCAAGTCCTAATTCCGTATCAGTACTATAGTGCGGCCCGCCTATGACGCTAAAGTCGAATTTCTTGTGTTTC
Organism: Prevotella sp.; assembly: GCA_022775105.1. Lineage (GTDB taxonomy): Bacteria > Bacteroidota > Bacteroidia > Bacteroidales > Bacteroidaceae > Prevotella. The sequence goes on along the minus strand of JALFIX010000060.1, from coordinate 34,940 downwards.
TTGTTTTTGTTTGCATCATTGAAATAGTCGAGAAAACGATTCATCAACGACCTTTTCTTTACGACCGATGTGTCGGCATACGAAGAGTCTGTCATTGTCACTTGACCAGCATTGACAATGGCATCCTCCGCCCTTGCCGTGGATGACAATACAAACAAAAGCGAAAAAGGAATCAACAGTTTGAGTATCTCCATTTACAACCTTAATAATTAATTCGGTTGCAAAGTTAGGAATAAAAACTCAAATACTGCGGTTTCCTTTTTCGCCAAAGATGTTCTTTTATTCTCTTAATCAGATAATAATCTTTGTTTTATGATAATATTCCCTAAATTCGGTGGGTGAACAGCCTTTCTTGCGCTTGAACACACGGTTGAAGTTGCTGAGATTGTTGTATCCGCAGAGATAACAGATATCGGCGATACTCTTTGTTGTATCGACAAGCATCCTCGCTGCATATCCAAGTCGGATGTCGATGATATAGTCGCTCACCGTGCGACCTGTGTGCATCTTGAAGAAGCGGCTGAACGCAGTGTCGCTCATACAGGCAAGCTGCGCGAGGGTGTTGAGCTTCAGCTCATCCATATAATGACTGTTGATATAGTTCTTCACCTTCAGGATGCGGTGGGAGTCTTCTTCAATCTTCACCTTAGCATAACTGGTTGTGGCAAGAGTATATGAGCCTTCGCATCTGGACAGAGTGTCGAGGATTTTCAGGAAGCTCATGAAGGCATCAAACCTGTCGGTTATGGTGCTCAGTGCGAGTATGTCGTTATACACCTTCATGATGGCGTCCATAGGGAAGGCGAGTCCCTTGCGCGCATGATTGAGCATGGTGAAGATACGCTGGAAAGGATTCTTGCTGAAGAAACTGTCCGACGTGAGGTCGAAGCGGAACTGCACTGTAATCTCGTGTATATCCTGGCTTGAACAGGTGTTCTGCATCCACACATGCTCAAGGTCGGTACTCGTGATGAGTACAAGGTCATACTCGCCTATAACCTCACTGCTGTCACCCACTATTCTCCTCACTCCAGGCGCATGCTCTACGAAGTTGAGTTCAAACACCTCGTGATTATGTATAGGATAGGTGAATTCCTTCTTATGACGGTCCGCGATATACAACACGTCCTTGTCCATGAGAGGCGTAATCTCATGGAACACATGGTCGGGGGTAGGAGTTGGTTTCATACTTTTTTATTTTAAATGAAGAATGAAGAATGAAGAATGAAGAATGAAGAATGAAGAATGGGCTGCGCGAACATTCATCTCTCAATGATTTCAAGGCACATTCTGCCGTTGTGGTATGGACATTTCCAGAAGCCGGCTTTGTCGTCGTCTTGGTTGAGGCTGCCGTCAGGACGGCGGCTCCAATACCATTCGCCTGCTTCGTAGTCTATGAGATTGTCCTTGATATACTGCCAGCAGCGGAGGGACTTGTCCAAAGCCGACTCGTCGCCGAAGTGCTGATAGATATTATAGAATCCCACCACAGCTTCAGCCTGCACCCACCAGTGGAGGTCGTTGTCAGCATGACCTGTGTCGAGGTTAGCCTCGTGTATCATCGAACCATCAGGATTGAGTCCCTTCTCAGAGGCTTTTGCCACAAGCGGCACTATCTCCTCAACTTTCTTAAGAATATCGGCATCACCAAGCACAAGGGCTGCCTCGTGCATAAGCCATGAGCACTCAATGTCGTGACCGTAACTTTCGAGATGTCCTGCACCTCGTGTCCAGTCCTTCTCGAAGAAGAGGTCGAGGTGATTGGTCTCGGGATTGAGAATCTTGTCGGTGAATATGCCGATGATGTTCCTCAATGCCTTCTCCAATCGCTCGTCCTTCCACACTCGATAGAGGTTGGCATACGGCTCAATGATATGCAGATGGGTGTTCTGCGACTTGGGATAGTTGGCGTCAAGCTCCGAGAGACGCATGTCGGCAATCTCGCCCCACTCCCTCGTGCAAGCCTCTATATATCCGTTGTAGAGCACGTCTAAAGAGTGTTCCTCTATGCACTCGAAGAGACGGATGGCATAGTCGAGGGCCTCCTTGTCATCGGTGGCACGCACATACTCGCTCAGTCCGTATATCATAAAACCGATGGCATAGAACTGCTTCTTTGTGTCCTTTGGATTGCCGTGGCAGTCGAGCGACCAGTAGGTGCCTCCGAACTCCTTGTCATAGAAATGGGCGAGGATATAGTCTTTGGCCCTTGTTGCCATTTCGAGGTATTCGGGTTTGCCAAGCACACGGTATGCAGCTGAGAAAGTCCACAGGATTCGTGCGTTGAGTATGCCGCCCTTCTCTGCATCGGGATGAAGGTTGCCATGTCCGTCGATGCGGCCATAGAAGCCGCCGTTCTCGCGGTCAACCATATTATTTATCCAGAAGGGCAGGATGTTGCCCGTGAGCACATCCTGCATCTCCTTTTTGAATGTTGCAAGTTTCTCTTTATCCATTTTTTATTATTCTTTTTATTAAACACAGAGACACGGAGTCACAGAGTTTTTTGTTTTTGAACACAAAGACACAAAGATACAAAGGTCTTTTTCCACTGAAGGAAGATACAGAGAGCAGCAAAGCTGCTTACAAAGTCCACAAAGTATTCCATCCGCAAGGCTTTGTGGCGACTTTCAAGTCGCTTGTCACCTTAGTATCTGAAAAAAATCTTTGTTCCTTTGTGTCTTTGTGTTTAAAAATAAACTCTATACCTCTGTGCCTACGTGTTTAAATAAAAACTCAGTTACTTCTTTATCGGATATTTCAATACCAACAGCACAATGATTGCCGCTATCACTGCGGGGAACAATGAGAAGAGCGACCATATCATCGTGAGAACAGAGTCGGTGATGGACGCGGGATCGACAATCGTGTTGCCCATATCGTCGGTGGTCATGCTTGCTCCGGCAATACCGAGGAACAAGGCTACGAGTGAACCGGAAATTGCAGTACCGAACTTCTGCGACATCGTTCCTGAAGAGAAGATAAGACCGGTGGATGAACTGCCGTTCTTCTCTGTGGCATAGTCAGCCACGTCGGCATACATCGACCACAGCAGTGGAGAGTAGAGACCGATACCCACGGAGGTGAGTACAACCAATGCCACCATCACCCAAATATATGCGGGATCCATAGGTACAAAGAAGAAGGCTACGGAGAATACGACGCAGATGATAGCGGCGATGATGAAAGCCTTGCTCTTGCTGCCTACCTTCTCGGTGAACTTGGGCGATACGCCACCGAATATCATACAGGTAAGCTCGCCGAAGGTCATGAACACGGTGTAGTTGATAATCAGTCCGCTGATGGTTATCTCGCCACCAAGACAGTAGGTGAGCATATATCCCGCAACGGCATAACGGAAACCGTTGAAGAAGTTGGTGCACACTCCTATAAGGGTGAGATAAATCCAAGGCTTGTTCTTGACAAGGTCAGCGAACTGCTTGAACGAGAATTTCTCTGCACGCACCGGCTTAAGACGCTCCTTGGTGAGCAGTCCGCAGGCGAGTGTCATGACAGCGGCAATGACGCCGAAGGCAGCACCGAGTACCGCATACTGGTGAGACTCGCTGCCACCCACCATCTTCTGAAGATAGGGGAAGGAAAGCAAGGTGACGAACCCCATGGCGTATGCACCCACCATACGGAACGACGAGAACTGGTTTTTCTCGTTGTCATCCTCAGTCATCACTCCCAAGAGTGAACCGTAGGGCACGTTGACCATGGTATATATCGCCATCATCAGCAGATAGAGGGTGTAGGCATAGATGCGCTTGCCCTCGTAGGCGAAGTCGGGGGTATAGAGAAGCATAGCGAATATCAGTCCGAAGGGGATGGCTCCGAAAATGAGCCACGGACGATAGGTGCCCCAGCGCGACTGCGTGCGGTCGGCAAGGCTTCCCATCAGAGGGTCGGTGAACACGTCGAACAGGCGTGCGATGAGCATCAGCGTGGCTGTGTCTGCAAAAGTCAGTCCGAACACATTAGTAAAAAACAACGGAAAGGCGATGGACATTATCTTCCATGTTATGCCTCCTGCTGCGGCATCACCGAGTGCATAGCCAATTTTTTCTTTTAAGTTTGCCATAAATTTATTTAGTTATTTTGGAGTTAAAGGAGTCCAAGGAGTTTAAAGGAGTTAAAGACAATAGTTCATTTCCTTTGGGTATTATCAATGCCTAAACATTTGTCCTTAACTCCTTTAACTCCCTTAACTCCTTTAACTCCCCATATTTGCAATAGTCGAGTTATTCTTCTCAATGAGTTTTTTTATTGTCTCAACGCTCTTGGCTGTGTAGAAGCCGTCCTCGGGAGTTTTCATGCAGTAGTCGATGAGACGGTCGATGGTGGATGTCGCTACATGCATTCTCGTGTCGCTGCTTGCATAGTAGATGAACACCTTGCCGTCGTCGTCGGCAATCCATCCGTTTGCAAAGGCCACGTTCATCACATCGCCGATATACTCCTCACCCTCAGGCACGAGGAAATATCCACCTGGCTGGGCAATCACACGCGTGGGATCGTCGAGGGCTGTCATATACATATAGAGCACATAGCGCAAACCGCTGGCGCAACCACGCACTCCGTGGGCAAGGTGGAGCCATCCCTTGGGGGTCTTGATGGGATGAGGACCCTCGCCGTTCTTCACCTCCATAATGGTGTGATAATGACGTGCATTGATAATCTTCTCTTCCTTAACCTCGGCATTTGTGATGTCGTCAACAAGTGCCCAACCGATGCCACCGCCAGAACCGGTGTCGATGAATCCGTCCTGCGGACGGGTGTAGAGGGCATACTTGCCATCCACAAACTCCGGATGGAGAACGACGTTGCGCTGCTGACTCTTGGTCTTGAGGTCGGGCAGACGCTCCCAGTTGACGAGGTCTTTTGTGCGTGCAATGGCGGCAGTGGCTGTTGCAGCCGAGAGGTCTCCGGGCTGCGAGTCATCGTGACGCTCTGCACAGAAGATACCGTAGATATATCCGTCCTCATGTGCCGTGAGGCGCATATCGTAGATATTTGTAGCGGGAATCACATCTTCGGGCATTGTGATTGGCTCTGGCCAGAAGCGGAAGTTGTCGATGCCGTTAGGACTCTCAGCCACTGCGAAGAAGCTCTTGCGGTCGGCACCCTCCACACGCACAACAAGCACATACTTGCCATTCCACTTGATGGCACCGGAGTTGAGAGTAGCGTTCATCATGATACGCTCCATAAGGTAGGGGTTATCCTTCTCGCAGAAGTCATATCTCCACTCAAGCGGTGTGTGAGCCGCTGTGAGAATAGGGTTCTCATACTTCTCGTAAATGCCGTTATACTTAGCCGATGGCTTGTTTGGCTTGTTCAGCAGTTCCTCATGCGCCTTGCGCAGAGCTGCCACTCTTTCATTAAAATCACTCATAGATAGTTATATATTTCTTTATTTCTAAAATTCTTCACTCTTCATTCTTCACTCTTCATTTTTTAAGTTCTTTCAAAAGCCACGCCACCCATTCGTCCCACTGCTCCTGATACCAGAAGTGGGCGGTTTGCTGATAGAGACTCATCTCCTTGGGGGCGGTCACTGTGTTGTATGTTGCCCATGCGGATGTTGGGGGCACCACCTCGTCGTTATATCCGAATGAGAACCATCCCTTGCACTTGATGCGCTTGGCAAAGTTGATGCCGTCGAAATATCCGGAGTTCTTCACCTTCACTGGGTCGTGCTTCTTCTCATAATAGAAATAATGAGGCCATCCGCAGGCAATGCCTTTCAGCGAAGCAGTGTGGTCGCACATTGCTGCATGAACGGCTCCATAGCATGTCACACGGCTGTCAAGACCGGCACACACGAGAGAGAGCATACCGCCCTGGCTGCTGCCAGTGACACCGAGGTTCTTGCCGTCCCATTCGGGCAGAGAGGCGATATAGTCGATGGAGCGTATGGCTCCGGTGAAGATACGCTTGTAGGGCATCTTGTCGCGATTGTCGAGGTTGGCTTCCCAATATCCGTTGAGTGCACCATTGTGCAGTCGGTCATAAACCTCCTGTTTCATGGTCACAGGAATGCCGTGAATACCGATTTCGAGAGTGATGACACCCTGAGACGCCATCCACACGTCACCGCCGTAAGGGCGGCATCCAGCTCCAGGAACCCTCAGCAATGCAGGATATTTCCCCGGTTTCACAGGCACGCAAAGAATACCGTAAATCTTGCTTCCCCAAGCATTGTTGTTGTAGCTCACCTCATACACGTTTACATCCTTTGTGCAGCGTTCGGGCAGCAGTTCGCGATGGGGGTCGAGTTCCACCTTGCGAGCCTCGGCTATGGCATTGCTCCAGAACTCGTCGAAGTCGGCAGGACATTCTGCATTAGCCTGAATTTTCTCAGGAGAGAAAGCAGCGGCACAAGTGTTGCGGTATTCCTTGCCACCGATGGTGGTCTTGATATTCACGCGATAAAACCCAGGCTTGTTCATCTTGCCCGTGAGCTTCATCTCACCGTTCTTCAGTGTGGCCTTCTTTGTTCCGCCTTCGGGGTACATCTCCGGTCCCTGCTCATATTCCACCTCCACATTGGCGATAGGAGTATTGGAGCGAAGTATGCGCACAATGAAGTTAGCTGTCTCGCCCACCTTGTAGTTCCAGTCGGAGTGGTCGGGAGCTATTGACACAACGATATTGTTGCCCCTGATCTGGGCAGAAACACTTGCCGTGAAGCAAACCAAAAGTATTGCTAACGCAATAGATGTTCTAAGTATTCTCTTCATACCTTATTATATATATTATACTTCAGTTATTAGGGTTTCACCGTAACATTCTTTCAGGTCTTTCGCAAGTTTTGGTTTTGGTAGTTAGAGGTTGGGTGGACGCCTCCACCACCTCTAACCACAAACCTAACTACTAACTATAAACCTAATTGAATATTTAATTAAAAACCTGTGTCTGTTTTGACGGTTCAAAGTTAATACAAATTCTTGAAACTCAATGATACTTTTATAACAAAAAGTACCAATATTATTTCATACTTGGCATTTCGTCGCGTGTGATGACATATTTTGAGTTCATCTGCGCGTTGAAGAACACGTCATCGTTGTATGGAGCGTTCATAAAATCGCCATTCCAAGGCATAAACCAGCTCCACATATCACCGCTCTGCATCATGTTGCCAATCTCGGGTATTGCGCCACACTCGCTCAGCGTGATGATCTTCTTGCCACCGGTGAGATTATATAGTGCATCAAAGTCACTTATCAACGAGAAGTGATACTTTGATGCATCGTTCTCGTAGTAGTCGCGACCAATGATGTCCACATACTCGTCACCAGGATAATAGTCCTTGTCCTTGCCGTCTGATGTCCATACCCAAATAAGGTTGTTCACTCCCTTGGCCTTGAATGTGTCGAACATCAGCTTCCACAACTTCTTGTACTGTGCAGCTCCGTCGTTGCCCCACCAGAACCATGCCGTTCCGCCTTCATACTGATAGCGATTTCCGGCAGCCTCGTGCAGCGGGCGCCACAATACAGATATACCCTTGTCCTGGAGGTCGAGCAGATAGTCAGCCACCACGTCGAGGTGCTTCAAGGCGAGGGTGTTCTCCCATTTTCCGCTGCGCACGGCATTCTTGCATGAGAACGGAGTGTAAGACTTGCCTTCCTCGCTGACATAGAAGTGATATTTGTTCGGATTATTGATGTCGGCCTCTGATTCAGGCATGTTCCAGTGCCACATTATCGAAACTATACCGTTGCCTTTTGCCCAATTCTCTATTGGTGTGGTGTCGGTATAGTCAATCCAGTTGGCATTGCCCAACGGCTTGCTCCAATGCAGGAAGAGATAGTCGAAGCCTGCTATGGCGGGATATTTGCCTGTCATCTGATAGATTTTCTCTGCCGTGGATGTTCCCCATCCATTGTCTTCGTTTCCTGACATCGTAGCCGACAGTACGGTCTTTCCAAACTGTGACTTCAGGAACTGGTAGAGCTTCACTGTACCCTCTGTAGCATCGGGATTCACCGGCATGTCGGGAATGTCGAAGCGTGTGGGGTCGAAGGTGTTGACAGGGGCTGTAGAGAATGAGAATGAGAAGTCGGAGGCAAAATTATAGCCTTCGTCCCTCACTGTCGGTTTCATCACCGTCACCTTGTATGTGGTATTTCCCTTGGTGTCGTAGGTGAAGATGAGCTTGTTGCCCTCCACAGTCACTGCAGTGTCAGCCACATAAGCATCATTGATCTTGATGCTTGCATGTGGCGTGTTGTATATGGGCTTGTCATATTCGATGGTGAACACCTTGATGGTGTCGAGGTCGGTGGCACCATCCTGTGGGGTGACGCTCACCACAACGGGAGCGACACCCTGACCGCGGTCGGGCTGATAGTTGGCGTTGTTGTCGCTGTTCTCCGGGTCGGAGCACGACATTGCCATACCTGTTATGGCAAGAGCCATTATGCTAAAAATATATTTCTTCATAATTCTTTCTTATTATCAGATTAATATTCTGCGGGTTCGATGCGGAACTGTCCGAAGCTGTGGTCTATCTGCCAGTCGTCGCCGGAGTTGGGCTGGCATACAAACTCGAGGCTAACCCATTGGTCGGGTTCTGTGGGCAGTACCGAACCTCCGAGACAGTCAACGAGAGGCAGCGAGATAGTCTGCCATTCACCGTATGTGTTGTTGAGTCCGTCGCTCACGGGGTCCCACTGGTTGCGTGTGGCTCCGCCATTGAGTGTGATCATATATCCACCGTTGCGGCTTCCTGCCTTACCGTTGTCACCATAGTTATAGAAAGGCTTTGAGGATGCGGTGCATACCTCAAACTTCAGCACGTATTTCTCAGGGTTGGCAGATGCGTCAAGCCAGCGCCAGTTGCAACCGAAACCTGTTGAGTTCCAGCTCCACGAACCGATAATCGACGACGAGAGGTCCTGGTTCTTCTGAAGTCTGATATACTGATATCCAAGGCATTTGGGGTCGCCGCTGTTGCCACCCCATGTGAGCTGTGCCTTGAACCAATCGTTCCACCATCCGAAGTCGCCGTCGAAGTTGCCGTACATCAGCTGGTCGCTCATTCTGTAGGGTATGGTTTTTGTCTTGTGTCCGTCCATACCGTCCCACTCGAATGTGATGAGTGAGTTGTCGGGAGCGTCCTTCGGTATGAGGATACCCATATAAGTCTCCGTGATGGAGTCGGTGGGGATAACCTCACTGTAGCCTGCGGCGTCGTTGTGGATAGTTATCTTGGCAGTGTTCTGTTCTTCGTCCTTGGAGAATCCGTAGAGGTCGAAGTAGTCGCCCATCACCTGCACCTTGTCGCCCTGCAGCACAAACTCGTTCTTTAGTCCTTCGAGTTTGAGGTTGGGGATGTTAACAGGGAAGTCCATGGTTACAGTACCTTGTTCCGTTGTGTATATCAACTTGTTTGTGACTTCCTCGGGAATCTTCCTTGGTATGGTCACGTTGCAGAAGTCGCGCTCTGCGTATGCAGCATGGCGCACGTCCACCTCCAACCCGTTGAATGAGATACTCTTCACATGGCTCAGGTTCTTACCCTTAATCTTTATCATCTGGTTGAGCACACCACCAGTGATGGCCTGCGGTGTCTCCGACATGTCCTGTGCATCGTAGATGGCCTCGATGACAGGTGCGCCGTCGCAGGAATAGGGGTCGTATGACGGGATATCCACCACGTCGCTGCACGAAGCCATTGCCATGACAGCCATCAGTGCTATTCCCGCTTTCTTTAAATATATTGCTTTCATATTTATACCTTTTTATAATATATAATACATTAGTTCCATCCCGGGTTGTTCTCCTTGATGGCGTCGTTGGCGGAGATTTCGTCGGCAGGAATCGGATAGAGCAGGTTACGCTCTGTGCGGTTCTTGTTGATTCCAGAGTCGTCGAAACCTCCGATAGCGTTCATTGCGTCGAGATAGATACCCCATCGTATGAGGTCCCAGCGACGGTCGCCCTCGCAAGCCAACTCCTTGGCTCTCTCCTCGATGATGGAGCTGCGGAGCGAGTTCTTGCCGGGGTTGGCGTCCATCAGTCGGGCATTACTGCGCTGGCGCACCTGGTTGAGGTACTTCATTGCCTCGTCGGGCTGGTCGGTCTCGTTGTATGCTTCCGACAGGCAGAGCAGCACGTCGGCATATCTCAGGAACGGCCATTGTGCGTCGGTATAGTCTGATGCCTTGTTCTTGCAGTCCTCATACTTGGTGGTGAAGGCAAGGCACTCCGAAGAAGTGTTATACTGGAAGTTATATCCCATATCCTTATACTTTTGCTCCTGTTCGTTGGGCACTGGATTACCATAGAGGTCATAACCTGTGATACGTGCTCGCCACGACTGCGGATAGTAAAATGCTCCGTTGTAGTCCTCCTGATAGTAGTAGGTCCACACGTGGCGCACTCCATCGAGGATACGAAGGTCCGTGTCGTCGAAGAGGGCATACCAGTTGTAGGTACAACCTACCCAACCGCCACTCGTGATATAGTTAGAACTGGCACTTGTGGTATAACCGCTATAGAAGGTATGCACCTGATTGCGATACTTGGTGTCGCCGTCGAGACACTCCACTGCCCACATAAACTCAGGGGCCTGACGGTTGGAAGCCTTCCACAGGTCGGCATAGTTGCTCAAATAATAGTTGCCATACTCTCCAGCCACAAGTTTCTTTCCCCATTCCACTGCCTTGGCATAGAGTTCGGCGGAGTTGAGATTCTCATATCCGCTCACTGCCTGCTTCTTCAAAGTGACGGCAGCGGGAGTGTTGCACACCTGGATGTCCTTTTGGCTCTGCTGGTCGAACACTGTGCGATAGGGTTCGCCTGTACGGATGGTTACAGGTGTCTCTGCGGGCATTGCTGCTGAAGCCACGGTGCAATATACCTTCACGAGAAGTCCTGCGGCAGAACCTGCAGAAACATGTCCCTTCTGATAGTTTGCATCATCAATCTTATACATCTTGGATGCCGCATCCTCAAGCAATGAGATAATCTTCTCATACACCTCAGCCACTGGCATACGCGGGTCGTTGTATGAACCGCTTACAGCCACGTCGGTTTCCTTAAATGGAACAGGACCGTATGCTCTCACGAGGAGGAAGTAGGCAAAAGCCTTCTGAAACTCCATCTCGCCGATGGCATTGTTCTTATAGTCTTCAGACACGTTGCCCATGGCCTCGATATAACGGATGGCCTTGTTGGCATCGTTGATGAGGTTATACGGACCTTTCCACATCTTGTCGAGCGAGCTCTCACCCTGAAAATCACCTGCTCCAAGGTGAGCTAACAGCCAGTCTGGACCGGAGATATAGTCGCAGTCAAGTTCGAGCACACGCGGGAACTCGCCCCAGCACATCATGTCGTAGAGCCAGTTGCTATACACACCTGTCACCCATTGGTCAACGGCTTCCTTGGAGTCACCAAGGTTTTCCGGACCTATGAAACTTTCGGGGTCTGTGGTCAGCCAGTCGTTGCATGATGTAGTCATCATCGCACTGCCACCCATCAGCATAGCCGAAATCAGTATCTTGTTTATCTTCATATTTTATTCAATATTTAATAATTAATTCATTCTTCACTCTTCATTCTTCACTCTTCATTTAAAAAGTAAGTCCAAGTCCGAACGTGAATGTTCTCGAAGAAGGATATGAGTATATATCCACACCACGGCGGGAAGAGTCGCTACCGAAGGCATTTACCTCAGGGTCATACCAGCTGTAGTTGCTGATAGTGAACACGTTGGTGGCTGTGAAGCTCAGCAGCACCTGCTCAAGTCCGGGGATTGGATGAGGCAGACGATAACTGAGGGTAATGTTCTTAAGCTTGAGATAAGAACCATCCTCCACATAGCGGTCGCTGAGAAGGAATGTACGGTTGTAGCCTCCTGTAGCCTTGGGCCATGCGGCATTCTCGTAGTTTTCGGCAGTCCATCGACTGTTATATACCTCGGTGGGGATGTTACCGATGTTGGCAACACTGACATCCATAAGGTTTCCGTTGAATATGTCATTGCCCACGGAACCCTGGAGCAGGAAGCTCAGCGAGAGGTTCTTCCATGAGATATTATTGGTAAGACCGAAGGTGAAATCGGGATTGGTGTCGCCGATGATGGTGCGGTCAGCCTCAGTGATGGCACCGTCGCCGTTGAGGTCACGATACTTTATCTCTCCCACCTTGGACAGAGCCACGGCATCCTTGGCAGTGGTATATTGCGGGTCTGCCCTTACCTCCTGGATATTATCGTAGAATCCGTCCTCCACATATCCGTAGATGGCACCGATAGGACAGCCATTGCGCTGGATGAAGATATTGTCGGCACCATACCACAGAGTGCGTGCAAACTGGTCGCCTTCGAGTCCGCCAATGGAGTTCTTGTTGAAGGCAATGTTGCCGTTGAGGTTCCACTTCCAATCCTTGGTGTCAACAGGTGTGGCACCGATAGTAATCTCAAGGCCCTTGTTGGTCACGTTACCGGTGTTGGTGAGCATATTCGAGAATCCGTTGCTCGGGGCGATAATCACTTCCTGCAGCAGGTCGCGGGTCTTCTTCCAATAGAAATCCACGGTAAGAGTCAAGCGGTTCTTAAACCATCCGAAGTCGATACCTGCATTCCACTGCTTTGTGGTCTCCCACTTGATATTCGGGTCAACAGGACCACGCCATGACACGTCGGCAGAACCTGACGAAAGCGAGCCTCCGAAGGGGAAGTTGGCTGTGTCAAGCTGAGAGTTGATACGGTAAGAACCGATACCTTGGTTACCTGTCTCACCATAGCTGACACGGAACTTCAGGTTGCTGAAGATATTGAGGTCCTTGATGAACTTCTCCTCTGATGCACGCCATGCGATAGCTCCCGAAAGGAATGTTGCCCACTTGTTCTCGTCGGTGAACTTCGAGCTACCGTCTGAACGGAAGCTGGCTGTGAGGATATACTTGTCGGCAAGGGTGTAGTTGACACGTCCGAGGAACGAGGCAAGTCGCTGCTTTCCCTTGTCGCCCGAGAGTGTTGCCTTGTCGAGTGCGCGACCCATGTCGTTGGCTCCAGTGAGGTCGTCAGGGAAGTTGGTTGCCACCTGCTGGTCGTTTGTCCAATTGCTGCTTTCGAGTGTGAAGGCTCCCATCACGTTCACATGATGTATTTTGCCAAATGTATTGTCGTATGTGAGGATAGACTCTGCCGTAAGGCTCTTCCATGTGTTGTGTCCCACGCTGGCCTTTCCGTTGATAGGAGTCTTTCCTTCCTGTGTCTCGCGTCCGTAGTAGCTCTTGCGGTCCTGTATGTTATATCCGAGGCCGAGGTTCTGACGGAAGGTGAAGTTCTTCAGGAACTTGATCTGTACGAACGAACTGCTGAAGTAGTTCGAGCCGTTGAGTTGGTCGATGGCACTGCGCACGTATGCCCCGGGGTTGGCTGCAAGCCAGTTGAGGTCATCGGCTGTGGTGGTGTCCATGTTAGGACCGTATGTCGGCGGGAAGAGGAGTGCCGAACGTACAACACCTGTGTTGAAGCTCAGTGTGTTGGCGAAGTCGGTGGTGGAAGAGGTGAAACTCTGGTTGGTTCCCACCTCAAGCCAGTCGGTCACCTTGCGTGATATATTGGCACGCAGTGCGTAACGTTTGTAGCCTGAGTTCTTGATGATACCCTCCTGGTCGGCATAGTTGCCTGAGAAACTGTAATAGCCACGGTCGTCACCGCCGCTCACATTAATATTATAGTCCTGCTGGAATGCGTTCTGGAAGATTTCGTCCTGCCAGTCTGCTGTTCCGAGCTGTGTGGCATTGCCGTATTCGTCGTAGAACCATCCTCCGTTGCGGTAGTCCTCGGGAGAACCGGTGTATTTACCTGTGTTGTAGTTGGCATGTCCGTCGGCATAATACTGGTAGCCCCAAGTGCCTGAATAAGGCAGTGTGGTGGATTTCGAACCGTTGTAGTAGCGGTCGTTGATTTCCTGCTCGTTGATATAGGTGGCGTATGTCACAGGGTCGAGCATGTCTATCTTCTTTGAGATGTTCTGCCATCCCCATGTGGCGTTGAATTCCACCTTCGGCTTGCCTGCCTTACCCTTCTTTGTCTGGATAAGAACAACACCGTTGGCACCACGCGAACCGTAGATGGCGGTGGCGGAGGCATCCTTCAGCACCTCAATCGACTCGATGTCGTGAGGGTTGATGAAGCTCAGAGGGTTTGACTGCTGCTCGTTGGTGGTGGCACCGTTGGATGGTGTACTTCCCGACTCAAAAGGCACTCCATCCACGATGAACAGAGGCTGCGAACTGGTAGAGAACGAGTTGGTTCCACGCACCACGATACTCATACCGCCGCCTGGGGCACCGTCGCTCTGCTGGATGTTCACACCTGCAATCTTTCCTTGCATACCATGGGCGATGTCCATCGAGCCACCCTTCATCATGTCCTCGCCCTTGAGTTGGGAGAGAGCACCCGAGAGGTCGCTCTTCTTCATCTGTCCATAACCTACAACTACCACCTCGTCCATCATCTTGGAGTCTTCCTTGAGTTTGACGGTGATGTTGCTACGTCCAGACACGTTGATGGTCTGGCTTTGATAACCAACGCTCGACACTACAATCTGCGTCTTGCCCTTGGGAACGTTCAGTGTGAAGTTGCCGTCGAAGTCGGCTACACATCCCACGGAAGTGCCTTTCACCATGATGGTGGCACCGATGAGTGGTTCACCGAGAGTGGCGTCGAGCACCTGACCCTTGAGCGTTGTCTGCGCCATGAGTGTCACGCTGGTTATGAGTGCTAATAATAGCAATGTAAGTTTTCTCATAATTTATTATTTTGGTTTTTTATTGAGTTATTTCGGGTGCAAAGGTACGCAAAATTATTCATATATGATGATATTATTTTGCTTATTTTTGATACTATACGCTCAAATAAACGCTTAAAACACAAATAATACTGCTTTTTATAGCAAAATTAAAAGTGTATAATCGCCACTTAACTGATACTTTTCTTAAATTAAAAGGGCGGAATCATACGATTCCACCCTAATTATTTTATAATACCTTAATTATAATATATTACTTCATGTACTTCTTGCCGTTCATGATGTAAATGCCATTGCCGTTCTTAACACCAAGGAGGTTGTAGCGAACGTTGCTCTGAGCTGCAGGAGAGGCGATCATGTTGCTGATGCCGGTGGTGATATACTCCTGTAAATAGTCGTTTGTACAAACCATAGCACTTGTAAGCACATACTGAGTACCAGCAGGACCCTGGATGTAAATCTGCTTAACACTATTCTTGGCAGCAGAGAGAGGGCACTTTACAGCAGTTGTTCCTGCCTCAAACAAACCTTCGTCACCATTATTAGTACCATCATTGTATTCAATAACAACCTTTCCATTAGCGGCTGTAGCTTCAAATTCAATGTAGAACACTTCAAAGTCTGAATAATCAACATCTCCAAGCCACCAGCCCTTACCTGTCCAGTCGTCGCCAATAGTTACAGTATGGGTAGTTCCATCGTATGTGCTGTTTCCCCATCCAGAGCCAAGGTCATTAAGAGAAAGTTTTGCGTATGTCGGCTTGTTGCCTTCCAAGGCAGCCTTATACTCTTCTTCTGTTGCAAAGTAAGCTGCAGTAATCACCATCTCGCCTGCTGAACCTGGATCCTGCAAAGCTACCTGAGCCAATTTGTCAGAACGGTCAGCATCAAGTTCTATACCGATAGCTCCACCTGTAGGTATTGGATTTACTTTTACAGTTTGGGTATTATAGTTTGCACCCCACTGTCCCCATGTTCCGTCACAATTGTACTGAACGATGGCCTGCATAGTTGCGCAAGTAGCTGAACTATACTCAATTACGATATAGTCATAATCAGATGCATCAAAATAAACCACCTCAGAGTCATCAGCCTTGTCAGTGCCAACTTGTGTAGGTGAACCTTGGGCGAGATTAGCTACAGAGTTCCACGACCAACCTGCGAAAGTCATTGTCTTTGGTGTGAAATCAGGAAGTGTTTCCTTTGCACTTGCTGTCAAAGCGCAGAGCGCTACAGCCATAATAGTAAATAATTTTTTCATAAGCTTTTTTAATTTTTAATTAATGATATAAACTTGTTATGTTATTCTGGCTGCAAAGGTACGCATAATTTTTGAAACTTAATGATACTATTTTGTCTTATTCTGATACTTTTAACGCAAACAATGTAAAATGTCTGTAATTTAACATATTTTCTTGCCAAATAAAAAGTGTATTTTTTCCACCCAACCTATACTATTTTATCCAATGCTGACACTATTGTGACATTTACTTGGACAATTCAAAAATTTGTTTTATCTTTGCACCACCTTATAATAATAATATAAATAAAATCAAGTATGAAAAAGATTATTTTATCATTGGCGATGGCTGCTGCCATCATCTCGTGCAACAGCTCAAAGACTGTTGACGACCCATTGGCTGAAAGCGGACGCACCCAGCGCACGGAGAACCTCTTGGCTAATCTCAAGAGCATCTCTGAAAAGGGTTATCTCGTGGGACATCAGGATGCCACAGTGTATGGCGTTGGATGGGTGGGAGACAACGACCGCTCTGACGTGAAGAGCGTGTGCAACGACTATCCTGCCGTAATGGGATTCGACCTTGGACATCTTGAATTAGGCGACTCTGTCAATCTCGACGGAGTACCTTTCGACAGAATGAAAGAAGAAATCATCCGTCAGTTCGACCGAGGCGGTATGGTGACACTCAGTTGGCATCTCAACAACCCTCTCACTGAAGGTACGGCTTGGGTAGTGCCCGACTCGCTCACCGACCAGGAGAAGCAGACCGTGGCGTCAGTGCTCGAAGGTGGACAGTGCCATGAGAAGTTCCTCGGATGGCTCGACACTCTCGCCAACTTCCTCAATTCTCTGCAAACGGAAGAAGGAGTGAAGGTGCCCGTACTCTTCCGCCCATGGCATGAGCATACAGGAAGCTGGTTCTGGTGGGGACAGAATCTCTGCACCACCGAGCAGTACAAGGCTTTGTGGAAACTCACTGAGGACAGACTGAAGGAAAAGGGAGTCACCAACGTGCTCTACGCATATTCTCCCGGTACGGAGTTCGCAGGTGATGCCGAAAAATACTTGGAGCGTTGGCCTGGTGACGAGCTTGTGGATGTGATTGGTTTCGACACGTATTGCACCAACAATCCCGAAGACACCACTGCCATCAACAACTATCGCAACGGTCTCGACCTTGGTCTCAAGACTATCTGCGAGATTGCCAAGCAGCACAATGTGGTGCCTGTATTGAGCGAGACTGGTATGGAAAGTTTGGGATTGGACAACTGGTGGACAGAGGTGCTTATGCCTGTGCTCAACAAATATCCCATCGCCTATGTCCTCCTGTGGCGCAATGCCCATGACAAACCAGGACATTTCTATATGCCTTATCCCGGACAGAAGACCGTAAGCGACTTCGTTAAGTTCTACAACAACGACCGCACACTCTTCCTGAAGGACATCAATGGTTTGTATCTCCAATAAAAAATTATTCGTCCACGAAACAGCGTTTTAGCAGTTTCGTGGACGAATTGTAATTTAACTGTTTATTTCGCATAGTCCATCAGTACGTCCCATACGGCTATGATGTGACAGATGCTGCCTATGAGGACGAAGAAATGGAAGACAGAGTGCATGAAACGCTTCTTGTTGAGACTGTAGAAGACGGCACCGGTGATGTATGCCACTCCCTCGGCTATTATCCACGACACGGCGGCAGTGCTCACGCAGTCGAGAAGAGGCTTGAATGCCACCAACACCGACAAGCCCATGCCCACAAAACAGAAAGTCTCAACATTGCTGTGCTCCTTGAGATGACGGAAACTGACAATAGTTCCCGCTATGGCACACAACCATACGAAGATGAAAAGACTCCAGCCCCAATAGCCCTCCTGACGCAAGGCGACAAGAGTGAGCGGGGAATATGAACCCGCAATGTGCCAATAGATTGCGGCATGATCCCACTTTCGCAGACGCTCCTTCCACTTGCTGCGCATCCTCGTGGCGTGATATGCCGTGGATGCGGCATAGGATGCAAGCATACCGAAGAGATAAAGAATCACTCCGGCACGCGCCCATGAGTTGTCGCCGCGGTAGCAGATGACAAGGAATGCAATGCCCACACCCACACCAAGCGCGATGCCGGCGGCATGTGACCATGCATTCCAAATCTCTTCAGCCTTTGTATATCTTATCATTTGTCTGCCAGTATGAAGTCGAGCTGACGTTTTTCAACGTTTGCCCTGGCAACCTTGATGCGTATGGGGTCGCCGAGCTGGTATTTGTGATGATGGCGGCGGCCTACGAGACAGTAGTTCTTCTCGTCGAAGTCGTAGTAGTCGCCGTCGAGGTCGCGCATAGACACCATGCCCTCGCAGTGGTTCTCGTCAATCTCGCAGTAGATGCCATAGCTCTGTATGCCACTGATGTGGGCATCAAACTCCTCACCGACAAACTCGCCCATAAATTCCACCATCTTGTATTTTATGGAGTCGCGCTCCGCGTTCTGGGCTATCAGCTCCTGGTCGCTGCAATGCTCACAAAGTTCCTCATAGTGGTCCTTGTTGGCAGAGCGGCCGCCCTGCTGATACTTGGTCAGAAGGCGATGAACCATCGTGTCGGGATAACGGCGGATGGGGGATGTGAAGTGGGTGTAGTAATCGAAGGCAAGACCATAGTGACCGATGTTGTGTACACTGTATTTTGCCTTCATCATCGCACGTAGGGCAACGGTCTCGATGAGCTTCTGCTCCTTCTTGCCCTGACACTCGTCCATAAGCGTGTTGAGGCTCTTGGAGATGGCACCCTTGGTGCCGCCGGTCTTCATCTTATATCCGAACTTCACCACGAAGCCACGTAGGGTCTCGAGCTTCTGCGGGTCTGGTTGGTCGTGGATACGATAGGGCAGCGTCTTAGGCTTCAGGCCCTTCTTCTTCACCTTGCCGATACTCTCGGCCACGGTGCGGTTGGCAAGCAACATAAATTCCTCGATGAGCTTGTTGGCGTCCTTCGACACCTTGAAATAGCACCTTACGGGCTTTCCCTTCTCGTCGATGTCGAAATGCAGTTCCTCGCGGTCAAACTTCACCGCTCCGTTCTTGAATCTCGCCTCGCGTAACTTTTTAGCCAACTTATCCAGCTGTCGAAGCATCACCTTCTCCTCCTCCGTACACAACCCCCCACCGGGGGGCAGGGGGGCCGTGGCTTGGGTGGCTTCCCCTTCCAACACCGCCTGCACCTCCTCATAAGCAAACCTATGGTCGCTCTTGATGACAGTATGGGCCAAGTGCCAATTCTTGATATTGGCATCCTCGTCAAGCTGGAAAATTACGCTGTATGCCAACTTCTCCTCATTCGGTCTTAGAGAGCAGATAAAGTTGCAGAGACGCTCGGGAAGCATCGGTATGGTGCGGTCAACGAGATATATACTTGTGGCGCGCTTCATTGCCTCCTTGTCGATTACAGAACCTTCCTTTACATAATGGCTCACGTCGGCGATATGCACTCCCACTTCCCACAGTCCGTTGTCGAGTTGACGTATGGACAAGGCATCGTCGAAGTCCTTGGCGTCCTTTGGGTCGATGGTGCAGGTATATACCTCGCGGAAGTCCTCGCGTTCGGCTATGTCTGCCTCGGTTATCTCAGCCGGAATCTTGTTGGCGGCATCCTCTACGTTCTTGGGATACTTATATGGCAGACCGTACTGGGCGAGAATAGCGTTCATCTCCACGTCGTTGTCGCCCTGTTCTCCCAATATGTCGATAACCTCGCCGGTGAGGTTCTTGTGCTCTGCGTCAGGCCATTGCGTGATTTTCACCAATGCCTTGTCGCCCGTCTTTCCTCCCTTGAGTTTCTTTTTGGGGATGATGATGTCATGCACGAAGATATTCTCGGCAGTGACAAGCACGGCAAGTTCCTTGTCAACCCTCAGCTTGCCCACGAAGGTCTCTCGCGCCCTCTTGAGTATGGCAGTCACCATCGCCTCCTTGATGTGCTTCTGGCGGCGTGCCATATAAGCCACCTGCACCTTGTCGCCGTCGAGGGCGGACATGGAGTTGCGCTCGGCTACGAACACAGGCTGGCTGCCGTCGTCAGGAATAAAGCTGTTCTTGCCGTTGGACTTGCGCCTGAAAGTGCCTTCTTGCACCTGAGTCTTGGTGTTGAGCTTGTATGACGACTCGCTCACCTTGGTGAGGAAGTCATCCCATGCCATCTCCTCCATGATGTCGATGGCAAGCATTTTCAATGGATGAGTGTCAAACTTAAGCGACTTGAATATCTGCTTGAAGCTGAATGTGTCGTTCGGATTCTCCTGGAAGAAGCGTTGCAGGGCTTCGCCCACCTGCTTCTTGTTCATTTTCTTTCCGCCTTTCTTTTTTCCCATAGTTGTATGTTTTAAATGTGTGAAAATTCAGTGTTATTAGGCATTGGTAGCCGTAATTCAGTACAAAGATAGTGCTTTTTTCTTGAATTATCCAAATTTTATATGTTATTTTATGGAAAAATAGTATCTTTGCAACCAAAATTTAATATTATGGAAACAAAAGAGCGCGAAAAAGGTATATATCGGGTGACACTTGCCGGCAGTGCGGTGAACGTGGTGCTGTTGGTATTCAAGTTTGTAGCGGGATTCCTCGGCGGGTCTGCGGCAATGATTGCCGATGCCGTACATTCACTGTCGGACTTCATCACCGATGTGGTAGTGATTCTCTTCGTAAGGCTTAGTTCAAAGCCTGAGGACAGCGACCATGCCTACGGACACGGCAAATACGAGACATTGGCAACGTCGCTCATCGGACTGGCATTGCTCTTCGTGGGTGTCATGATAATGTACAACGGCATTCACGACATCATCGCGGCTATTGGCGGCACACCTATTGCCCAACCGGGAATGATTGCGCTTGTGGCTGCATTGGTGAGCATCGCCCTGAAGGAATGGGCATACAGGTTTACGGTGAAGGTGGGGCGAAGGCTCGACTCGCAGGCTGTGATTGCCAATGCGTGGCACCACCGCAGCGACGCCATGTCGTCGATAGGAACGGCAGTGGGCATTGGAGGTGCTATCTTGCTCGGTGAAGGGTGGGCTGTGCTCGACCCCATTGCCGCTGTCTGTGTCAGTGTGTTCATCATACGCACGGCTTGGCATCTTACAAAGCAGTCGGCTGGCGAACTGCTAGAGCAGAGCCTGCCCGAGGAACTGGAACAGGAGATTGTGAAGATAGTGGATAGCGAACCGATGACGAGTGAGGTGCATCATCTGCGTACCCGCCGCATAGGCAGTCATATCGCCATAGAGATGCACCTGAGGATGCCGGGAGACATCACCCTGTATGAATCCCACCAGCATGCCACTGCCATAGAAAAGAAACTGCGCGACCGATTCGGGCCATCCACCCATATAGGACTACACGTGGAACCGCTGAAGGTGAACGGGGAGTATGTGGCACCATAACTATAATAACTAATTCAAGTTTCGAAAGTAATTTTGAACCACAGAGTTGAAGAGATTAAGAGTTTTATATTATGAAAGAGATTGAATGCCAAGGCATTTAGAGTTCATAGAGGGCTGCGCATGATAACATCTGCATGTAAACTCTGCGTTCTCCGTCGCTTGCGACATACTCAAAAACACAAAAAACTCTATTTCTCTTTATCTCTGTGGTTTAAATAAGACCCTTATGCATTGGGTATTACCACTTCCGAATGTTGAGTAACTAATTTATAACTATTTATGATGAAAAAAAGAATGTATGTTACCCTTGCCTCTGTCATGCTGACATTGGGAACAAGGGCGCAGGTGGTGGAGGTGAATCCCGCCATTACTTACCAGACAATCGCCGACTTCGGCGCCAGTGACTGCTGGACTGCCGACTATGTTGGCAAGTATTTCAATGAGACCGAGAAAGCCAAGGCTGCCAAATGGCTATTCAGCCAGAATATGGATGCCAACGGGAATCCCGAGGGCATCGGACTGTCCTGCTGGCGTGTGAACATCGGTGCGGGTAGTGCCGCCCAGGGCAGTGGGAGTAATATAGAGGATGAGACACGCCGTGCCGAATGTTTCCTCAATGAGGACGGTTCGTATGACTGGACACGACAGGCGGGACAGCTTTATTTCATGGCTGAGGCTAAGAAATTCGGGGTGGATAACTTCCTGCTGTTCTCCAACTCCGCACCTGTGTATTTCACCAAAAACGGCAAGGCTAACGCTAACGGACAGACTATCAGCTGCAACCTCAAGGACGACTGCTATGACGACTTTGCCGAGTTCCTCGCCACGACAACCGAACATTTTATAGGTGAGGGATATAACGTGACATTTATCGACCCCGTCAACGAGCCACAGTTTGATTGGAAGGACGGACAGGAAGGCTCGCCGTGGCTTAACTATAATATCGCCAAACTTGCCAAGGAACTGGACAAAAGTATGGAGAAGAGAAATCTCAACGCAAGGATCCTTATTCCCGAGGCATCGTCGCTCGACTGCCTTTACGGAGGCAGTGGAAGGGCCACCAAGCAGATTAACAGTTTTTTCAATCCGTCAAGTTCCAACTATGTGGGTAATCTCAGCCATATAGCTAAGACTGTGGCTGGACACAGCTATTGGACTTATTCCACCAATGAGACTCTCGTGGATGTGAGAGAGAAGGTGAGGGATGCAGCCGCTGAGGCGGGCGTTGACGTTATGCAGACGGAATGGTCGATGCTCGGCGATGCCCCTGATGCTTCAACGGGATTTCCCGCAAGCTATGAGGCGGCAAACAAGATGGACATCGCGCTGTTTATGGCTAAACTCATATATACCGACTTGGCGGTGGGAAACATGACGGCATGGTCATACTGGACTGCAATGGCTCAGGAGAAATGGAGCCAGAAAAACAGGTTCTATCTCCTTCGTCTCAATGCCAAGGGGGATTCGGGACCGGAGAGTTATGGCGACTTGAAAAACGGCGGCACCGTGGCTGCCGACAAGAACCTGTGGACGCTCGGCAATTACAGCCGTTTCATCCGTCCGGGATACAAGCGTGTGGCAGTGGAAGGAGCTGACGAACTCAACGGACTGATGTGCTCCGCCTACATCTCGCCTGACGGGAAGCAGACGGTGTGCGTGTTTGTCAATATGAGCAAGGAAAAGCGCACTGTCAATCTCTCGCTCCTGAATACCGAGACAGGCTCTTTCAAGAAGTATGTCACCAACATCACCACTAACTTGAAACTGGACAACAGCGACCCACAATTGTCTTCTCTCTCGTTGACTGCCCGTTCGGTGACTACCCTCGTGATTGACAATGCCTCAGACACCGCCGTCGGCGAGATAAAGGCAGACGGGCGCAGAGGCTCTGACAAGGTGTATGACCTGAGGGGAATAATGGCAAGAAATACGGCTAAAGGATTGTATATATATAAAGGTAGAGCCACAGTATTTGACGAAAAATGAACGTTTGAAGTCTTTTTTCCATGAAAAGTTTTGAGATATAAAATAAATAATGTATCTTTGCATCGAAATAACATAACGTAACTTATATTATGAAGCTAATTAAGAACTTATTATTTGCTGCATTACTTGCCCTCGCATTCCCTAACGTTGCGATGGCACAGACAGAAAAGCCGTTCGCCATTGGCGACAAGACTTTTCTGCTCAATGGCAAGCCTTTCGTGGTGAAGGCTGCCGAAGTTCATTACCCCCGCATCCCGCGCCCTTATTGGGAACATCGCATCAAGATGTGCAAGGCGTTGGGTATGAATACTCTTTGCCTCTACGTGTTCTGGAATATACATGAACAGCAGGAGGGCGTGTTTGACTTCACAGGGCAGAACGACGTGGCTGAGTTCTGTCGCCTGGCCCAGAAGAATGGTATGTATGTAATCGTTCGCCCCGGTCCTTATGTTTGCGCAGAGTGGGAGATGGGTGGTCTGCCCTGGTGGCTGCTCAAGAAGAAGGACATCCGCCTGCGTGAGCGCGACCCCTATTTCATGGAGCGCGTGAGGATATTCGAGAAGGAGGTGGGCAAGCAGTTGGCTTCGCTCACTATCGAGAACGGAGGTCCTATCATCATGGTGCAGGTGGAGAACGAATACGGCTCATATGGTGTTGACAAACCATACGTGTCTGAAATACGCGACATCGTCAAGGAATCGGGATTCGACAAGGTGACCCTGTTCCAGTGCGACTGGTCGAGCAACTTCACCAACAACGGTCTTGACGACCTTGTGTGGACTATGAACTTCGGCACTGGTGCCAATATCGACGAGCAGTTCCGCCGTCTGAAGGAACTGCGTCCCAACTCTCCCCTCATGTGCTCGGAGTTCTGGAGCGGATGGTTTGACAAGTGGGGCGCACGCCACGAGACACGCAAGGCAGACGACATGGTGGCTGGTATCGACGAGATGCTGTCAAAGGGCATCAGTTTCTCACTGTATATGACTCACGGAGGCACATCCTTCGGTCATTGGGCTGGTGCCAACAGTCCTGGATTCGCTCCCGACGTGACATCTTATGACTACGACGCTCCTATCAACGAGTGGGGATTGGCTACGGAGAAATACTGGACACTGCGCCGCACTATGGAGAAATACTACGACGGAAAGAAACTGCCTGCCGTGCCCAAGGCTCCCGCTCCCCTCATCTCCGTGCCAAAGTTTGAACTGAAGGAATACGCCCCATTGACTGATGGCATTGACAAGACCATCGAGAGCCGTGACATCAAGACCATGGAGGAACTGGATATGGGATGGGGCTCGATGATATACGAGACCACACTGCCCGCCGTCCCCACCTCTTCTCTACTCACAATCAACGACTGCCATGACTTCGCCCAGGTATTCATCGATGGCAAGTATATCGGCAAAATCGACCGTGTGAAGAACGAGAAGAGCATCACCATCCCCGCCGTCAACCGCGGGCAGCGTCTCACCATCCTCATCGAGGCAATGGGACGCATCAACTTCGGCAGGGCAATCAAGGACTTCAAGGGCATCACCGACCGCGTCACCCTCTCAACGGAAACCGACGGTCATCCCCTCACCTACGACCTGAAGAACTGGCGCATCGCCACCCTCCCCATCGCCTACGCCACCGCCACCAAGGCCCTCACCGCCCCCACCGCCTCCCCCAGCCCCTCAACCCCCACCGCCTCCCCCCGCCCCTCAGCCACCGTTGCAAGCGATTTTGTCGCTTGCCTCCCCACCTCCCCCCATTCCCCCGGCTACTACCGCGGCACCTTCACCCTGAAAAAGCCCGGCGACACCTTCATCAACATGGAGGCCTTCGGCAAGGGCATGGTATATATCAACGGCCATGCCATCGGCCGCTTCTGGAGCATCGGTCCACAGCAAACCCTCTACGTCCCCGGTTGCTGGCTTAAGAAAGGCGCCAACGAAGTCATCGTCCTCGACATCGTCGGCCCCTCAGCCGCCCCAACCGCCTTCTGCCAGTCCTCTCCCGAGCTTGACAAGCTCAACCTCGAAAAGAGCAACAAGCACAATAACCCCGGCGACCGTCCCGACCTCAACTCCGCCAAGCCTGTGGTTGATCTCACACTGAAGG
The DNA here is from genome assembly GCA_022775105.1 of Prevotella sp. Lineage (GTDB taxonomy): Bacteria > Bacteroidota > Bacteroidia > Bacteroidales > Bacteroidaceae > Prevotella. The sequence goes on along the minus strand of JALFIX010000060.1, from coordinate 9,388 downwards.
CAGGCAACGGATGGCAGACCATCAACTTCCCCTCTGTAGCCAAGGGAAGATACGTTGCCATAGAGTGCCTATCAACTCATTCCACCGACCAGGTGGCAATAGCCGAGCTATACCTCCAGTCGCCCGACGGCAAGCGTCTGAGCCGCGAGCCTTGGACAACAAAATACGCTGACAGCGAGAACGAGGTGGGCAATCATACCGGCGACAAGGTGTATGACCTGCAGGAGTCAACCTACTGGCAAACCCAGCCTGGTGCCAACTTCCCCCATCTCCTTGTCATCGACCTCGGCAGTGTGCAGTCGCTCAAGGCGTTGGAGTATCTGCCACGCGCAGAGCAGGGTGCTCCGGGAAGCATCAAGCAATGTCGCATATTCGTTTATTAAATAACGCATAACCTGATTTTTCGCCGTCCTGTAAGATGTCATATCTGTTGTTTCTTCTGACGCTTCTGCTCATGTGCCCAATAGCGGCATCCGCAGACACCGAATGGGAGACATGGCTTGAAGACCTCATGCAGGACGGCGATTATTCTGAAGCACAGTACGAGGAGATGTACAACTCTCTCTCGGACATGACGCAGAACAAGATAAACATCAATCACGCCACAAGGCAGGAACTCGAAGCCCTGCCTTTTCTGTCTGAAAAACAGGTGATGGACATCATGGAATACCTCGACCGTTATCACTCCATGAAGTCGCTCAACGAACTGATGTCCATCGAGTCAATTGACTACGAGACCCGACAGCTCCTTTATGAGTTTCTCTATGTCGGCGAGGGCAAGTCGCCTGGTTTTCCCTCCCTCTCCACTCTTTCCAAGTATGGCAAGAACGAACTCTCCCTCTATGGCAAGCTGCCCATGTATGACAGGGCGGGAGACGCCGCCGACGGTGAGTATCTCGGATATAAATACAAGTTCTGGACAAGATACACATTCTCTTATTCCGATTATGTCAAGGCTGGATTTGTTGCCGCCCAGGATGCAGGAGAGCCTTTTTTCTCACAAAACAACAAATACGGTTTCGACCAGTATTCCGCTTACCTTATGCTCAAACGCCTGGGTCGTGTTGAGGCTCTTGTCATTGGAAGATACAGCGTGTCGGCTGGCATGGGACTGGTCATGAATAACGGTTTCAGTATTGGCAAGACCTCCGTCCTGCAGAATATGGGCAGACAGGGATGCGTCCTCCGTCCACACACCTCGGCATCTGAGAGCGGTTATCTCCAAGGTATTGCCGCATCCTTTAGTCTGACTGATAATCTCAGTCTCACTCCCTTCCTGTCATATCGCAAGACCGATGCCACATTGAATGGCGACGGCACCATCTCCACCTTATTAAATAATAACTACCACCGCACATCGGCAGAACTAAGCAAGAAAAACAACACCTCCATCTCGGCTGCGGGATTCAACGCGATATGGAACATTGGCGACTTCTCATTGGGAGCCACTGCCGTATATACCCACCTAAGCCGTCCGCTTAAGCCCAATATGTCGGCAACATACAAGCGTATATATCCCGTAGGCAGCAATTTCTTCAATGCCTCGCTGAGCTATTCCTGGCGTCATTACCCATTTTGTATAAACGGCGAGACAGCCATCAGCGACAAGGGGGCAATTGCGACTGTCAATTCCCTTGGATATTACCTCTCGCAGTATGTCGATGTGATGGGTATCTACCGTTTCTATTCCTTCAGGTATAACTCCATGTATTCCAATGCCTTCAGCGAGGGAGGCAAGACTCAGAACGAGGCAGGCTTCTATCTTGGCGTCAACTGGCATCCCCGCTATGGACTCGATATCTCTGCATACACCGACATAGCCTATTTCGCCTGGCCCCGCTATGGAGTCTCCCAATCCTCCTACGCCTCCGACAATGTCTTGTCAATCAGATATAAAACCGGCAACTGGCTCCTGTCCGCCCGTTACCGCCTTCACCTAAAGCAAAAAGACGGCAGCGGCCGTAACCTCCAATGGAGACAAGAGCACAGGGCAAGACTATCCGCCGAATGGAGCGATGAGAGATGGATTTCAAGAACCCAGATAGACTACTCCTCAGTGTCTCCTGTATCCACGTCAGCCTATTCGTCATCCGTCTCCCAAAGCTATATGCTAACCCAAAACTTCGGTTTCATCTCCCCGAAGTACTCCCTCTACGTAGGAGGCAAATATTTCAACACCGACGGTTACGACAGCCGTCTTTATTCCTACGAGCGTGCTATGCCCCGCACCTTCTCCTATCCCTCCTATTTCGGTCATGGCATCCGCTATTCCCTCGTAGTCGAGTGGCGTCCCGTCCCCTCTCTCCAGTTCACCGCCAAGTCCGGCGTAGTGGATTATTTCGACCGCTCCACCATAGGCACCTCCCACCAGCAAATCAACGCCTCTTCCGCCTGCGACATAGAGTTAGGCATGAAATGGAAGTGGTAACCAGCCAAACTACCTAGTGTATGTCCCCATGTCATTTAAACACGATTTTTGCATTTTAAACACATGGTTTGTATAATAATGTTAATTCTTCGAGATTAAATAAGGAAATTTTTGGCAAATAACTCCTTTTTTGTTAAATTTGCAACAACTTTTTATAAAGTCTTTATCTTTTAAGGCAACTGGACATCAGGCCAATTATGAAGGTTATGACACTGCATTCCTATTACAGACTCCGCACTACTTACGTATGGCGGTGTCCCTCTCTTATTGATTCACAAAACTATTGATGATGTTAAAATCTACGGATGTTCATTGGTTTCCTATGCGTGTGACGTATGGTAGGGAATTGGTAATAAAAGACTATCTCGATAAGGAAAACATAGAGAATTTCCTTCCTTTGCAATATGCTATAGTTGACACAAAAGACGGTCCTCAGCGTAAGGCAGTACCTGCAGTATCCAATCTCATCTTTATACGTTCAACCCAGGAACAGTTGACCCGTCTAAAGATGTACGACAAGCGATTCGAGCCACTTAGATATATGATAAGGAAATCGGATATTGATAACGAGCAGGAGATAATAACCGTATCCGACAAGTCGATGGACAATTTCCTGAAAGTGGCAAAACTGCCAGATGAAAAGGTGTTCTATCTTGACACCAATGACCATGTTTTGAGCAATATAGGCAAACGAGTACTTATCACTGAGGGTCCTTTTGTAGGTGTAGAAGGTATAGTAAAAAGGATTAGGCGCAATAAGCATGTTGTAATACAACTCGATGACATTCTTGCTGCTGCAATAACATACGTTCCGTCTGAATATCTCTCTTACGTATAAATGAATTACCATGGTTGTGTCTTCAGTTAAAAAGCTGCGCAGTGCTTATAAAGATGTTAATAATTGGTGTGCAAATGTGTTAATTGATGCTTTGGACTGATAGAAAAGTCTAATATTAATCATCTTTTTCACAGTAATACATTTAATATACAGAACAATGGAAAAGAAAAACTACACACCGCAGCCTATCGATACGAATGATATCGTGCTGCCAAATGAGTTAAATGAACTCGCTGAGATGATAGCAAAGAACGTACACGAAGTATGGTCGGCTGGACGTATGAAAGACGGCTGGACTTATGGTGATGAGCGTGACGATACAAAGAAACTTCATCCATGTCTTGTTCCCTACGAAGAACTGACAGAGACAGAGAAGGAATATGATCGCAATACTTCTCAGGAAACACTGAAACTGATAATGAAGCTTGGATTTAAGATTGTGAGATAAATGGCCTGCTACACTTTTACACATAAGCGCGATTTTTGCAGTTTAGACTTAGAATACGTTAATTAATATAAAATTACACTGATTTATTGATTTATTTTTTTTATTTTTCAAAAATATGTGTAATTTTGCATACTGACAATGAGTAGTCAATCATCATACCAGGCAACTGGACATCAGGCCACCTATGAAGGTTATGACACCCGCATTCCTACTACGGACTCCGCACTACCACCCAGGGCGGTGTCCCTCTCTTATTCTGTATGAACAAAACAATGAAATTAAGTTTCACTCATAATTATTCTGGTTTATGTGATGAAAAGATAATCAATCTGATTGTCAAAGTACCACATGACGAAAAGGCTGCCGCATACCTCATACACCAGAAGTATCATCCACTTTTGTACAGTATCTACAAAAGAGTGTTCGACAACGACCTGTCTTGGTATGAGGATTGCCTAAGCGACTTCTTTATCTATCTCAAGGGCACAGACCTTGACTGGCATAAACTTGTGACTTACGAAAGGAAAAGTTCGTTTGGAGCTTGGCTAAGTCGAACGGCATACAGAAGATTCCTGTATATTAAGCCTTCGTTGATAGGAAATGGCGATGTTAACGTATCTATAGATAATAAGCCTGAGGGTAAAAGGGTGATACAGATTCCCGACGATTCAGACTATCAAAATGACAATAGAGAAATGAACAACCTAATGATGGAAGCTATAGGTTTATTGAAAGATTCCGACCAGAAGTTTGTCATTCTCAAGCGTCTTCAGGGATACAATAGCAATGAGATAGCCCAACTGATGCAGAAGAGATGGGAGAAACACGGAATAGTGAAATACAACAATAAGAATCAGAAAGTTGTCCCCACAGCCGCTTATGTTGACGTGAGAATGCAGAGGGCAAAGGACAATCTCGAAATAATATTAAAGAAATTATTATAAATGGCAGATGATATAACTATAACCGACGATTTGCTGGCTGCATATGCTGAGGGTAATGTCAGTCATGACGAGCGAATGGTTGTCCGTCAGTATCTTATGGATAATCCCGATGAAATGGAATCCATATTGATGATGATGGACGAGGACTATGATATTACATTGGATGATTCGCCAATGCCACCATTATCTCCTGACTTGCTCAGAGATAGGATGGATAACCTTTGGGAAGAAGTTATGTCACCCAAAGAAAACGGTTCATCTTATAGAATATTGCCGGCAACAGCAAAGGCTGCCCAAAACATCATAGACAACCAGTGTGTGATAAGATGCGAGGGAAAGGCTCTTCGGCAGTTAGGAGTGATTATCACGGATGAGGAATTATTGGAAGAGTCAAAAGTTGAGGGATGGTTACAGCCAGATGGCACAGCCCTTCATCATATTGGAAGACTGTCGGGGTTGCATGGAATGGGCGTCGCCCATAGATATAATTGCACGTTGGATGATATCCGGGAGGCCTTGCAGTCAGGCAGCGTTGTGATAGCGGCAGTTGACGGAGGAGAACTGACGGGTGATTTGGAAGCCGAAAAGCAAGAGGACATAGTACAGGGAGAGATGCCCGACCATGTGGTGGTTGTGGAGTCTATCTCAGAAGACGCAATAACATTATACGACTCTTCCACCCCACAACATCTTGACACTTATCCTGTGGCTCAGTTCCTTGATGCCTGGGCGGATTCATCATATTACCTTATAATAATAAATAAAGGAGAAGACTACGACCCTCATCCCATTGACCTTTCTGATGTGGAAATCTCGGATGACCTTATCGAACTGCGTGAGGCGATAGCCGAAAACGCCCATGAGGTATGGGCATATAATCGCAAACAGGAAGGCTGGAAATATGGTCCAGAGCGCGATGATGTCAAAAAGTTACATCCCGATATGATAGCATATAGCCAACTGCCCGAATCAGAAAAGCTATATGACCGCGAGATGGCCATAAATACCATCAAATTGGTGAAGAAATTGGGATGGGATATTGTTAAACGGAAATAATAAAAATGTATAACAACAAATAATAAAAAGCAATGAAAAAAGTATTCTTTAATGAGGATGGAACCCTCAATGTGAAAACATCAATTGAAAACAACCCTCTGTATGCCAAAATCATGGAGGATGGATATGTGGATGTAGATGAGATGGCTCAAATCTACAGAAGAATAAAGGCCAAGTTTGAAACTCTTGAGAATAATCTCCCGGAAGAACAGAAGGCTCTGGTTCACGAATTGATTGTTGATAGCCAGATTTACAAGGCCGTGCGTGATAAATTCAATGCACAGGTGGAATTCGATGGTGACTTCCTTGTATGACAGCATTAATTCAATATAAGGAATCACTATCATCGTGGATGGAAAAATATCCTTGTTTTTTCATCTTTATAGCATTATCGGCTCTTGTTTGGATTATTTATGGTTATTATGCCAGAAGAAAGTGTATCTTATCCAATAACACTGCCAGTAAAGCTTTTGGCCAAGGCATTGACAAGAAACGGATGCTTGGTTTCTTGGCTATCACCTCCATAATTCTTGGGCTTTTTAGCAAAGGAGTGGGTGAAGTAGAGGAAACCTTTAGAATAAAGAATTATATTATATTATATTTCTTTTTTTGGGGATTCCTTGTCCTCACTGGTGATATGGTTAGGAAAATCCTCAGGTCATCCATATTGGGCAATAAGGATAAGGACAAACTGAACAGTTGGCTTCAAACCTGCATCCTGCTTATTGTTACGATATTAGTTTTTGTGGGAGTGTGGCATTTGATATCGGAGTTTAAGGAGTATGGTACTATCATCGCTGCTGTATTAGGATGGATATTCCAGGATTACATCAAGGGCGTGATTTCTTATTGGCACCTTCGTCAGGCCGGGCTTCTTCATTTTGGCGACTGGATTATTGTGCAAAAATATGGAATAAGCGGAATGGTTATCGACTGTACCTTGCTTACTGTTACCGTACGCAATTGGGACAATACCATTTCGTCCATCGCAATGCATTCACTTCAGGCTGAGTCCTTCCAAAACAATCAGGAAGTGCTCGACGGCAAGACCTCAGGCCGAAGAATGAAGCGCGACTTTATCATCGACACATCAACAGTGCGCGTAATCACCGACGAGGAAAAACTGAAGATTGAGAATTGCCTTAGGGAAATGGGAGAGGATACAATAGCTTTGGAGAATGCAAAATCCAACTCACTGAACATCTCGCTATTCCGCCTATACCTGCGACATTGGCTGATGAATCATGATGAGATTTGCCGTTTCCCAAGATTGATAGTTGCCCTTAAGGAACCTTTACCCGAGGGAATTCCGCTGGAGGTGTATGTGTTTATCCTAAAAACGCGCTTGGCTCAATTCGAACTGGTTCAGTCAGAAATAGAGGAGCATATCTTGCTGACTATGCAACTGTTTGGATTAAGACTCTACCAACGACTATCAGCATACGATGTAGCTGAAAATAAATTGCAAACTTTTGAGGATACCAAGGAGGATGAGTATGAATAACTTGATTAGCAGAATTGACAAAGACGAGCTTGCTGCGCGAGCAGTGTTTTTCAGCAGTGTAAACAGGCCTCTTGACTTTGATGGCATTAAGCCTGACTGTAAGGACCATGTACATGTTGTCGTTATAGGTACAGACCATAGAATGCTATTCATGTTGCGTCAAGCAGCCTTGTTGGCGCACTATCTCAACTTTGATGATGAGACGGGGGGTAACAGAACTGTGCTTACTGTTGTTGACCCTTCGGCCAAGAATTTTGATGACCTTATTACTTTAAAATCCCGTATTGATAGTGCAGACTATTTGTCTAATCTCACCAAAGTATGTCCATGGAGTTGCGAGATGTGGCATGGGGAAAAGGAAAGTGGCAATCAGACTCATTCTTATATTGACATTAATCTGCGGATTGTTGGTTTAGGGAATATGTCAATGAATGATTTCATAGTAGATTTGCTGAATGCAGATGAGCATCAGAGAGTTACGATGGTGGCGTATAAGGACATTCTTGAAAATATTAAGGTGAACAAAGAGATTATTCATACGAAATACTTTCAAAAGTATGAAGTCCCAAGGACAGATGTTACATACGGAGACGATAATGAAATCATGAACTTGAAGGCAGCCAAGAAGATAAATACCATTTATCATTTCAGCAAATATCTCGGCGATATCAAGGCATGCGACATCGACAATGTCTATCGTTATTCACAAGCCATAAAGATATTCGCGAATAATACAAAAGGCAGGGATCTTGACGTAAGATGGGACGAGGAGAAGGATCTTCGTCTCAAATTGTCAAATGTCTATTGTGCAGACGGAATAATGTCAAAGATAAGGGGATTCAAGTGCGATACCCCGAAAGATTTTTTGAAGACAGTTGCCAGCCATCTGAAACAGTTTGCCAAATGCGAACACTCTCGTTGGAATGTTGAGAAACTCATACTTGGTTTTAGGGAATGGAATGCACAGGAGTCATACGAGTATGAATTCTTGTATGGCAGTGAGGCAAAGGATTACAGGGATAGGAAGAAAAAAGAAGAGAGTGCCCATATAGACATCTGTTCTAACAGAACTCTCCGAAGGATAGACCTTGAATCCGTCAAATACGACAATTTCTTTATGCTGGCTATTCCTTACATCATATCGTTCAGCCAAGGCTGAATGGTCTGAGAAGGCAACTTATTTGCCTGTTGAGGTTAACTTCAACAACCGTTCAGCCTTGGCTGAACGAAAGACCAAAGGCATTCGTTCATATAAACCTAATGATTAGAACACCCAAGTATGGCTATAAACATAGAATGGCAGGTTAAGCCTCCAAGCAAAAACGAGGATAAACCCCTGATGTTTCCTCGTATCACGGACAGCGAAATTGTCAATGAGCGACAGCTGGCAGATCTTATGGCATCCCTTGGTTCACTCTCCAGAGGAAACGCGAAGTCAGCCCTTGGTGACATGGCAGAAGTAATGGCAGGCCAGCAAATCCCCCAACTTCTGACATATTTCAAGACTCACGACAGCATCACCCGCGATGAGTTCGAGCGCACATTCGGCCTAAAGCGCACCACGGCATACATGCGTCTGAAGGAATTAGTGAACATGGGTGTGATACAAGCTATTGGGAATGGCAGAGGGACGAAGTATATTAAGAAATAAACAATTTTAAATGTAAAAATGGCAGCTACTCACAATTCAAAATATGATATATTCATAAGCTATAGAAGGAAAGGTGGTTATGATACAGCAAAGCATTTGTATGATTTGCTTACAAGAGATGGATATTCTGTGAGTTTCGATATTGATACTCTAAGGAATGGAGATTTTGATGTGTCGCTTTTGCAAAGAATAGATTCATGTACTGATTTTATTTTGATTGTTGATGCTCATGCATTTGATAGATGCATGATTCCATCATTTGATCGGAATAAAGACTGGTTACGATGTGAACTATCTCATGCGTTGTTGAAAAGGAAAAACATCATACCGATATTACTCGCTGGCGTAGAAGGTTTCCCAGAGAATCTTCCTAAAGATATAGCTGAAGTAACTCGGAAAAATGGCCCTAAACATACAATGTATTATTTTGACTCCTTTTATAGAAAATTGAAAGAGGATTTTTTGGAATCTAACCCCAATAATAGCAGGTTAAACATAGAGCCTTTTAATGATGATGAT
>JALFIX010000031.1 GCA_022775105.1 Prevotella sp. | reverse complement strand
GCATCAAGTTGGACAATATATGTGCCTACGACCGGTCTTCTGCTTTAGGACGTATCAAGACTTGGGGAAAGGCAACATGGCAGATATACCGCAAGCTGAAACGTGACTATAGGGATTATGAGATTGTGTATGTGACCAATCCGCCTATGGCCTATCTATGCTCGTTGCGGCTGAAGAATCCTTTTTCGGTCATTGTATTTGACACTTATCCCGATGCCTTGTCCAACATAGGCATACGTAGGGGGAATCCGTTGTTCAACATGTGGGCTGGCTGGAACAGAAAGCTGTTTCTGAAGGCTAAGAACGTATTTACACTCAGCGAGGGAATGGCTGATAGGTTGGGCAGCTACGTGGACAGAAGCAAGATTACAGTTGTTCCTTGCTGGTCGGCCAACAGCACGTTTGCTCCTATACCCAAAGAGGAGAATCCTTTCGTCCAAGAGCATGGGCTGAAGGGTAAGTTCGTGGTGATGTACTCCGGCAATATGGGTGTGACGCACAATGTGCAGCTATTAGTGGAATGTGCAAAGCGACTAAAGGAGGATGTCAGGATTCACTTTATGCTGATAGGAGGAGGAACCAAGAAGATGGAACTTGAAGCCAAGGTAAAATCGGAAGGACTTGCTAACTGCACGTTTATGGATTGGCTACCTGCCGAACAGTTGCCCTATTCTCTTGCAGCCGCTGATTTGGGGGTCGTCTCGCTGACAGATGAAACAGCTCTGGTAAGCGTGCCATCGAAAACCTTTAACTTACTGGCAGTAGGATGCCCGTTGATGTGCATCGTTCCTCAAAGGTCAGAGATAGCAAGAATGGTGGAGAAATACGAGAATGGCAAATGCTTTGAGGTGTATGAAGTGGATAGGATGGTGGATTACATCAGACAATTATCAACGGATTGTAGCCTGAAGAGAACATTAAGCGTGAAGTCTCTTGCTGCGGCTAAGGACTTTACTCTCGAAAATGCGAAAATGTATTTAAAATGAAAGATATACTGATTTATGGTTTTGGCGGCTTCGGACATGAGGTTGCATGTCTGATTCAGCACATCAATAAAGAAAAGCCGACATGGAACGTCATCGGATATATTGACGATGGTGTGGAAGTAGGGACTGAATGCAAATATGGCAAGGTGTTGGGCAATTGTGACACGCTGAATGCTTGGGACAAACCAGTGGCAGTGGTGATTGCCATAGGTAGCTGCAAAGCTCTGGAGGTGGTGTCGAAGAAGATTGTCAACCCAAATGTGGAGTTCCCCAATATAGTTGCTCCTAATGTCTTCTACTTCGACGAGGAGAGTGTGACTATGGGTAAGGGAAACATCGTGACCTTCGGATGCAGGTTCAGTTGCAATACCCGACTGGGGGATTTCAATGTGCTGAATGGTAACATTAGCCTCGGGCATGATGCAACCTTGGGCAACTACAATGTGTTGTTCCCAGAAACTCGCATCAGCGGCCAGACGAGCATCGGTGATAGTAATTTCTTCGGGGCAAGGGTTTTCGTGGCTCAGTGTCTGAAAGTGGGCAATGACTGCCGTTTTGGGGCTGGGGCTTATATATTACGAAAGACAAAGGACGGATGCCTGTATATGGGTAACCCGGCAAAAAGAATAGAGATTTGATTTTTATTAATTATTTTAATGCAAAGAATTATGAATGTACAAGAATTTATTGAAAAGTTCGCTGAGGCGATTGACATTGAAGCAAGTGAGTTGACGGCTGATACTGAGTTCCGCACGCTTGACGAGTGGGACAGTGTTGCTTATATCTCCGTCATTGCCATGATGGATGAGGAGTATGACATCCAGATTGAGATGCCGCAGTTCAAGCAGCTCAAGACTTTGGGTGCCATTGCCGAGTATATCGAGAAAAATAAGTAATCGGAGGTATGGCATTTCTAAAATTTAAGGGCATCGGCATCACAGCCATGGCGGGTGCCGTGCCCAAAAAGGTAATAAAGAATCTTGAATACACGGAGTTCTTCCCCGAAGACCAGGTGAAGGAGGTGGTGGAAAAGGTGGGTATCTATGAGCGTAGGTTTGCCGATGAGCAGACTTGCTCATCAGACCTCTGCTTTGCCGCTGCCCAGAAGCTCATCATCGACAACAATATCGACCGTGACGAGATAGATTTGCTGGTGTTTATCAGCCAGACTGCGGACTACCGTATGCCGGCTACATCAATCACACTGCAACATCGTCTTGGGCTGAAGCAAAGCTGCATTGCCTTTGACGTGAACCTTGGCTGCTCGGCTTTTATCTATGGTATGAGCGTGGTCTATAGCATGATGCAGACAGGCAACATCCGCAAGGCTTTGATTCTTGACGGTGAGACGCGCTCGAAGGTATATGGTCCTCGCGACCGCCGCAGTGCTTTTATCTTTGGTGATGGCGGTGTGGCTGCATTGGTTGAGCGTGATGAGAAGTTCGGTGAGACCACGTTGTCGCTTAATTCTGATGGTTCGCGTGCTGACCTAATTATGATCAAGGCTGGCGGTTATCGCCACATGTCAACTCCCGAGACGCTCAAGGAGCGTGTGGTGGATGAGTACGGCAACATGCGCAGTGAAGAGCAGGGATATATGAAGGGTGGCGATGTGTTCAACTTCGTGATCCGTGAGATTCCACGTGACATCAAGAAGACCATGGCCGAAGCTGGCGTAACGGTGGGAGATATCGACTATTTCTGCTTCCATCAGGCCAACAACTTCATCAATAGTTATATCGCCAAGAAGATGAAGCTGGATCTGGAGAAGATTCCGCACACTATAGAGAAATACGGCAACACCTCTTCCGTTTCCGTCCCGTTAACCATCGTCAGCGAGCTGAAAGACAAGTTGGAGGGAAAGAAGACGCTCATGATGAGCGCCTTCGGTGTAGGCATGACCTGGGCAACGGGTATCGTATCGTTTGCCGACACCAAGATCTCCGATATTGTGGAGGTAGAGGGAGGTCAGCCTTGTGATGAATCGCTTCGTCGTGAGTACTCCCCTATCGAAGGCGAGTCAGAAGAATCTGAGACACATCCAAACAAGGAGGATTAGGGTTTATGTATAATCCATTTAGTTTAGAAAACAAGGTAATCATTGTCACCGGTGCTTCTTCGGGCATCGGTGCGCAATGTGCCATCGACTGTTCAAAGATGGGCGCTCGTATTGTGTTGGTCGCCCGCAATGAGGAAAGGCTGAAACAGACATTGGAACAGTGTGAGGAGCCATCCCGCCACATGATTCTGCCCCTTGACCTTTCTTCGTCCGATGGCTTGAAAGAGTCCATCAAGGATGTTGTGGCCAAAGTAGGAAAAATTAATGGCGTAGTGAACTGCGCGGGTATGTCATCGGTCACTCCCCTGAAGTTGGTGACGGATGAGTTGCTCGACCAGTTTTTCCGTACCAATGTCTATTCTGCTATCAACCTTTCGAAGGAGGTGACCCGTATAAGCAACTATGACAAGGAACACGGCTGCAGCATCATCTTCTTTGCCAGCATCATGGGGCTTTGTGGCGAGAAATGCAAGACGATGTACAGTGCCACAAAGGGAGCTCTGATAGCTGCCGCACGCTCGATGGCTTGCGAACTGGCAAAAAACAAGGTGCGCGTGAATGTAGTCAGTCCTGGGGCCATAGAAACTCCCATCAATGCGAAACTGCCACACATGGCTGACCCGGAATTGCGGAAGGAACTTGAAGAGAAACATCTCTTGGGGCTTGGCGAGTGTTCCGACATCGCGAATGCCTGCATCTACCTGCTGAGCGATGCTGCAAAGTGGGTGACGGGACAGAACATCATTGTTGACGGTGGATATACATGCAAGTAATACGATTGGTAAATACCTTTTATACAAGTAATACGTATGTGCTGTCCTGTGAGGCTAGTCCGTATGTATGGTTGGTGGATTGTGGGGATTATGTCTCGCAGGTGCGCCCTCTCCTGCAGTCAAGGTGCGTCCGGGGAGTACTCCTCACCCATACACATTCAGACCATATCTATGGCATAAAGGATGTGCTGGCGGATTTCCCTGATGCTAGAATATATACCAACGAGTTCGGCAGCATGGCACTGGGCGACTCCAAACTCAATCTGAGCAGATACCACACGGAAGTTCCATGTCTGGAGATAGAGGACAGGGGTAATGTCACCACTGTGAATGAAGGGGACGACATTGAACTGTTTGAAGGATTCTCTGGCAAGGTGCTCTCTACTCCCGGACATGACAAGAGCTGTCTGTCGTACATGATCGGGAAGTATGTATTCACAGGGGATTCGTATATTCCGGGGATAAAGGTGAAGGCTTCGTTCCCTCACAGTAACAGAATGGATGCCAAGGCATCCTACAAAAGGCTTGAGATAATCAGCCAAAAACATAATGTGTGCCCAGGACACGGAAGTTGCTTGGATAAACAATAAACATCATATTGATATGACGAAATCACAGAAGTTTTACATTCATTTCGTGAAGCGCCCCATTGGTTTCTTGGGTGCTTTGACAGCATTAATTTTATTGTCGCCGATTTTTGTCGCAACGATGATTCTTCTATTCTTTGCCAATAAAAATGGATTTAAGGGGATATTCTTCACTCAGGATAGGCCCGGCAAGCATGAGAAGATATTCAAGGCGATAAAGTTTAAGACGATGACTGACGAGCGGGATGCAAATGGCAAATTGCTGCCAGATGCCGAACGTCTGACTAAAGTGGGCAGGCTTGTTCGTTCGACTTCTATTGACGAGTTGCCTCAGTTGATCAACATTCTGAAGGGCGACATGGCTTTCATCGGTCCACGACCTCTGCTGGTGAAATATCTGCCGCTCTATTCTCCTGAACAGCACAGACGTCACGAGGTGACTCCGGGTATGAGCGGTTGGGCGCAGGTGAACGGGCGCAACAACATCTCGTGGACTAAGAAGTTTGAGTATGATGTCTATTACGTGGATCACATCGGCCCCTTGATGGACGGAAAGGTGTTCTTCACCACCATCAAAAAGGTGTTGTTGAGAAAGGACATCAACCAGGAAGGTGGCCCTTCGGCCACGATGGAGGCGTTTAACGGAAAGAATTGAATGCGATTTATGAAGCCTATGTCGTACAATTTGGAATTGGTATCCAAATACCGCTCTGCACTAATGGGTATGGCCACCATTGGCATTCTAATGTGTCATGCGCCGTCAAATGGTGTTAATCTTCCGTTTCATCTGAACTCCATTTTGGAACTGGGGCAGTTGGGAGTGATGGTTTTCTTCTTCGTATCAGGTCTTGGTCTGTACTATTCTATAAGGCGGATGGAGTATAGTATAAGTTGCATAGCGGCTTGGTATAGAAAGAGATTTGTGCGCCTGTTTGTTCCATACCTTATTATATATGCACCGGCCTTATACATATCTATGTCAGACGGAGATTGCCTTAATTGGGGGGGGTATTTGTTGAATCTCTCAACCATTTCATACTGGATTGACAAGATAGGCTGCTGGTTTGTGGACATACTGGTACCGATATACTTGCTCACACCTTTATGGAATCGACTGCTGGAGAAAGTTGCCTACCCTATAATTCCCACAATTCTGGTATTTGCCGCCATGATGTCGGTTGACAATTTCTATGCATCGGCTTTCCACCAAGCCTCTTTTTTCTTCATTGGTTTTTGGCTTGGACGTTATGTCAGGCAAGGTGTCTGCATCTCGATGAAAGAAATGATGGCCATTGGGGGCTTGTTTGTCTTGCTCTTGGTAGGGTATTATGTTTTTGGGATAGGTGAATTATTGCCCATCGTTGTTATGCCGTGCATGTTCATAGGGTGCTTGGTTTTGGAAAGAATAGGCAGTTCGTCCCTCATCCGTTTCTTGAACTTCTTTGGAGGCATATCTTTGGAGTCATATCTTCTGAATGTGACACTGATAACATGGATTGTGCATTTTAATCTGCTTCCAGAACAGTTGTTTCCATATAGATACCTGTTCATGGTGGTCGTTGGAATTATACTTGCCACTGTTGTCAACAGGCTGTGCAAGCCTATTGTGGAGAAATATTAAATAAAGCTATAACTGTAAATGAAAAGATTTGATTATTTAGATGTTCTGAAAGGCATTGCCATCATTGCCGTTGTATTGTATCATATTGGATACATGCAGTTTGGATTTCTTGGTGTGGATATCTTCCTCGTAGTAAATGGCTTCCTGCTGGCCAAGGCCTTCAAGGGGCTGTCAACCTTTACGGGGGGGGGAAATTCATAATTAAAAGGCTGTTGCGTCTTTACCCTCTCACATTGCTTGCCACAGGAGTGTGCCTGTTGTGGGGCAGCTACTGGATGTTGCCATATACCTATCAGGATTTGGCACAAAATGTGATTGCCACCAATCTGTTTGCCAACAATATCCTGATGAGCATAAAGTCTTCAGACTATTGGAATGTACTGAACGACTACAAGCCTTTGATGCACACTTGGTATCTTGGCATCATTGTACAATTCTATGTGGTATTTGCATTGATAGTTATCGTGACAAAGAAGATTTTCCGCAGCAAGAGGGACATTACACCATATATAGCTGGGGCGTGTCTGTTAGGTTCACTTGTGCTATATCTTCTGCCATGCTTCAATGCAACTCAGAAATTCTATTTCTTGCCTTTCCGTATATTTGAATTTTGTGCAGGTTGCCTGACTGCCTACTGGGCAGGCAATAGACAATTGTCCAACAAGAAGATGAACTGTTGGGTTATATGTGCCTATGTGCTGATGTGCTGTCTGTTGTTCATCAATGCAGATTATCTGTCAGCTACAGCCCGGCTGTTGAGTATTGTTGTTTTGACCTGCATATTGCTTGTCTCGTTACCATTCGTATCAAAGCATGTGGACAAAGTCGTTTCCAACAAATGGTTGGCTATTGTTGGTAAGGCAAGTTTCAGCATCTATATCTGGCATCAGATTGTATTTGCTTTCTGCCGATACTCGTTTACTGCGGTGTTTGACATAAAGGTGTTTTCACTGACCATTCTGATAACAGGCTTGCTGGCTTACCTATCGTACAAATATGTGGAGCAGGGCATGGCGAACTATCTTAATAGAGAGCATGGCGAACGAAATACATTGATAGGCTGTATCGGTTCCGCCCTGGTCTTGACTGGTGTGGCATTTTGGCTTAACTCATGCTCAGGAGTTATTCGTGATGTTCCCGAACTGGATACTTATGTCGGCAGGACAACTGAACGCATGCATATAGCATATAATGAAGAGGGGTACAAATACGATAAAGATTTCACATCTACGGATAGAATAAGGTTGGTGGTGGTTGGAGACAGCTATGGTAGAGACTTTGTGAACATCCTGCGCGAGATGAAAATTGAAGACAGGGTGGAAATTGCATACGTGAAGAATCATGAAAAGACAAAGGCAAACAATATTAAGAGAATCCTGAATAGTGACATCGCATTTTTTACCCTGACAATTGTTCCAAAAGAGAGTCATGTAGATGCCATTTATCAATTTGCGGACGAGATAGGCTTAAAACGAGACAGTATGATGATTGTGGGAAGCAAAAGGTTCGGTCACAGTTTGGGACAAGTGTATGCCAAGCGCCATCAGAAAGACTATTTCAACTCGACGGCCGCGATTGAAGAGTGGTACTTGACGCAGAATGAGGAGTTCAAAGTTAAATGCCAAGGCCAATACATAGACATGATAACTCCTGTACTTGTTTCAGATAATCACGTTAGGGTTTTCAACGATGAGTATAAGATTATCAGTCAGGATTGCGAGCATCTGACTCAAAATGGTGCAAAGTATTATGCCAAACTATTAGAAAACACCATATCAGGATTGCTTGAGTCTGTCAGTAAGAATAATGATAAATAATGCAAAGTAGGAATCAGAGATTTCATTCTTGGGACATAATGGTGCAACGCTTCTTTGCGCTGCTTAGGGGCGGATTGTTTGGACAAGCCATTGATTCCTCGTTGTTTGGGGGAAAGGTGGACTGGGAAAGCATAAAGCAGCTGGCGGAAGAGCAGGCCGTGCTGGCCTTGGTATATGACGGAATAACCATGTTGCCGAAATCGCTCGTTCCTGACTATGATATCCTGCTCGAGTGGTTTGGATATGTGGCTTATATTGAACAAGGGAACAAAAGGCTCAACGATGGCATCGCGGAGGTAGTAGGACGATATAATGCGAAAGGAATTTCCCCTGTTCTGCTGAAAGGACAGGGAATTGGACAATACTATCGCAAACCGCTGCACAGGATTGCAGGTGACATTGACTTGTATTTTCCTGACGGCATTGAGGAACTAAACAGCATTGCAGCAGCATGGAATGGCGTAAATTTTCTTGAAGAGACATCGCACCATAAGGCATTCACATGGAAGGACTTCGTGGTCGAAAATCACCGTAGCTTCTTCAATTTCTATTCATCTTCCAACCAAAGGCGATGGGAAGAGGTCAAGAGGTTGATTCCGTTGACGGACACAGAGACTTTGACGTTGGACTGCCAATCGATTCCCGTACCATCGCCCCAGATGAACGCACTATATATATTCCTCCATCTGTGGCATCACTGTCATCAGAAGGGCATTGGTTTGCGGCATGTGTGTGACTGGGTCTGTCTGTGGAGTGCATGTGAGGCAAAGATAGACAAAGACCTTTTTGTCAAAACATCCTCTATGCTACCCGTGATACGTCCGATGACTGCCGTTGCATGGATAGCGGAGAACTATTTGGGACTGGACAGGAATGTCATCCCATTGGACACGACAACAAGGCAGGCGCAAAAAGACGGGGAGTTCCTGCTGGATGACATTCTCAGGATGGGAAACTTCGGAAGGGCTACGGACATGATGAAGGGATTCAAAAGAGGGAAACACCTAAGGAATCTCAGAACGTACTTCCTGGCTTTCAAGCGACAGATGACGCTGTTTCGGCTATGCCCCAGCGAGATTGTTGCATACCCTATTGAATGGTTTATAAGGAATGTCAGAAAACGATAAACGAAATAAAGTATAACAATATAAATATTTACAACTATGTCTGAAGATCGTAAGACAATTTATCTCTGTCTGGCGCACATGAGCGAGGACGGAATGGAACAGAAATATGTCAAAGAAGCCTTTGACACAAACTGGGTGGTGCCGATGGGACCGAACGTGAATGCGTTTGAACAGGACTTGGCGAACTTTGTCAATGGCAATGCTGACGGAAGCAAGCTCGACAGACGTGTCGTCTGTCTAAGCGCTGGAACCGCGGCGGTGCACTTGGCTTTGCTGGCTTGCGGCGTCGGACAGGGGGATGAGGTGATTGTGCAGAGCTTCACGTTCTGCGCTTCTTCGCATCCTATCACTTACCTTGGGGCTACGCCCGTGTTCGTGGATTCGGAACCTACGACTTGGAATATGGACCCTGAACTATTGGAGAAGGCTATCATCGACCGTAAGGCCGTGACGGGCCGCTATCCGAAGGCGATTGTGCCGGTGGCGCTCTATGGCATGCCGTATCAGATTGACAAGATCATGGCGATTGCCGACAAGTATGGCATCCCTGTGGTGGAGGATGCTGCCGAGGGTATGGGAAGCCGATTTAACGGGCAGGTTTTAGGCACGTTCGGAAAGTTTGGCGTGCTGTCGTTCAATGGCAACAAGATGATCACGACTTCGGGTGGTGGTGCGCTTATCTGCAACGATACCGTTGCAGAAATTAGGAATGAGGAATTAGGAATGAGGAATGAGGAGACTGCTGAGGAAGCGGCTCAGAAGGTGATGTGGTATGCCACTCAGGCGCGCGACGCTTACCCTTACTACGAGCATACCGCCATCGGATATAACTACCGCATGAGTAATGTTTGTGCTGGTATCGGTCGTGGACAGATGACGGTTCTCGATGCGCATATCGCCCATCATAAGCATGTGCAGGAGTTGTATCGCGAGCTGCTTGCTGACGTGAAGGGTGTGCATCTGCATGAGCAGCCTGCTGACCCTCGATACGATTCTAACTTCTGGCTCTGTGCCGCCACCATCGACCCTGAGGTGCGCATCAAAGGACAGGAGAACGCATATAAGGAGGTAATCAAGACGGCTGTGGGTGGTGCTGCTGGTGTCATCAAGGCTGTGGACAGTGCCACTACTGACTGTCAGCCGAATGAGAACGTGGAGGCTTTGCGTGTGTTCATGCTCGGCAAGAAGGTGGAGTGCCGTCCGGTATGGAAGCCGATGCACAAGCAGCCGGTATATAAGGATGCCCCTGCCTATGTGAATGGCGTATCAGAATCCGTCTTCAAAATCGGTTTCTGTCTGCCAGCAGGTCCGTATGTGACGGACGAGGATGTACATTACATCGTGGATTGCATCAAGGAGGCGATTGTGCGATGAAGAAACTCTTATCGGGAATACGCAAATTCTGCGTATTCCTATTCTGGCCAAGAAGAACCGACAAGACGAGATATGATGATTGAAATCGACAGAAAGCTATTGTCAGACTTGTTTGACAAAGCGGTAATTAATCCACGACTCCGTCAAAACTTTGACCTGCGCAATCCAGATGACAATGGTCAGCGCATTCTGAATGCCTTAATGCCAGGGACCATAGTGCCCATTCATCGCCATCCCCAGAGCAATGAGACCGTAATCATACTCTGTGGAAAGGTCATTGAAATCATATACGATGACAATGGCAATGAAATAGAACGTGTCCATCTTGACCCATCATTGGGCAACTTCGGCTGTGTCGTTCCAACTGGTGCATGGCATTCGGTGGAAGTCCTGGAGCCAAGTGTCATCTTCGAAGCCAAGGATGGGAAGTACGGACAAGACGGCAGCGAGACGCTGGCAGACTATGAGGACAAGGCCAAGACACCGACACCATCCACCTTCTCCAACTCTCTCGGTGACCTGAAGAAGAACATCGAGTATATCATCGGCATGGAATGTCAGTCGGGAAACATCGAAACACCTACACCGCAAGACATCGCGCGGATTCTCAACGTCCCAGTTGAAGAGGTCAGGCAGTGCATGAAAGAAATGGGGCTTTAATCAGACAGATGTTATACGGATTTTCTCTAATCTTTAAACTA
>JALFIX010000246.1 GCA_022775105.1 Prevotella sp. | reverse complement strand
GAGCGCAGATACTTGTCCTTCAGCTCAGCGATTTGCTCCTGGGCAGCCTCCAATGGTGATTTCTCCTCGCCGCCTTCGGCTTCGTTTCCGTTTTCGTCGGCGGCTCCGTTCTCAGGCTCTGCGGTATTTTCTGCCATTTCGGCTTCATTTCCGTCAGCCTCTGTGTCCGTAGCGTCAGCTGCGGGTTGCTCGTTAGCTGCGTTTTCTCCCGCCATATCGGCGGCGTTGTTCTGACAGTCTGTCAGTTCGTCGATATTAATGTCTTTCTTGTTCATATTCTTCCAAAATTTAAGTTTCATATCCTCTTACATACAAAAACCGTGCCTATTTTGCATTTCCGTACATTTTCGCCTTCTGCTCCTTGATACTCTCGTCGTAGATATACTGGTCGTACTCCATCAGCTTGTCGATAGTGCCATTGGGCGTCAGCTCGATAATTCTGTCAGCCACTGTCTGGATGAACTCGTGGTCATGGCTGGCAAAGAGGATATTACCCTTAAACTGCATAAGGTTGTTGTTGAATGCCTGGATGCTCTCAAGGTCGAGGTGGTTGGTGGGAGTGTCGAGAATGAGGCAGTTGGCGTTCTTGAGCTGCATCCTGGCAATCATGCACCTCATCTTCTCGCCTCCACTGAGCACGTTCACCTTCTTCATCACGTCCTCGTCCTTGAAAAGCATGCGACCGAGGAAGCTCTTCATCTGCACCTCGTTGCCCTTGCCGAACTGGCTCAGCCAATCCACGAGGTTAAGCTCGCTCTGGAAGAACTCCGTGTTGTCGAGCGGCAGATATGCGGTGGTGATGGTCACTCCCCACTTGTATTCGCCCGCGTCGGCCTTGCGGTTGCCGTTGATAATCTCGAAGAGGGCGGTCATGGCCTTCGGGTTGTGGCTCAGGAATACAGTCTTCTGTCCCTTCTCGATGGTGAAGTTCACATTGTCGAAGAGCACTGTTCCGTCCGGCTCCACAGCCTTTAGTCCTTCTACCTCAAGTATCTGCGTTCCCGGTTCGCGCTCCATCTGGAATATGATGCCGGGATACTTGCGTGACGAGGGGCGGATCTCCTCCACGTTCAGTTTCTCAAGCATCTTCTTGCGTGATGTGGTCTGCTTGCTCTTTGCCACATTGGCAGAGAAACGGCGGATGAACTCCTCCAGTTCCTTGCGCTTCTCCTCAGCCTTCTGGCGCTGGTTCTGGGCCTGGCGCAGGGCGAGCTGCGAACTCTCATACCAGAAGGAGTAGTTGCCCGAGAAGACGGTCACCTTGCCGAAGTCGATATCCACGGTCTGGGTCGATACGGCGTCGAGGAAGTGGCGGTCGTGGCTCACCACGAGCACCGTCTGCTCCACGTTGCTGAGATATTCCTCAAGCCACATCACCGTGTCGAGGTCGAGGTCGTTGGTAGGCTCGTCGAGCAGCAGGTTGTCGGGATGTCCGAACAGTGCCTTGGCGAGCATCACGCGCACCTTCTCGTTGTTCGACAGCTCGCTCATCATCTTGTCGTGCTTGTCGTCCATGATACCAAGGTTGGATAGCATCTGGTCGGCGTCGCTCTCGGCGTTCCATCCGTCCATCTGGGCGAACTTGTCCTCCAGTTCCGCCACCTTGATACCGTCCTCCTCGTTGAAGTCCTCCTTCATATACAGGGCCTCGCGCTCCTTCATGTTCTGCCACAGGGGCTGATGGCCCATGAGCACTGTGTCGCGCACGCTGTACTGGTCATACTTGAAGTGGTCCTGTTCCAACACCGAGAGTCGCTCTCCCGGAGCCATCTCCACCGTGCCCTTGTTAGGCTCGAGGTCGCCGCTGATGGCGCGCAGCAGTGTTGACTTGCCGGCACCGTTGGCACCGATCACGCCGTAGATGTTACCACTTGTAAACTTGAGATTCACGTCCTTGTAGAGGACTTTCTTACCAAACTGAATTGCAAGATTTGTGACTGTAATCATTTCTTCTTTTCTATGTCTATATATTTGATTTTTCTGATAAATTGCCCTATGGGCGTGCGCTCCATTTCTGAAATGCGGGTGCAAAGGTACAAATAAAATATGATATAGCCAAACATTTTCACCTTATTTTATAAAAATACCCCGTGCATGGGTGATATGCACGGGGTAAATCTTGCAGTGGTGGAGTGACTGAGGTCAATTGCTGAGGTCGCCATTGTCGATGACTTCGTCAGTTTCGCCTGAGCCTCCGTTGTCATCACCGCCGATAACAGGGGGCAGTTCCTCGTCCTCGCCTCCGGTGTTATCTCCGGTGTTGTCGCCAGAGGTTCCTGTATTTCCGGAATTTCCTGAGTTTCCGGTGCCAGTTCCGTCGGATGCGCCAGCCTTCTTGAAGGTGGCCACATAGCTTGCATCATCAGAGATGGTGATAGAACGCTCGGGAGTGGTCTCATCGTCGTTCCACTTCACGAAGACATAGCCCTCAGCAGGGATGGCCTTGACGAGAGCCACATCGCCGTCGTTGTAGAAGCCGGCACCCTCGAAGGTTCCGCCGTTCTCGGGACTTGCGATGAGTTCAAGCTCGAAGTCGCCGATGTTCTCGTCGGTGGTGTTGACGGTGCGGATGAGCTTGCCGTTGCGGTCATAGCACGCAATGCTGATGCCGGTGTTTTTAAGCTCGGTCTTGATCTTCTTGCTTGGGGTGAAAATCACCTTGCGTGCAGTGATAAGACCGTAGCTAACCTTGTCAACAGAGCTGACCGAGGTGGCGTTGATGCCGAACCGCATGGTGCCGAGACCGGGGATAGCCACAGAGTGACCTTCGGTTGCCCAAGCCTTGATGACATCACCGATAGAATTCCAAGCAGACTGGAGCACGCTCTTGGCGAGGTTAGAGCGCACGCAAGCCTCCTCGATGACCTTGTCTTCCGACAGCTTGTTGTAAATGACTGGGGAAAGTACGTAGCGGTATGTTCCCGCATACTTTCCGATTTGAATAAGACTTTCCTTGGCTTTAAGATTAAGTGCCATAATAATTAAAATTTTGAGGTTAATCAACGTTGCGTATCACTTTTTGAATACGATGCAAAGGTACTACTTTTTTCTGAAATATGCAAGTGTTTTTGAGATAAATTTGTTAAATAATATCAATTTGGCTAATATTTTTTTTGAGGGGGTATAGGCAATATTTTTCTCCAGTTAGAAAAAAATATTTCTCCAACTGGATAAAAATATTTTTCCAGTTGGAGAAATTCTAATTCACAGTTAATGATTCTACTTACAGAAGTGACTTTTCAAACATCACATTTCCGATGTTTATTCGCCGGGGAAGAGCACATCCAGCAGGTCGGAGTTGGCGGGATGCTTCTCCAGTTCCTCATAGAATGAGTATTGGATGCTCTTGGTCTGCTGCATCACCTTGCGCCACTTGTCGAGGCATCCGCTGTCGGGGATGATGACAACCCTGCGGTTGAACAGCGGGCGCACTACATAGGTGTTGAGATTGGAGCAGCCGCCAGTGGCAAGCCAAATATACTGCGGACGGAGCATTGCCATCACTATGGCTGTCTTCTCCGACTCCACGAGATACACCACATCCTCGGGACGCACCTTCAGCAGGTGAGCACCGAAGAGGCAGCGCTGCATCTCGGTTCCCTCTGGCTTCTTGCCCTTCTTGGCCATGTCGTGGCTGATGGTAGAGACGATGCCGTTGCGGTGACCATTAGGCTTGTACCACATCATCTTGCCCTGGCACACCTTGCCCATGTGGTCTATATACCAGAAGATGGTTCCATGGGTGGACGTGGCGCCGAGTCGGTAGTCCTTTGCCACCTTGTCGAGCATCTCCTTCGACGGGGCCTTGGTCATGAGCCAATGTGCGAGAACACTTTCGGTGTATGGCGTAGGGTATTCGTCGAACACGTTGTCGGGCAGGTAGGATAGGGGCTTGCGCTCCTTGCGGAAGACGGGAGTGGCCTGAGTGAGATAGCCATACTTAGCCTCGGGGTGCTGCTTGAAATAGTCGGATGGAGTGACGCGATAGCCGCAGTGGTTCTCGCGGTCGCATTTGCCGCATCCAGGCCCAACAGGCTTGCCGGTCCTAAGGTCGATATACTCAGAGAAACGATGCTTGCGTCCGCAGCTTGGGCAGTCGGGTTTGTCGGCTGCATGGTGATACGACTTCAATGCGTATCTTCTTTCTGTATTATTTGCTATATATGCCATAATGTCTAAACTTTTTATTTTTGAATTTTCTTACAGTTCGGGTGCCCGCCCGCCCTTTATATATATAAAGGGGCGGTCGGGCATCCTTAAGTGAATACTGTCTCTCGGGGAAATGTTAGAAGAAATTACTTTCCGTGGCCTTGTATCTTATGCCAACCAAACCATCCTTTTGCATCAATGGCGGATCTTCGCGCTCAAGAAGGCGGTTGATAAGCTCAAGGCCGGGAGTCTTCTTTTTCAAACCTCTTTCCACCATAATATTTGCAAGAGATGTTTTGGTCATGCTTCCGCCGTGGGCATTGAGGATATCTTTGATAGGCTCGATTAATTCGTCGTCCTTGCGCTTCAGCTCTTCGGCCTTTTCAGCCTTCTTCTTCTCCAGCTCTTCCTTCTTCTTCTCATTAATGCAATTGATACGACTTTGGATGAAAGAGTTGTCGAATGTAGGCCTTTTGCCTTCGCCGAATGCAAACTGCCATTCAGGTACGGGAGCACCGCGGAAAATTGGTGTCTTGACAGTCACCACACTGCCGTCCTTCTCCACCTCAAACGAGTAGCCGCATTTGTTTATTAACTCAG
The DNA here is from genome assembly GCA_022775105.1 of Prevotella sp. Taxonomy (GTDB): domain Bacteria; phylum Bacteroidota; class Bacteroidia; order Bacteroidales; family Bacteroidaceae; genus Prevotella. Next base: position 6,327 of record JALFIX010000246.1, on the reverse strand, counting down.
TGCCAATCCATCCTCGAGCCTTGCCGTCGCTTGGGTTGTTGTGGAGCACGCATATTATAGCGCAACCCACCCCAGAGGCAAGCTGCATCAGCTCCTGCACCAACATCGGACAGCCCACAGAGTCGTTGATGTCGGGAATGAGATCTCGGATGCCATCAATGATGACCAATGTAGGCTTTTCGCGCATGATCGATTGCTTGATAAATGCGGTGCGCTCGGCAAAGCCAAATTTTCTCAAGTTGAACATCATAATTTCAGAGCCGTTGTCGTCTTCGCCCAGTTCGTGCATCATCTTGAGCTGGCTGTGGCTGTCGCTCTCAAACTGCTCGGTGTCGAAGACGACAACCTTGGCTGGATGGTCAAGAGAGTATTCCACTGGCCCTAATTGTCCGCAGCGGCATACTGCTACAAGTATTGTCACCAATGTTGACTTGCCGTGCTTGGCCTGTGCCTGGATGAGATGGAGGTCGCCTTTGGAGATTGTGTTAATCCCCTTCACCTTGAAGATATACTCCCTTGGCGGGTAGTATTTCTCCATGTAAATCCGACACTGTTCCGCCAACTCGTGATAATCCACATCGTCGGCGGTCATCTGACTGGCAGACGCATCGAGCGACTGCATTAGTACCTCACTATTGAGGTTGTGTGTATTTATAGACTCACCAGTCTTGACATTGCTGTCCGAAAATCCTTTTTCCATTTTTTATGTGATTTTCGTTAGCTCCTTTGGCACGGTGAACTTCGAAGGAGTTTCCCGTTCACCTTTTTTAGTGCCATCATTCCCCGCCTCATAGTTTGCAACCTATTTGACAGGTAGTTCATTGCTGAACATCTTTCTATATGAAGAATGAAATACCGTTTTGTGGTATTTTTCACTTCACAAAGAAAATCGATGCAAAGGTAGGAAAAATATTCCAAATAGTAAAAATACATAGCGAGAGGTCTGAAAACCAGAGCCTTATTTTAGGATAGCTCCTTAGACTGCTAATTTAGGATAGGTCCTTAGGATACGAATTTTGATGGAGCGGTTTTAGGATAAGTCCTTAGGATAGGTCTTTAGGATAGGTCCTTAGGATACGAAAAATCCTAAGGTTGGCAAAACGGATGATTTTCGTTGATTTTGCCAACAATCACAAAAAACATTAAATTATGCAACTTTTTTGCGAATTGTGTTGGTGGAATAGAAAATATTTAGTAATTTTGCCAACATAAAAACAGTTCAGAACAAAAAGTAAAAACGAGAGTATGAAAAAAGAAGAACTAATGTCAAACTTTCCAATCCGTTTGCAGAACGCACGCAAGATACGTGGCATATCGCAATCGGAGCTGGCATCAAAGATGTCAGAATTGGAATCCTTATGGCCGTTGATGTACAAGGGGGTGTCATCCACGGCTATTGAAAAGTATGAAAAAGGTATTATGACTCCCGACAGTGACATCATAATGGTCACCATCGCCGAGGCACTCAACACCAATCTGTCAAATCTCACGCGTCCGTTTACAGTGACGATTGGCAAATTCGACTTCCGCAAGAAGTCAAAGTTAGGAAAGAAGGCTGAAGAGAAAATCAAGATTGTTGCACGTCAGCGTATAGAGAAATACGTGGAGATAGAGCGCCTGTTGGGTGAAGAGATTGGTTGTGATGCAAGTTTCAAGGACAAAGTCGTGAGAAACAGGGACGATGCCCGCAAACTTGCGGCTGAGTTGAGAGAGAAATGGAGTCTTGGTTTGGGGCCTATAGCCAACCCTATCAATGTACTCGAGGCTCACGGGGTGAAAGTGATTGAGGTGGATGAAGACCCGGAACTCTTCGACGGTACAAGCAGCACTGTGGATGGAATACCTATGGTAGTGCTTAACTCAAACGAGGGCGACCCCTCAAATCCCAAGCATCATAACACCTACGAGCGCAGGAACCTTACACTCTTTCATGAGTTGGGGCATCAGTTAATGAACATTTCAGCTGATATTCCAGATAAAGAAAAGGAGAACATCTGCAATGCTTTTGCCAATGAGATGCTAATACCAAGCACGACCTTTTTGAATATATTCGGAAACAAGCGCAACAGAATCGCTCTCTTTGAGCTGAAGGACGTGCAGCGGGAGTTTGGCATCAGCGCACGAGCTCTTGTGTATAAGGCTGCCCAATTAGGGGTTATCTCTGAATCGAGCCATAAATATTTCTGTATATCCCTTAATAAGAATAAAGAGTTGCGTGATGAGATAGACCGCACTATGATGCTGCCTCAACATTCAAGCCGATTTGAGCGACTGGTGTATCGTGCACTCGCCACCGACGTGATTACCGTTTCCAAGGCTTCGGAACTGCTCGACCAAAGCGTTTCCGATGTCCTCAACAATTATAGACTTAATACTGCCAATGAGAGTAATAGTTGAAGACACAAACATAATTATTGACTTGTTCAATACAGGTCTGCTATCCTTCTGCGACGGTATGGGGATAGAATTCCATACGACTCGATATGTTATCGGGGAGATTAGGGAGCGCGAGCAAGTGCAGGTGCTGAGAGGATTTGTAAACAACAAAAAACTATTGGTTGACGGATTCTCCGGCGAGGAGTATGAAAAACTAATGGAGTTTATCGCCGAATGTAAAGGTGAGAACAACTTGTCGGAAGCCGATTGCTCGGTACTGCTACTGGCAAAACGGCTTAAGTGCCGACTATTGACTTCCGACCGAAAACTCAAGCGCAAGGCTGAAGAACACGGCATCGAGGTGAACGGATTCCTTTGGCTGACAGACTTGCTCGTTGAGAAACATATCGTAACGGGAGAAACGATGATCTATCATCTTAAGCTTTACCTGGAGACCAACCCCAGAGCTCCGGAAAATGAGGTAAACAAGCGTATAGACTATTATAATAAAAAATAATTGAGGAATAATAAACTATAATATGTAAAAGGTAAATAAGATTAATGGCAGTTTCATCATCCATACAGGAATCGACTAAGCGTCCATTTGAAACGGATGGAAAGTCAGCAGGTTTCACCGCAAATAGTGAAACCCAGTTGGATGCTGCACAATTCATATTATCCCAAGCCAATGCATTCTTAGAACAGAAATACAAGAAAATAGTTGATGAAAAAGACATTGAAATCTTCAATATTCGTAAGATTGTTGAAGAACAGGCTAAACGCATAAAAGAACTGGAGGCGCTAACGGTAATTAATCATGGGAATAAGATTGTTTCCCTCAACCCGATTGCGCCTCTGGCTAAGCGTGATTATCGTTATGATTACACCCTTTTCCCTAAGGACAATGGCGATGACATCATTGATTCTCTTATTGAGTTGACGAATTGTAAAAGGGAGAACGACAGGTATGTTCTCGTAAATAAGACCGACTGGTTTATTGTGGTAAAAGTATTGAGATATTTTGGCGTTTACGTTGGCAATGAGAAAGACTTCCTCACCAACATTCTCCCCAATATCCTGAAATACATGGATGACCCCGACCGCATTAAAAAACTGTCAGCCAACGAACAGAACTTCGCCACCATTGACCCTGATTCTCCAATCATTACACTTGACGTTGAGAAATGGCACAAAAAAGCAATTGAAGAAAGGAGAAACATCACGCAACTTAGGCGAGAGGGAAAGAAAACGACTAATGCTATCACTGCACTAAACCGTTGTGTGAACATAAAAGCCAATCTATGTAATATCCTAATAAACCACGACGTGCACTTGGAGAACTATTAGAAAGATTTCGTTATGTTACTACTCCCTATTAACTATTATTGGATTTCCGCAGTAGGTTTGTCGTCCGCTGTGTAGGTATATTAATTCTTATAGAATATTCTTTTGGAACCTACGGAAAAAGGGTGTTTGTGTTAAATTCATGTTAAATCCTATGGGAATACTCCCGAATCTTTTAGTTATCTTTGCAGAAAGAAAGACGATTTATAGATGAATACACATAGTGATATAGGAAGCGAATTGTCGAGTATCCTGTTTTGGGATGTTGACAAGAATGACATTGACTTTGACAAGATGCTATCATACCGCACAATCGAACCCGACACCCTGGAACTCTTGAAGAAGCTGTCCCCAAACACCTTTCCTATCCGAAAAACTACCGCCTTTTCATCCACTCTATGAAATCTTTTCTTGTCAACCCCAACGAACGAAGATTATTCTTGATAATAAACTCGGGAATAGGGTCTATGTGTGTTTGAATTATGACAGGGCGCAAACAACCAGTCTTGTGCCATTTCTCATGACCTCCCTCAATCGAAATGCGAGTGCACCCAATTTCAAATAGAAATTCTCGAAATTGTGCAATACTGATGTTGCTAAGTTTATATGTGTTCATTAGCAAAGAATTTCCGCATTGACATTAGTTTTCCTATAATCGGGTAGATCTAATACATTTGTCGTAGAACCTTTACTCAATATATCTATTATTTTGGGCTCATTAGCACAATTATTTTCTATTTTCCACCCGTGGATTTTTAAGTCCTGTTCCAATGATTTATTGTCGGACTGTGTTTTAAGCCAATCTTTGAGCATATACTCAAAGTCGCTTTTGGCCTTTTCTTCCGTGGTGTCATATCCGGAAAGGTCAAGAGAAGGACAATATGCTATATATGTTTCCCCCTCTTTGAAAAGGAAAACAGATACTGATATTTTTATAGTGTTACCATCAATTACAATTGCATTCATATCTATTATGTATTATTTCAGCTGCAAAAATACACAAAAAAATTGAGAATACAAATATTTCTTCTATTTTTTCAGCAAATTTGCAATTAATTTGTCCTATTATAGCAAGTAAACTATATCGTTTTGTATCACCTATATAAATGTTTGTGTTAAATTCATGTTAAATTCTATGGGTAATGCAAATCGAATTTATAGGCCTATTATGTTTTCAATAATTCTGTCTATAACTTTTTCAAAATATATCTTTTTCACAAAAGTGTTGTTTCGACTAATTACATCATCCACATTAAAAACATTTACCAAATGGGTTATGAAATATGATTGCTTTCCCATAGGCTTATTCAACCATTCATCTTGTATCTTTATGGTGTATTCTGAATGATAGTTCTTTGTGGTAATCAATACTGCATAAAACATACCATCTTCATCAAGCTGCAATTCGTCTCGTGATATTACAAGTGCTGGATGAGGAAGGACAGAACCGTCTGGCATAACAAACGGTATCTCTACTATTTCTCGCTGTTCTACCGATTTCATAGCCATTTCGAAATGATTTCCTTTGTCTTGGTTGATGTATAGGGCTTGTATTGAGAATAGTCAACAGATGACAAATCGGCATGTTCTCTTGAATTCCAATCAGGAAATTCAGAGAGTTTTTCGGCTAACTCCTCATCTGTAAGGGCTAATTTTCTGAATCTTCTTTTGGTTTCACCCAAATCCTCATATAGATGGTCTGCCAACCATCTTTTATTTGAGTCAGTCAAGGATGATAACATCCTATATATACTTTCCATTGACATTATTGCTTCCATAATTATTGCATTTTTGCGGCAAAGATACATATTTATTTTGAAATTTGCAAGGAAATCGGGAAAAATGTTCAATTTTAAGCCTGTATTATTCTTCAACTGAGGTAAGTTTTCGGTGGCAAGATGCTTGCGCTTAATCTGGTCTATAAGGTTGTCCAAAGGAATTTTGAACACATAAAAAAGAAAAACTCTGACCTCATTGTTAGGAATGTAGCATCTGTTGGTGTCACGATTGTACGCCAGATAGCCGAGGTGGATTAGCACTGTCAGAACATCATTCCTGCTGTTTATGACTCATATCAATTATTCGCCCTTGACTGCCGCGGGAGTCCATTGCCTGAAGAAGTCTTCCACCTTCTTCTTGTTGTATCCCTTGCCTTCCTCAAGATAAGCTGAGTTCTGGATGTGGAGGACGGAACCGTCGGGGTTGAGGATGACAAGGACGGGGAAACCGAAACGGCCGGCATTGGCAAGGCGACGGCTGACCTTAAGGGATAGCTCATCGGTGCGCGACTTGAAGTTGACATGGAGATAGACGAAGTTGTTGCTGACGAGCTTGTTGATTTCCTCATCCTCAGTGATAAACTTTGCAAACCGTATGCACCATGGGCACCAGTTGCCGCCAAGTTGACAGATTACGAACTTGCCTTCCGTCTGTGCCTTTGCCACAGCATTGTCAATCTGCTCAAACGGGGCGATGCTCTCGTCATAAACCTTGTTTTGGGCGTATGCCGTGATGAAAATCATCATCACAGAGATAATCAATAAATACCTTTTCATATTTCTATATTTTTTCTTTAACTTCCTTAACTTCTTTAACTTCCTTAACTTC
>JALFIX010000236.1 GCA_022775105.1 Prevotella sp. | reverse complement strand
GGTCACGTTCTCAGGCACATCCACAGCCAAATGTGGCAAATAGTCATACATCAGCCCGTCGGTTGTGTCGAAGTTGTCATAGCTTGTTCCTCCCTTCTTTGCCTTCACGTCGGCAGGCACGGTTTCGTTTCTCGTCGCAGCCTCGTAAGCGTCAAACTCCACGTTGTTTGTCTGATAAGGCACGTACTTGAAGTTCTTCGACCTCTCGGTGAAGATGTTCCCGAATGACTTTATGATACCTCCGTCCTCGCTTGAGAATGTGCCTTTGCCGTCGCTTCCTATATCAGAGCCTTGCATGGAGATGAGCATAGGCTTGTTGCAGTTGCGGTAGTAGTTTGCCTCCACGAATGCACTTGCCCCAGTGGTCACTCCAACGCCGTATTTAGCCACACCGTCGTAGTAGTTGTTCCAAATATGTACGCTCATGCACCTGATGCGCGGGTGGCGCGAGTCGCTGTGGTCAAACCAGTTGTGGTGGTATGTGATATAGTTAGCCTCGTCGCCTCCCATTCCGCATAGGGACGACTTGCCGCTGTCCCAGAATCGGTTGTAGCTGATGGTCACGTATTTCGTTCCGCCCTTCAGATCCACTGTGCCGTCGCCCTTGGCCTGGTCGGAGTCGCTGCCGGCATTGCCGTAGAAATAGTCCATGTTGTGAATCCAGATGTTCGAGTTACCCGTGTCAAGCGACAGGCAGTCGTCCATACACATCATAATGGCGAAGTTGCGGAACTCCACGCTCTTGCAGTTGCGTGCCAGTATGCCGAATCCGCTTATCGTTGCGTCCTCACCCACACCTTCCAGTGTGATGTTCATCTCCGAGTAGTTGTTCCTGCCCTTTACTTGCAGTCCCTCAGCTGAGCTTGATATATGGTCGAGGTCCTCCTTGGTGATGGTTCCGATGATGCGTATGGCAAGTGGGGTAGTGTCGGTGCCTTTCTGATATGCGTCGATGATTGACTGCAGTCCCGTCACCTCTTTCAGCGTCTTGTCCACCATTACTGTCGTGGTCACGGTCTTGGCAGTCTTTGCTGTGATGTAAAGCACCTTTGCGTTGCTCTTCAGCGTACCGTCGTCGTTGTATGCGCCAATGCCCGAATAGTTGAGATGGGCGAATCCTTCGCGGCTATAGTTCATCACATTCAAGTCAGTCGCCTCGTTGGCAGCCTCTGCAATCTCCTTGCCGTCAGCCACTGGCACCACCTTCACGCTGTATCCGCTGCCGGCCTTCAGTCCCAGCACGTCCGCCCTTGCGTATGAGCCGTAGTTTCTCACCAATTCCCTGTCGATGCGTGTGTAGTCGGAATATTGTCCGCCCTTGACATAGACGTTGTATGAGTCGGCACCGTCCAGTGGTTTCCACTCGACGTAGAGTGATTCCTGCCATCCCCTTGCCTCGGCGATTTCCACCTCTCCGGCCTCATTTGCGAACACTCCCGAGGCGGCGGGCCTGGTCTTGAGCGAGAATCCCACTTCGCTTGAGTTTCCTCCGAAGATGTCGTCAGAGGCAGCTCCGTTAGCCGAAACGGTTATCTTGTTTCCGTTGATTTTCACCTCCTTCACGTCCTTGGTGTTGTAGTACTTCACGTCGTTGTCGTTGGTCACCACGTGCATCTGGTTGGTGCCGAAATCCCTGTTCACGGCATTGTTAGTCTGAGCCATCGCTGTCAATGGCATCAGCATGTATATCAGTGATACAAAGTACTTGCTATATTTCATAACTCCTTAACCTCCAATTTATTTCTTTATGAACTTAATAACGAATTTTCCAGCCTTTGCGGTATAGATACCCTTGACAAGGTTTCCCACGTAGATGCTTGTCACCTCATTGTTGGCTCTCACCTGCGTCTTCTGTTTTCCGGCAGTGTCGTAGATGGTTATGCCGGTCATTTCCGGGATTCCGCTCAATGTGAGATATTCCTCCACTGCTCCATGATAATTGAACACCGCGGTCTTCATTTCCCCGATGTTCGTGGTGCCGTTGTTGAAGAATATCTTCACCCATTCCATGTTCACGGTCTCGGTAGAGTTGTCCGAGAAGACAATCCTCACGTCATCACCGTCGAAAGTCATCGTTGTGACATCCTTTCCTTCCACCTCATCGCCATTGATGATGATGTTCTGTCCGTTTTGTGCATTGCAGTTCAGATATGAGCACATAACTGTCAATGCCATAATAATTATTTTTTTCATTGCTTTAGTATTTAATTCTGCAAAATTACAAACAATAATCGAAATTACCAAATGTTTTATCGCCTTTTTAAGTCTTTATAACTATGCCAGTTCGAGGTCGAGTAGGTCACGGAGCCTGTCAATGGCGGGGTTCTGCTTGCTCATCTCCTCGAACTGCTCGCGGCGGGTGAGGATCTTCACCTGTTCCTGACGTTCGGCAAGGCGCATTTCGAGGGTGATGGCATTGTTCTGGAGATATAGCTTCAGGGTGTTGACGATGCTGCCCTTGATGACGGACATTTGGTCGAGCTGTATCTGGTTTTCCACCACGACTTCGAGATGCGGGAATTCGAGAATGGTGGGGTTCATGTTCTTCATTCGAGTGGCAATGCCACTGAATTTTTGGGGCATACGGTTGCACATCGACATCCACTGGAGTTCGAGGTCTTGCTGGGTGAACTGGTTGTCGGTGGCAATGTTCTTCATGTTGGGGTCGGTGGGGGCAAGCATTCCCGGAATGAGGGAAATCTTGTTTTTCTTGCGGCGCGCCATCTCACGCACGTTCTTCCATGACAGGCCTATTTCGGGTGTGCCGCCTGGGGTTGTGGATTTAAGGACGGGGCGGTTGTTGGGGTCGTATTTAGAAGATGGAGCGGCAGGCGAGACACCTGCATCCCCGTTAGTGGCGGGCGTGGCCGTGGCGGGTGAGACCCCCGCACTCCTATTGGCGGACGGAGTCACGGCCGCAGCCACCTGCTTAGCCGCTGTCTTGGGACGTGACTGTCCGATGAGATTATGGAACAGGGATTTTAGTCTGCGGGGCTTGCGCCCCGCGACGGGTGTGGCATCGTCGGCTTGGGTTATCTGTGCCACCTCGATGAGTGTCAGCTCCACGAGCAGGCGCTTGTTGCCGCTCGTGCGGTAGTTGACGTCGCACTGGTTGAGCAGGCGGAGTGCCTTATATAAAAAAGGTATAGGGGCAGTGACTGCCTGCTGCTGGTATTTCTGTCGGTTGCCCTCGCTGGTTTCGAGCAGCGGCAGGGTGACGGGGTCTTTCGCCATGAGCACGTTGCGGATATGGCGGGCGAGACCTGCCACGCACTGTCCGGGGTCGAACCCCTTGGAAATGATGCCGTTGAGCAGGAGCATGATGTCGCTCACCTTGTTGGCGATGCTTAGATCCACTATCTGGAAATAGTAGTCGGAGTCGAGCACGTTGAGGTCCTCGATAACCTTGGCGTAGGTGATGTCGCCCTGACAGAAACTGGCTGCCTGGTCGAAGATGGAGAGGGCGTCGCGCATACCGCCGTCGGCTTTCTCTGCTATTACGGTGAGCGCTTCCTCCTCGTATTTTATTCCCTCCTTGTCAGCCACTCCCTTGAGGTGGGCGATGGTGTCAGCCACGGTCATTCGCTCGAAGTCGTAAATCTGGCATCGGGAGAGGATGGTGGGGAGGATTTTCTGTTTCTCTGTGGTTGCAAGTATGAAGATGACATACGATGGCGGCTCTTCGAGAGTCTTGAGGAATGCGTTGAAGGCAGCCTGCGAGAGCATGTGCACCTCGTCGATGATGAACACCTTGTAACGTCCCAACTGCGGCGGTATTCGCGTCTGTTCCATTATCTTCTTGATGTGCTCCACCGAGTTGTTGCTGGCTGCGTCAAGCTCGAAGATGTTGAGCGAGCGCTGCTCGTTGAATGACTGGCAGCTCTCGCACTCGTTGCACGCCTCGCCGTCGGGGGTGGGGTGCTGGCAGTTGATGGCCTTGGCAAAGATGCGTGCGCATGTGGTCTTGCCCACTCCTCGCGGTCCGCAGAAGAGGTAGGCATGGGCGAGTTTCCCGCTCTTGACCGCATTCTTGAGCGTAGTTGTCAGAGCCGATTGTCCCACCACGGAGTCGAAGTTGGCAGGGCGGTATTTTCGTGCCGAAACTATGTATTCTTCCATGTCGTAAAAGATTAATTTGGCTGCAAAGATAATCAAAGTTGCGTAAAAAATAGCAAAATGAATGTTATTTTTTCTATCATTGCCGAAAAAAATATAAAATCTACACCTATTTTACTTGATATATGGGTTAATTTTGTTACCTTTGCATCAATAAAACAGAAAAGTAACAGGTATGATTCGTCTGAAAACGATAATTGGAGCTATTGCACGCTCTCAGATTCTGAAGTACGCACTGGTGATTGTTGCCGGTGTGGCACTGGTGGGGTTTGTGGGTGAGAACAGCATCCTGAGCCATATCCAGAACAAGGTGACCATATCCGAACTGGAGGCTGAGATAGCCAAGTACCGCTCGTTCTACGAGACCGACCGCCGCAAGATGGATAGGCTCGACAGCGACCCTCGCGCCATCGAGGAGATTGCCCGCGAGAAGTATTTCATGAAACGTGAGGATGAGGACATTTTCGTGTTCAACGAGGACAATGCCGTGATGGAGACTATAGATAATGAAGGAACTGAATAAGATAGAAAACATGATATTGCTCCTTGGGGCGGTGATGATGGTGGTGGGCAGCGGTGCCAACCTGTTTATGCAGGCGTGGGCGCCGTGGGTGTTCGCCATGGGTGTGATAGCCTTTGTGCTGATGCAGCTCAAGCAGAGGTATGAGGGCGGCAACATCGTCATTAGGCGACTGAGGCGCATGGTGATAATGAGCGACGTGCTGCTGCTGCTGTCGGCGGTGCTGATGTTTGCCAACATGGGCAACATGTTCGGCCTGGACGCTCTCACATATATTAAATATGTACATAACAACTGGGTGGTGGTGCTGCTTGTGGCTGCGATGCTGCAGCTTTACACCAGCCATAGGATTTCTAAGGAATTGGAAAAATTGGAAATTGAAAATTAGAAGTTAGAAATTAGGAATTAAGAATTAGGTTCTATATATGCATAAAGGTTTACTCGCATTCGCCGCTTCGGCATTAATGGCATCATGTGCCAATCAGTACAACGTACAGGGGTCGTCGTCGATATCTTCGCTTGACGGTAGCAAACTGTATCTGAAAGCTGTCAAGAATAACGAGCTGAAGAGTATCGACTCGTGTGACATCGTGCATGGACAGTTTCATTTCAGCGGTGTGCTCGACACCGTGAGGATGGCTAACCTCTTCATGGATGAGGAGAGTATCATGCCTGTGGTTCTGGAACAGGGTGAGATTGTCATCAAACTGGACAATGCCTCTCAAAGTGTGGGCGGTACGCCGCTTAATGACAAACTCTACAAGTTCATCGACAAGCACAAGCAGCTTGACAACCGCATGAGCGAACTGTCGCACAGGCAGAGCCAGATGCTGCTGGATGGTATAGATGAGCTGACCATCAACGAGCAACTCAATGCCGAGGCTGACAAGATTGCCGCCGAGGAGGACAAGCTCGTGACCTCGTTTATTGTGGAAAACTTCGACAACGTGCTTGGTCCCGGTGTGTTCATGATGATCACAAGCGGATTCAACGTGCCCGTGCTCACTCCCCAGATTGAGGACATCATGAGCAAGGCTACAGAGAAATTCAAGAACGACCCCTACGTGAAGGAATACTATCAGGTGGCTACGGAGAATATGGCGAAAATGCAGGGACTTGAACCTGAGAAGAAATGAGGACACTGATAGAGAATGTCACTATCGTCAACGAAGGCTCCATGAGAAAGGCCTCGGTGGTGATTGAGGACGACATCATTAAGGAAATATGCGAGGAGGGAAAACAGCCCGTGGCGCCCGTCGATGAAGCGACGGACGCTACGGGCTGCTATCTTTTGCCCGGAGTGATTGACGACCATGTACACTTCCGTGAACCGGGACTGACGGACAAGGCCGACATCCACTCAGAGAGCATGGCTGCCGCCGCAGGTGGTGTGACATCGTATTTCGACATGCCTAACACGGTGCCGCAGACCACAACCATGGAGGCATGGCAGGACAAGATGGACAGGGCGTCAAGGGAGAGCGTGGTGAACTACGCCTTCTTCTACGGCGCCACCAATGACAACACTGACGACTTCGCCCGCATCGACATCCACCATACTCCGGGAATAAAGCTCTTTATGGGTTCTTCCACGGGTAACATGCTGGTGGATAAGAGGTCTGCCCTGGAAAAGATATTCAGTGAGGCGCGACTGCCGATAATGACCCACTGCGAGGACACGGCGGTAATCAACAGGAACATGGCTGAGGCTAAGAAACTGTATGGCGACGACCCCGCCGTGGAGCATCATCCCGAGATAAGGAGCGGGGAGGCATGCTGGCTGAGCACGTCGCTTGCCGTGGAGATGGCGAGGAAGTCGGGGGCAAGGCTGCATGTGGCGCATCTATCGACAGCCAAGGAACTGGAGCTGTTTGACGCTGCCGACAGGAGAATCACTGCTGAGGCAACGAGCGCACATATCTTCTTCTCGCAGGAAGACTACGGCGAGAAGGGAACGCTGATCAAGGTGAATCCCGCCATAAAGACCATGTACGACCGCGACGAGATACGCAAGGCGATGGCTGACGGAAGGATAAGCGTGGTGGGCACCGACCATGCGCCGCATCTTTTGGCGCAGAAGGAGGGCGGATGCACCAAGGCTGCCTCGGGTATGCCGATGGTGCAGTTCTCACTGCCCGCAATGCTGTCGTTAGTGGATGAGGGCGTGCTGACACTCACGAGGGTGGTGGAGTTGATGAGCCATAATCCGGCAAGGATATTCGAGGTGGCCCAAAGGGGATTCATCCGCGAGGGCTACAAGGCTGACCTTGTGATGGTTAGACCGGGAAGCCCGTGGACTGTGGGCAGGGACTGCGTGATAAGCAAGTGCGGATGGAGCCCGATGGAGGGAAGAACATTCAACTGGCGAGTGGAGCGCACATGGTCGAACGGACATGTGGTGTATGCCGACGGCAAGGTGGACGCCACTGCAAGGGGCGAGGCAATAAAGTTCAGGGAGTGATGGAGCGAAGGAAACTGACATACGACATCAGTCAGTTGCGCGAATACATCAACTGGCCTTACTTCTACCACGCTTGGCAGCTGAAGGACTCCCGTCAGCAGGAGAAAATCAAGCTGGAGGCGATGAAAGCCCTGGATGACATCGAGGGCAGATACCATGCCTACGCACTCTTTGCACTTGCCGATGCCAATGGCGACGGCGACGACATACTGTTTGACGGGGTGAGAATACCGATGCTGAGGCAGCAGCTCCCTGTGGCTGAGGGCGAGCCTAACTTATGTATATCAGATTTTATTAGGCCCAAGAGCCATGGCATAGCCGACAGGATGGGCATTTTCTGCACATCGGTGGATATAGGGTTGGAGAAGGACTTCGACCATGACGAATACCGCAAGATGATGATGCAGCTGATAGCCGACCGGCTTGCCGAGGCTGCGGCTGAGAGGATGCACGAGGAGGTGAGAAAGCATCACTGGGGATATGCCCCTGATGAAAACCTGACTATAAGCGAACTGCATACTGAGAAATTCCAGGGCATAAGGCCGGCGGTGGGTTATCCCTCACTGCCCGACACAAGCCTTAACTTCGTGCTCGACGGCATACTTGGCTATGGCGACATAGGCATAAGGCTCACTGAGAGCGGTGCTATGAAACCTCATGCCAGTGTGAGCGGCATGATGATTGCCCATCCCAAGGCACGCTATTTCTCCTTGGGGAGAATAGGACGCGACCAGGTGGAGGATTACGCAAGGCGCAGGGGAGTGCCTGTGGAGCTGATGAGGCGGTTCCTGGCCGGAGTGACTGAATAAAGAAGAAAAAGATATGATTTCTAAGATAGCATTTTTCCTGATACTTATGGCGGTGGTGCCTGACATGTATATCGACCGCCGTTTCATCAGACACAAGAAGGGCGTGTGGCGCAGAATACTGTGGTGGATGCCTACATTGGCGATGATAGCATATACGTTGGTGTTCGTGTTCGACCGCGATTTCGCACCCGCTGACGTCATGGTGCTCAATGTGTATCTGTTTTTGGTGGGACTGCTTGTCGTGCCCAAGTGCCTCTTCGCCATTTGCTCGGCGATAGGGTGGGCGATAAGGAAGGCCTGCCGCAGCAAGCGTAACTACGGCAATCTCGTGGGAGTGGTGCTGGTGGCGTTCTCCTGGTATGTGCTCATCTACGGCTCGTTTGTGGGATTCCGACAGATGACGGTGAGACATGTTACCTACGAGTCGCCTTATTTACCGAAGGCGTTCGACGGTTACCGCATAGTGCAGTTTTCGGATGTGCACATCGGTTCATATATTGACAACGAGAAGCTGTTGCAGGAGTTTGTGGACAGCATCAATGCCCAGAAGGCGGATATGGTGGTGTTCACTGGCGACCTGCAAAACCGTGAGCCTCAGGAAATTTATCCTTTTCGCAAGATGCTTGGCAGCCTGAAGGCGAAGGACGGGGTGTTCTCGGTGATAGGCAATCACGACTATGCCAACTACATCGAGGCAAGTCCAGAAGTGAAGGCTGCCAACGAGCATGAGACGAGGAGTCTTGAAGTGCAGATGGGGTGGCAGTTGCTGATAAACGAGCACCGGATGGTGAGGCGTGGAGGCGACTCCATCGTAGTGGCTGGTATGGACAACGACGGCGACGGAAGGAAATTCCCCCAAAACGGGGATGTTGCCAAAACCCTGAGGGGAGTAGGCGACAGTGCGTTTGTCATTATGCTTGAGCACGACCCCACGGCATGGCGCCGCAAGATATTGCCGCAGGGCAAGGCGCAACTCACACTGAGCGGACATACCCACGCCATGCAGTTTATGTTGGGCGGATGGTCGCCAGTGGCGTTCGTATATGACGAGTGGGGCGGGATGTACTACGAGGGCTCTCGTGCCATGAACGTATCTACCGGTGTCGGAGGGTTTATTCCCTTCAGATTCGGAGTGCCGGGGGAAATCGTTGTTATTGAATTAAAAATGAAGAGTGAAGAATGAAAATTTTTGAAATATGAAATACATTTATTGGTTATATCAGTTGTGCGTGGCAGTGCCTGTGACCATTATTGCCACGATATTGACGGCAGTGGTGACGGGATTGGGTTGCTCTGTCGGTGACGGACATGTGTGGGGATATTATCCCGGACGATGGTGGTCGAAGGTGATTGCAAGGATATTCCTGCTGCCTGTGACGGTGGAGGGCAGGGAGAACCTGGAGAAGGGACATTCTTACGTCTTCGTGGCTAATCATCAGGGAATGTTCGACATATTCCTCATCTACGGTTATCTCAACCGCAACTTCAAGTGGATGATGAAGCACCAGTTGAGGAAGATGCCTTTTGTGGGATACGCCTGCGAGAAATCCCACCAGATATTCGTTGACCGCCGCACTCCGAGCAAGATCAAGAAGACCATCAACGAAGCCCGCGAGACACTCAAGGACGGCACGAGCCTTGTGGTGTTCCCCGAGGGAGCCCGCTCATTTACAGGTCATATCGGAAAGTTCAAGAAGGGAGCCTTCATGCTTGCCGACGAGTTGCAGTTGCCCGTGGTGCCGCTTACCATCAATGGCTCGTTTGACATTATGCCCCGCACCAAGGACTGGCATTTCGTGACATGGCATCCGCTCAGGCTGACAATCCACCAGCCGGTATATCCCGTAGGTCAGGGACCGCAGAACATACAGGCAGTGATGCGCCAGAGCTACGACTCGGTGATGTCGGCATTGGAAGAGAAATACCAAGGATATATGGAAAACCCCGACCAGTGATATGGCCGGGGCTTTCTTTAGGGTGGAGCTGGAGGGAGTCGAACCCTCGTCCAAACAAGGA
>JALFIX010000138.1 GCA_022775105.1 Prevotella sp. | reverse complement strand
CGGAAGCGGTTCTGACGGAGGCGGCGACGAGGAGCTTCCCCCTGTAATCGGAGGTGATGAGAACGGCAGCAGCGGCGGCGACGAGGTTATCGACAACGGCGATTAGTGATAAGTTAGTTCACTCTTTCAATTTTTCAATTTTAAAAAACTATGACTAAGGAGAACAAGTCGAGGTTGATAAAATTCATGTGGAACCTGGCATCGGCAATCCTCGCAGCCGTGGGTACCGCACTTGGAGTCAGTTGCGCCGTGGCGTAACACTCAAATACTACGCCGTGGCGTAAAAAAATATTAAATCCCCTTCTGCATGCAAAAATGCAGGAGGGGATTTCTGTCATCAGGATTGCCTAAATGGCACGAAACACTGTTTTCTGTATTTTGTGGATATTATTAACTTTTTAACATTTGATGTTTGGGATATTGGAATAAATGTAGTAACTTTGCATTCCCATTTTTTTTATGTAGGTTTATAATAAGGAACATTTAGAAATAGACATTATGGAAGTTGTATTGATAATTGTGACTGCTGGCGTGGTTGTGATGGCGGTGATGATGATGAGGAGGCAGGAGAAGGCGTATGAGATGCAGATGGAACTCATACGCGAGCAGATGAAGACATCATCGGAGAATGTGCTTAAGGCAAGGCAGAAGGAATTGGGCGAGAGAAACGTGGAACAGGTGTCGAAAATTGTTGACCCGCTGCAGAGGAGCCTGCGCGACATGCAGGAGGCTCTCAACCTGCAGAAGGAGCAGCAGAAGGAGGCCATGACACGACTCGACGAAACCATCAAGCTGAACATGAGGCAGAGTGCGTCGTTGGGCGAGACCGCCGACAGACTGACCCGCGCCCTGACGGGGGAGGTGAAGGTGCAGGGAAACTTCGGCGAACTGAAACTCAAGCAGCTGCTCGAAGACCTCGAACTGAAGGAGGGGGAGCAGTTTGACACACAGGAGACTCTGCGCGACAAGGCCGGCAAGGGACTCAGGGGAGACGACGGACGCGGGATGATTCCCGACTTCATACTCCACTTTCCCAACAACCGCCATTTTGTGGTTGACTCAAAGATGTCACTCACTGACTATGAGCGGTATATGAACGCCGAGGACGGCACTCCCGAGAAGTCGGCTTACCTGAAGGCGCATATCGACAGCGTGAGGGCTCAGGTGAAAAGGCTTGCCAAGAAGGAATACACGAAGTATCTGCCCGAGGGATACAACCGCCTCAACTTCGCCATCATGTATGTGCCGATTGAGGGTGCGCTAAACCTCGCACTGCTCAACGACACCACACTGTGGCGCGAGGCTTACGACGAAGGAGTCATGATACTCGGGCCGCAGACGATGTACATGAACCTGAGGGTCCTGGAGATGATGTGGACGCAGGTGAGACAGCTGCAGAACCAGCAGGCGATGATAGATGCAGCCAACTTGGTGATAGAGCGTGTGCAGGACTTCGGCATGCGATTCACGGACGTGGAGGCAAGTATGCAGGACACGATAAAGAAAATCAACAAGTTGAAGATTACCACCGCCGAGGGCGGACCGAGCATCATCACCGCTGCCAAGAGCCTGATAAAGGCTGGAGCGAGGGAGAACAAGAAAAAGAAACCGCTCAGGGATATGGACGACTCGCTCTTTATCGAGAGCGACTGTTAGATCGTGAAGCGGATATAGCTGCGGTCGTCGAAGGAGGTGAAACCTTCGGTGAAGGCTTTCGTGGCCACAAACGGGGCGGAGGGATTGCTGCCTATGTTCAGAGGGTCTTTCTCGCGCTGTTCGGCAAGGGCTGCCTCGGATGACGAAAGGGTGGGGCGGAGCACCGGATAGCCGTCGGAAGCCATGACGATGGTCCATGACTCGAAGTCGAAGGTGAAGACCTTTACCTTCTGGCGGGGTATCTTGAAGCCGTCAACCACGGAATAGTCGATGTTCTGACGCTTCATCGACTCAATCATACGGGGAATCACCGAGGCCCGCGCCACGTCGTCACGCCTCAGGCTCTCTATCGTAGCCTCGCCGCTTGCCAACAACTCACGCGCTTTTTCTGCCCGGGCATTGGCAAGGATGGACTCGTAGGGCTTGGGGTTGTCGAAGAACTCGTATTCATCATCCTTGCAGCCCGTTTTTCCCACAAGACATTGGCAATCACCGATTATCCACAGCTGGCGCTGCAGGCGGCTATATACTATACATGAGGCGGTTATGCGCTCCTCGGGATGTAAGGCATAAAAGTCGATGCGCTTGGAGGAGTACTTCTTGCGCACTGCCTCGGTGACACCCTTGAGGAAGGCGTCAACGGTGATATTGTCGGGAGCCTTGCGGATGAAGCGGGATATGACCTTCATGCACAGACGACCGTTGGAGTACCAGCGTGAAACCCTTCCGGTAGCCTTGCTTGTGCTGCCGTCAATCACGGCTATGAAGTTATCGGTTACGACGATTCCGTCCTCTGGCTTTTTCCTTGGATTCTTTCCGATTATTTGCTTTTCTATTATTTTCATTCCTAATTCCTAATTTTGCAATCAAATCCTCTCTTCCCATCATTCTCAGCGTGCGCTCGATGTTGCGCCGTTCCTCGGGCTTATACCAGAAGAAGAACTGGCGCTGGGCGAGCTTGTCCTTGGGCGACTTCGCACTGAACACCGGTTGCAGGGTATAGGGGTCGAAGCCTGTATGCCATGCTTCGGTGCTCACGGTCATGGGGGTCGGCGTGAAGTCCTGCACCTGTTCGAGATGGAAATCGAGACCCTTGGTGATTACCGCCAGTTCTGCCATATCCTCGGCGGTGCAGCCGGGGTGGGAGCTGATGAAATAGGGGATGATCTGCTGGCGCAACCCCTCGGCACGGTTGATGCGGTCGAAGATAGCCTTGAACTGGCGGAACTGCTCGAACGGCGGCTTGCGCATGAGCATCAGCACGCGGTCGCTGGTGTGCTCGGGTGCCACCTTCAATCGTCCGCTGACATGGTTCTTGATGAGTTCGCGAGTGTATTCCCCGGCTGCGCGGTTGGCTTTTTCGTCGTTGCCGCGATAAAGCAGCAGGTCATAGCGCACACCGCTGCCTATGAAGCTCTTCTTGATTTCGGGAAGTGCATCCACGGCGCGATATACTTCGAGCAGACGGCTGTGGTCGGTGTCGAGATTAGGGCATATCCGGGGATGAATGCAAGAGGGGCGCTTGCATTTCCCGCACGCCTTGAGGTTGCGTCCGTGCATGCCGTACATATTGGCTGATGGACCGCCGAGGTCGCTCAGATAGCCCTTGAACCCCGGCATCTCCGCCACCTTCTTCACCTCGCGCAGTATGCTCTCCTTGGAGCGGCAGGTGATGAACTTGCCCTGATGGGCTGAGATGGTGCAGAAGGCGCAGCCGCCGAAGCAGCCGCGGTGGATGTTCACCGAGAACTTTATCATCTCGTATGCCGGTATGGTCTTGCCCTTGTATTTGGGATGGGGCAGACGGGTGTAGGGCAAGTCGAATGAGGCATCCAGTTCCTCGGTGGTCATCGGGGGATAGGGGGGATTGACCACGACAGTCTGCCTGCCCACGGATTGCAGCAACCTGTGGGCGTGCATCATGTTGGATTCCTCCTCGATGTGTCTGAAATTCTCTGCCTCCGCCTTTTTGTCTTGCAGACATTCCTCGTGGCTATGCAGCACTATGTCGGCGTCGGTTATGCCTCCTGGTATATCATTTGAGGGGGTGATATATACAGTCTGCGGCACGTCGTGGATAGACTCCATGGGTATGCCCTCGTCGAGCAGCCGGCTCACCTCCACAACCGGTTTCTCGCCCATGCCGTAGATAATCATGTCGGCACCGCTGTCGCAGAGTATGCTTGGGCGCACCTTGTCCTGCCAGTAGTCATAGTGGGTGAGGCGACGGAGCGATGCCTCTATGCCACCGAGGATTACGGGCACGTCGGGGAAGAGTTCCTTCAGTATGCGTGTATATACAATGGTGGGGTATTCCGGTCGGCAGTCGTGGCGGCCGTCGGGACTGTAAGCGTCCTCGGAGCGCAGGCGTCGTGCCGCGGTGTATTTGTTCACCATTGAGTCCATACATCCTGGAGCCACTCCGAAGAAGAGTCGCGGCCGGCCGAGTTTCTTGAAGTCGCGGTAGTCGCCGTGCCAGTCGGGTTGCGGCACGATAGCC
>JALFIX010000130.1 GCA_022775105.1 Prevotella sp. | reverse complement strand
ACCTTTACTATGTTACCCCTTTTTATCTACAAATCTTTTTTGCCTTGCCGTTAATTACCTTTATATATATGCCCGGGAATGATGGATTAGCCACCCTGCGTCCGTCTATTGTGAACGAACTGCCGGATATGCCTTCTTCGGCAGCCACACGGTCAAGGCCCGTGAGGGTAGCCATAGGCAACTTCACGCCAGCCCATGACTCAACAGCCGGGATATTGTCAACGCTCTTGACATAGGCAGAGAAATCAGATAGCTTGGCACGGTCGTCACGATTATCCGAATCCTGCAACACCCATGCGCCGTTATTCAGTATCAGACTGTTCTTGGGAGCCGTGGCTGAGGTTACGAACAGTCCCATAAGACCATTGGCACCGTTAACGCGCTTTTCAACCTTGTTTCCGCTTTCAAGTATCACTGCCATCTCGTGGTCGGAATAAACCACGCACGGCTTGCCTGCCTCAATGCTCTCAGCCTCTTCAAGGCAAATCTCTCCAGTGGAGGCAAGACGGCCTGCTATCTGATATAGTCTCACACCTTCTGTAGGCTTGGCCTCGTATGGCAGACAGATGGTTGTCCATCCAGAGGCATCCACCTTGCAATGATAGACAGGAAGATGACACAGAACGAAGTCGGTGGCATTCCATGAGCCTTCACGTCCGTCGCCTGCGCCCTTCTGCTCGCCATAGGGTTTCCACGCGTTAGGCATTACCCCGTTGCGGGATGACGAGAAACCAATGGTAAGCGCATCACGCTCGTTGACATATACCGGACGAGTGGTGAGTGTCTGCCATTTATCCTCAGCCTGGAACAATTCCACGTCAAGTTTGTCGGAAGACAGAACAGGCGATGAGATGCTGGCACCGTTATAGAGTATATAGGCATGCTGGTCGCTTATGCAACCATGCTGGGTGGCAGCCTTGCACCTGAGAACATAGAGTCCATGGGCAAGATATTCACCGCTTGTGTTCTTCTGTATGTCCTGGGTTATGGACATTGTCTTGTCCGTGCGGTCCTCACCGTCGTTGTCTGTCCATAATGCCGACCAGAATGTCATGTTGTCCAGTGCACCCACCTTCTGCGAGCCTGACGTATAACTACCATCCTTTTTCCATACAGTTGACTGCTGGGCGAACGACGGATATTGAATCATCTGAACTTCTGAGAACGGGAGCCACGAAGCCACCATATCCTTAAGCGAGAGAGCCTCATTGACATAGTCGGATGATGACGTTGCCTTCTCTATTCTTGCCAATGCCTCTCCTATCTCAGCCGTACCTTCAAGCCCCTCAGCTGACACCGCTGCATATATTGTAGCCACAGAATCAACATAGTTCTTAAGACGAATGGCATCAATGATGTTATCGACAGTGGAAGTGAGCATCGAGAGCGACTGCTCGTCATCCGTAGTGGTTGACATCACAGAGCTTAGCTCGTCGTTGAGCGAAGGAATAATGGTGTTGTATTTCAGCAACATTTCCGCACGAGTCTTCTCTGCCTTGATACCGTCAACTACGGCATCAGCCTTGTTGTCAAATAATCGCGAGATACTCAGCTGGTCGAAGCATGCCTTTGCGCCGAGATAACGGAAGGAAAGCATTGCCTTGGAATATGCGCCTGTATTGAACTTCTTGTCATACTTTGTCCAGATGGAATAGTTGGACATGCTTGCCACAACCTCGTCTTCCTTTGTTCCGTCGGTAGTGAGGCTCAGCTTGTTATACGTCATTCCGTCATAAATGGATGCTGCGGAATAGTAATAGTCAGCACCGGGAACAACATCCACTATGGTCTTCAGCGAACCTGCCTTGTCAGCCGTCTCATGCGAATATGCCTGCAGATAAGTCTTGCCGTCATAGCCTCCATTCTCAAACACCTGGAAATGCGGCAGTGACAACTCGCCTCCCTCGCCGTTTGTCCATCCCATAGTGCCAAAGTCGAAGTCGCCGTTGGGCAAGATGTTTCCACCTATATAATATATATTGCCGTCGATAGAGACGGCATCACCGGCAGCAATACTTGCGGGCACAGCCTTTGCGGTCTTTGCGGTGTAGTAGTCCTTACCGTCGGCATAGATGACATGTATGCGGTACTCTGCACCGTAGAAGGTCTCCTTGTCCTCGTATGTATAGTCAGCCTCGCCTTCCTCCAAGTCAATCTCCACGAGAGTCTGCCATGGTTTGCCAGTCTCACGACGCTCGATAGTCATGCTCTTGTTGTACTCGCCGTTCTGCTCATGCCAAGTCAACACCGACACTCCCTCGGCTGCATCATATACACAAGAGAGATTATAGGGCGAACCCTTCACCTTTGGAATACGGGGAACATAGTCATACTTGCGGTTATATCCCACCTTTCCCTCAAGTGCGGCATAGTTTTTTCCGGCTGCGGTGAGTTGTCCGTTGAGATAGAGCTTTGAGCGGTCTGCCTCCGAGTTCCAGAACGAATAACGCTCTATAAAGTCATATCCGTCCATCAGTTCGCAGAGTTCCTTCACCACGGAGGCATTCTGCGACATGGCCTCACTGTCGGAGAGCGAAGGATTGAACACACCGTTGCGGTTCCATGAAGCACCCCAGCACCACTCCGAAATCCATATCGGACGGTGATACTTGTCATACCATCCCTGCAAGCCATAGAAACTGCCCGATGGCCAATATGAGTGTACATCGAGAACGTCACAACGCCAACCGCGGGCATCGATGGAGTCCATAAACTCCTTCAACCAGCCAAGACTACCATCGTGTGAAGACGGTGAGCAGAGACGCATACCCGTAGCCATGTGCTGCTCCCAGTTAGCCAATACCGTAGCCACCGACTGGGGATGATCGTCGGCAGAGTTTCCCGGCTCGTTATTTGTCTTCATCGTCGGCGATGAAGTGGTGTAGTTTGTCTTTGCACAATCGGCAATGGCTGGCCATCCCTCATAGATGTGATGAGGCACGCACTCGCGGTCTATACCAGTGTCCTCACCCAATCCGAATGAGTAGCACCATGTAGAGCCAAGGGCATTGTTTGGCTCCGACCTTGTGTCGTTGGCAAGACCTTTCTTGCCGGTATCGTTCCACTTGAAGATACGATAAGATGAGATGCTGCGGTCGAGTATCGCCGGCATCTCCGCAATCTCAAGGTCTTCATTGTCGGCAATGAAACAGCGGTTATAGCCATAACCTCCGGCACGGGTTGAGAATGTCACCATATATCCTCTCTTCAACTTAAAGCTGCGAATCTTGTTGTTCAGCTTTGCCTCTGTGAGGGTATTCATGAATCCTCCCTGATGCTCCAGTCCAAAGTCATTCACTGCTGTGCCTGTGAAGTTTGTTCCGCTATACACAGTCAGCGGTTTGATGTCCTTGGGATAAGGCAGGAGAATGGAGCCGCGATTATAAATCTTCACCTGACAAGTGGAGTTGTTCACGGCATCAGCACCGTTAATCTTGATGTACTTCAGATAAGCAAGCAGCTTCGACGGCTTGACGTTATCAAAGATAAGAACGGCATGGTCAGTGGCAGTGATGTCAATACTGCCATCCGCAGTAAAAGGCACAGAGCCAGTGATATGGTAATCCACATCATCGGCAACTGTCACTGCTGACGTGACCTGGTCAACGGCGGTAGAAGTGTTAGCTCCTACCGCCTGACCAGTCGCCAGTAATGATATAAATGAAAAAAATATCTTTTTCAGCGTTTTCATAGGCGAATTATTAATTATTACGCATTATCTCATTCCAATCTTTCCTCCCCACGACAGGAACCAGTTGTTCATGTCGTTGAGGTCGGACTTGATCTCGCCTCTCACCTCAGCAACCTTGTCGGCACCGCGGCGGTTATATATTCTGTCGGCGAGATAACTCGGGTCGTTGCGTCGCATGGCAACGCGCATAAGGTCGTAGTAGCGGGTTCCCTCAAAGGCAAACTCCAATGCTCCCTCATCCACAATCATATCCTCCACCTTGCTGATCTGATAGTCGAGCAGTGCCTGACCTGAGAGTGTCGGGTCGTCGGGCATCAGATAGTACTTGTTGCACTGGCTCCAGCCTGAGCCGCGCGAGTGCAGACCGATAGTGTTAAAGTCCTGGTAAGTATTTGCCAAATTGCACACAATATAACCATTGGTTGTACTTGCGGGGAAGTTGAACTGCCTTACAAACGCAGAGTCAGAGGCGTTGGTGCAATAAGGCAGCACATCGCGCTCAATCACATTGTTGTTTACACCCTCGGAGAGAATCTCGTAAGCAAAGTGCGGATAACCGGCACGGTTGAGAGCCTCGGCAAGACGCAGATACACCATAGCGCGGCGATAAATATGGATATTGCGCGTCCTGAACTTATAAATAGTCTGGTCGGTAACGGTATTGCCGTTATACACTTTCTCGTATGAGTCCCAGCATGACATGAGGCGAATGTCACCGGAACGTCCCATTGAGAGGTTCGACGGAGCGTAGATAGTGTCCTTGCCACTGTTCATCACGTGGCAATACACCTGTGAGCTTGAGATGTCCTTCAGCGACTGCGAAGGCACGAGGCTCACCTTGTAGTTGTTTTCCTCGCTACTGTTGTAGATATTGCGCAACTGACTGTAGTTACCGTCTGACGGGATAGAGTCACCCGCAATCATAGTGATGTTCTCGCGGCCTTCAGTGTATCTCTCATTTGTCAAGGAGCCTGTCCAATTATTCAAATAACCATTCCAGTCGGTTCCCATCCATGCACAACGGGATGTACCTATCGGGAATACGGAGTTACCGCCATTGGCTGTAGTGATATACCTGTAGTATGAGAGTGCGGCATCCTTGTAGTTGCCAGCCCAAAGATTCAGGTCGCCCATCAGCAGATAGATGGGGAAATAGAGCATACGCGAGTCGGTGATACCGATGTCGCCGAGCGATGGCTTTGCCACATTGGCGTATGGGGCGATGTCACTCACAAGCCAGTTGCAGATTTCCTGAATGCCTTTGGTTTCATATTGTGCGTCGGCCTGGTCCTTGGTGGTTATAGGCTCTGTAACAAATGGCACCTTGCCATAGTTGATGGCAAGCTGCAGGTATGTCCATGCACGGTAAGCCTTCACTGCGGCATACTCCTTAATAAACATCTGGTTGTTGCTGCTGTTGCGTATGGCGGTGTCGGCCTTGGCGAGATACAGGTTGCAGTTGTTGATCACTGCATAGTAGTCCTTGGGACTGTTGTACTTGTTATCATCGCTGATGTTGAACTGCGCAAGCTGACGAAGGTCGGCATTGGCGGCATTGGTCACATCCACAAGGTCTCCCCTAACCTCACCCAACAGAACGGTGCGGTCGCCGAGAGCCTGCATCTTGAGCATGATGCCTGTAAGCGAGAATATTGAGTCGGATGCCCTGTCAATGTGCATGTCATCAGTGAAGATGACATGCTTTGACTCCTGGTCGAAGAAATCACTACATGAAGAGAACATCATCGAAGCGGTGGCAAGAGCACCGCAAAGAATATATTTTGCTTTCATATCGTTCTTGATAATTATGTTACGTTACAAATTGATTTTCACACCTGCAGAGAAACTGCGGCTCTGTGGCAGACTACCGAGGTCAACACCCTGTCCGATAACGGAGGTGGTGGATGAGAACTCGGGGTCGGAGCCTAAGTACTTGCTGATGGTGAAGAGGTTGTTGGCCTGAATCCAGAACTCCAGTCCCTGGATGAATGTGGAATTCATCGGCAGGTTGTAACTCAGTGTCACGGTCTTCAGACGCAGATAAGAACCGTCCTCTATCCAGCGGTCGCTGAAGCGTGAGTTGCCAAGCGGGTCCTGGAAGGTGAGCTTCGGCACTGATGTCACCTGACCCTCTGCCTGCCAGCGGCCCAGCAGATTTGTGGTCTGGTTCATGAAGCGGCTACCGCCTTCGAGCTGTGAGCGCATGTAGTTATAAACGTCGTTGCCGAGGCTGTAGTTGAAGTTCACGTCGAGCTTGAAGTTCTTGTATGACACAGATGTACAGATGTTTCCGTAGATATCGGGATTCGGGTCGCCGATAACCATGCGGTCCTTCTCATTGATTTCGTGGTTGCCATCCACATCCTCGAATATTATGTCACCGGCACCGAAGTAGTGCTTGGTCACACCATTGTCATCGAGTACGTAAAGTCCTGCCTGTTCAGCCTGCTCGGTTGTGGCGAAAACGCCCTTGGTCTTGTAGCCATAGAAGAGGTTGGCAGCCTTGCCGATTTCTGAGCGGATAGTGGCACCATAGTACTCGTTGTCGAAGTATGTGCGGTTGTCGGGCAGTTCGGTAATCTTGTTCTTGTAGTGACCAACACTTGCGCCCAACTGCCAGCTCCAGTCCTTGGTGGAGATAACCTTCACGCTTGCAGCCACGTCGAAACCGGTGTTCTCAAGCTTACCGCCGTTTGACCAGTTGGTGTCAAGTCCTGAGATGAAGTTGAGGCTCTGCAGTGTGAGCAAGTCGCTTGTCCAGCTCTTGTATGCGTTTACAGACAGGTTCACGCGGTTGTTGAAGAGGTTGGCGTCGATACCGATGTTGGCACGGCGTGTAGTCTCCCACTTTATCTCTGTATTGCCGATACCGTCGAGTGTAAGGGCTGAGAGTGCGTGCAGGAAGAGCTTCGAGCGCATGTAGCTGCGTGCTGCATAGTAGTCGATGTCGTCATTACCGCTCACGTCATATCCGGCAGTGAGGCGCAGATAGTTGACGATGTTCGACTTGGCAAGCCAAGGCTCGTTGGTCAGCACCCATGATGCCTGAACAGCGGGGAAGATACCCCAAGCGGCACCGAACACCTTCAGTCCGTCGGCATCCTCACCGAAGCGTGAAGAACCCTCGGCTGTGAGGTTTGCCTGGAGGAAGTACTTGCCCATATAGTCATAGTTTGCCTGTGCATACCATGCTATGGAGTTCCAGTTGTCACTTGTTCCGAAAGAGTTGGCGTTCATAAGGCTTGAACTCATGAACGGGGTCTTGTCGCTACCAGTGTTGTAACCCAACTGGCTGTTGAGCGTATAGGTTTCCCACATGATTCTCGCACCTCCGAACACGCTGATGTTGTGTGCGTCATAGCGGTTGTGCCAGTCGATGCGTGTGTCGCTCATCACTGAGTTCTGCTTTGAGAAGAGTGAGCGCACCTCGTTGGTACGGTATCCGTTCACGGCAGTCACATAGTACTCGGGCACACCATTTATAGGTATGTAGTACTTCTCATTGGTGTTCACCAAGCTATAGCTGAAGTGCTCGCTGATGGTGAGGTTGTCATTTACCTTGAACTTAGGAGTCACTGCCAAGTTGAGCAGTGAGTTCTCAAAGCGGTTCTTGTTCTCGGCCTCGCCATACTCGTTGAGGGCTACAGGGTTGGCAAGTCGCCAGTTGTAGTTGGCATAGTTTGCCATCGCCTCGTTGAGGTAGCTCTCAGGCTCGATGTCGTAGTGTGAGTCAGAGATTACTCCATAACCGTAGGCATACGGACTGAGGAACGGAGCCTTCACATATCCGAGGAATGCCGGTGATGTAGGTGTTCCCTCGCTATAACCAGAAGGAGCGGCGTCGTCGCGGATATTACGTGTGAGATTGGAGAACGATGCGTCGAAACGCACCGACAGGTTCTTGAGCAAGTTGATGTCGGTGTTGAATCGTATGTTCAGTCGTCCCATGTTGTTATATTCCAGTGTGCTCTGCGCATTGGTGTAACCAACGGAAAGGTCGTAGGTAGCCACATTGTCACCACCCTCCACATTGATACCGTAGCTCTGTGTGAAGGCTGTACGGTAAATCATGTCCTTCCAGTCGGTATTGTTGTGGTACTGCTTGTAATAGTAGTAGTTGGGATCGGCATTGAGGAACTTGAACTCACGGATCTTGGTATCTGTGGTCTTAAGCATCTCGGATGCGTAGCCACGATACTGCTCGGCGTCCATCATGTCGATGAACTTGGGCAGCTGGGTGACACCTGCGGAAACCGTTGCTGAGATACGTGTAGCCATACTCTTGCAGCGGCGTGTCTCGATGACAATAACACCGTTTGCACCCTTGGCACCATAGAGGGCAGTACCGTTGCGCAACACAGTCACCTTCTCGATGTCGGCAGGACTGATGTTCGAGAGGATGTCATTCGTGAAACCGTCGTGAATCATCGTTCTGCCATACTGCTGGTCAACGATTACACCGTCAACCACAATCAGCGGCTGGGCATTCACGTTCAGTGAGTTAAGACCTTGGATGAATATATTGGAACCGATACCGGGCATACCGTTGCGCTGCTGGGTATAAGCAAATGCGCCGAGCTGCTTCTGTATGTCCTCCTTGACATTCACCGAAGGAGAATAATTGAAGTCAGTGGCAATCTTGGCATTGCCCGACTCCAGTTCCTTTGTGTATTCCGGAGTGAAGACAGTGGAATAGAGAGTGATTCCTCCCTGCTCCTCGCCATCCACCAAGCCTTTGACCACGCGGTTGTGCTTAGGTTCGGTGACAGTGATAGAGCTTGCGAACACAGGCACGTCGAGCTTGAACGTTCCGTCCTCCTCGGTCAATGCACTGTAGCCATCCACACCCGAGGCGGCAACGATGGCACCGAACACCGGTTTGTTGGCAGCATCGGTGACACGTCCCTTGATGCTACGCACAGCATATTTCTTCTGCTTGACAACAGGCTTTTTCTTTGCCGTCACACTCACATCATCAGTTTCGTCTTCCTGGGCGAAACCGCTTGCAGGATAGGCAAGCATACCAATACCGATGGCACAGAAAACGGTGCCTGCCTGTATGCGGATATGATTATATGATGTTATATTCTTGAATTTCATATTGCAGTTGTTTTAAATGATGAAACAGAG
>JALFIX010000114.1 GCA_022775105.1 Prevotella sp. | reverse complement strand
CCCGACGGCTCTGTCACTGAGAACATCATCTCTGTGGAGCAACCCCTCCTCGCCGGTTATCTCAAGATAATAAAGATGAAGATGAAGCAGGACGGCTCGCTCACTCCCGAGAGTCACGACGTGGGAGTAAGCGTGACGCTGGACTGGAAGCAAGGGGGAACTTATGAGCCGGAGATTTAGAGCCTCACCCCCGGCCCCTCTCCAAGAGAGAGGGGAGATAATATGTCTCAAGGCTGAGTTAAATATTTATTTATGATGATTACTGATTTGAAAAACATATTATTGACTATAATGATGATAATGGCGGCTGCCTTCGTCACCTCTTGTTCGGATGAGGACAGTCTTGCCTCACGAGGTCTGGAGACCGTGGAGATGCCTATCTCCATCTCTATACCAGCCGAAGGATTCGTCAATCCCACTGATGTGGGCATAGGCAATGAGGAGCCTGCTTCGACGTTAGCCGTCACTCGCGCCCTTGGCGACCCAGGCACATACGAGCAATTCCATCTCCCCCGATATATCTATCTCTTCCTCTGCAACGAGAGCACCAACGGCACTGAGTCCGTCATCTATCAGAAGATAGAAATCCCCGACAACGAACTCACCTCATCATGGGAAAAGACCGTCTCGGGCACCGATAGCATATACACCTATAAAGGCAACGTCAGCATCAATCTGCCGCTCAACAGGAGCAACGGCAAAATTTATGCCGCCGCCTCATATAAACCGCTGCATACCACTAATGCCTCTTCTTCTATGTCGGAAGACAAGAGCAGCAATCATCTCTCCTTTAATTGTGCGATGCCAAACAAATTCGGCGGCTCAAATACGCGAGTGTATATCAACGAATCAAAGACATATACTGGCACTTACGGCACGGAGGATGCCGTGAAGAACATCATCTTCTCCAATAACACCCTGCGCAACTATATGCAGGATGTATATTCCACACCATATAACAAGATGGAAAACGGTGTTTATTACGGCACAATAACAGACTATGCCTCCAATGTGCCGAACATCAACATAGTGCTCTATCACGTGGCGACAAAAGTGGACGTGCAATGGAGCATTGACGAGCATTATCAGGGAACGGCAGACTGGGCTGTGCCTACGGTAAAGAGTAGCGGCGAATCTTTGGATTTATTGGATGCCTCCACCTCAGGCAGCACCTATCTCCCCGCCCATACGTATTGGACAAAACACGAATGTGAGACAATGGTGAACAGAAAGGGCGAGACGGACAAGCTCTTCTTCTCGCTTGTAGAGCTGCGCGACCTGCCCAAATACGGTTGTTTCCTCTTCCGTCCGTTGGAGACGGGAAGAAGCAGTTCTCTCGGTTCATACAAAATCCGTCTTATAGGGTCGGAGACCACTCCGCAATATACCGTGAAAGATGAGAACGGAAATGTTATCCAAACCGGCTCAGTTCCCGCTCATGACAAAACGAATATTACGGGTGCATACGTGGCATCAGATGGCTACAACACCTATTATTATCATCTTGACGAGAAGGACTACGGTATGAAATACTATGGCAGGGTAGTGGCATACGTCACGCCCAAGGTATATAATACGACAGCAGGCAACGAACCGTATGCAAACAACTTCATCAAGATGCGCCTCCTGTGCAACAACTACACCACATCCACCTCGGACGGTTCGAGCATATATAACGAGGACCATGCCACCAAGGGATATAACACATACGTCAAGATATCAAAGCCTACTACGGGCGACAAGATATTCACCCCATGGATAAGGGTGTTCATAAATGTTGATACACCGCAAAAGGCGCAGAACGTGATGAAAATCACAGAAGAGCCGACAATGCAGTGATATTCTGCCCTCGAAATTTGTTGATTCTGCCCTCTGATATACAATGCGTTAAGTTAAATATGCGTAAAAAAGAGGTGATTCTGCCCTGATTTTTTTGTGGATTCTGCCCTTTTATGTACCTTTGCCGAAAAAAGCAATACTATGAGTACAATAGAAGGACTGAAAACACTGAGGGAACGTGAGGACCACGTTGAATTTAAAGAGGCAAAACATAACTACCCGTTTGCCGGAGGGAAGAAGAGCGACCCCAGAGAACGACGCCATTGCGTATTAGGCTACGTGGTGGCACTCGCCAACGAACGAGGCGGACGGTTGGTTATGGGAATGGCAGACGCTTATCCGCATGAAGTGGTGGGAAGCGATTTTGCCGAAGGAGAAACCGGGGCACTCGAAGACGAGATATACCTGCGTCTGTCGATTAGGGTGCGGACGGAAGAACTATACGAGACAGTGGGTAAGAACCGGCTTAGGGTTCTTGTCATCAATGTGCCGAGCAGACCATTGGGCAGGGCCTTGAGATTCGAAGGAGTGCCGCTGATGAGGGTGGGCGAGAGCCTGCGTGAGATGGACGATGCCGAATATCATTCCATCATATCGGAGCAAGACCCCGACTTCTCGGCACGTATATGTAATGGACTGAGGATAGAAGACCTCGACGACGACGCAATCGGGCAGATGCGACTGCTCATAAAGGAGAGACGCGGAAGGCAGGGCATCATGACAATGCCCCTCGCCCAACTGCTCTCCGACTTGCGGCTCGCCACTGATGAGGGTCTGACATACGCCGCACTGCTACTGCTCGGCAAGAGCGAGGCGATAACAAAATACCTGCCGCAGCACAACGTGGTGGTGGAATACCGCAGTACGCACGACACCATACGCTATTCGGCAAGAAAGGAATTCAGAGAACCCGTCTTCACGGGCATCAGGCATATATGGGAATACATCAACCAGCCCGCAAGCAATCCCCTGATCCACGTGATGGACATGCCGCGCATACTCGACGTGCCGTCGTTCAACCAGGAGACAGTGCGCGAAGCCATACTCAACGCATGTATCCACCGTAGCCTGCAGATGACGGGCGACATACTGGTGAAGCAATATCCCGACATGATGGAAATAACCAATCCCGGAGGCTTCCCGTATGGAGTGAACATTGGCAACATCCTAACCGTCAACAGTTCTCCGCGCAGCCGACTTATGGCTGAGGTAATCGAAAAGACGGGACTCATAGAGCGCAGCGGACAGGGAGTGGATATAATGTATGCCAACTGCATAAGGGAAGGGCGATGCCTGCCCGACTACTCACGCTCCGACGACTATCAGGTGAGCGTGGTGCTGAAGGCGGCTATCACGGACCCGCTCTTCTATCTCTTCATGCAGGACGTGACATCACGCGAGGAGCATCTCAACGTCTTCATGATGTTGAACTTCCACTGGATTCACCACAAGCGTCAGGACCGGCTGTACGAGGACTTCCTGCCCTCAATGCTCGAAAAGGGCTACATCACGGAGCATCCCTATTTCAAGTATGTCTTGGGAGAAGGATATTTCCGTCATGCCTCACCAGTGAATGTAGGTGTATGCCAGGCGGCTCACCTCCAGCGCATATACTATTGCGTAGAGCAGTATGGCGGCAAGGCATCATCCACGCAGATGATAGAAGCCCTCGCCGGGTTGCTCTCACCCAAGCAGGTGCGCAAGCTGATTGCAGACCTATGCACCGTGGGCTATCTCGCGGCATCGGGCAACGCCAAGAACACCCGATATGGTTTCGGGATAAACAATTGTGCAAGTAAAACAGAATTTTTAGAATAAAAGATATAAGAATATGTTGAGTATTAGAAGGATATACACCATTATAGCAGCTATGCTGACCATATGCGCCACAACCATGGCGCAGACAACATTCAGCGGTCCTATACGATATGTCAGAATGTCGGGCAACTATGCCAACGATGGAACGTCGTGGACGGCAGCTAAGAACAACCTGCAGGATGCCATAGAGTCGCTTCACGACTATATGACCCGAAACGGCATCACGGAGGGACGGGTGTATGTGGCGAAAGGAACATACCGACCCACCACTTCTACCCCCGGTGGCGACGGTGTGCTATACACTTCTTTTCTCATATATGAAGGCATAACGGTTTATGGGGGATTTAATGCCGAGACACCTGAAACCACTCCCGAAGACCGTATCGTCCTTGATGCTGACGGAAAGACAAAAAGGAAAATATCTGAAGCCACGGGCCTGAAGTGGCGAATGAAGAACACCACCATCCTTAGCGGCAATCATAGCTCTTCTTCCACCGACCCGATGAAGTGGAACTCGGCAAAGAACGAATACGACGAGTCGTTCACCGGCAACTCATATCATGTGGTATGGTTTGCCACCAACACCTCAACCCATTCCTCCGGTCTTAATGACAAGAACCGTGGCGTGGCTCTTGCCGATACTGCGGGTCTCGACGGCTTTACCATACGCGACGGCAATGCCTCCAACCGCACCGTGCCCGAGCGATCCGACGGCTCACATGCCTATCACAACAGTTATGGAGGCGGTGTGTATATGGTGGGCAATACCGTGCTGCGCAACTGTATCATCCGCCAGAACTCATCGTCGCTGCGTGGTGGCGGTGTGTATATGGACGGCGGAGGACTGATGGAGCAATGTTATGTAACACAGAACCAGTCGGGTGGAGTGGGTGTTACCGACGGTTATGGAGGCGGAGTGGCTTGCGACGATGGCGGCATAGTGCGCCATTGCCTTATCGAGAACAATGCCGCAAGATGTGGCGGCGGACTCTCCATAGCTTTTTCCTCGCAGCCTGCCAACGACAATGCGCGATATGCTTCATTTGCCACAGGATGCGTGGTGAACAACAACACATCATCGGCAGAGGCAGGAGGAGTGTTTATGAAGAATGGCGGTCTGCTCAACCACCTCACCATCACATGCAACAAATGTGTGGGAGCGGGAGTGGTGTATAACAACCGGCGCTACGGACGCAGTGGCGGACTCTATGTGGATGGCGGAGGCATGGTGACCAACTCAGTGATTTGGGGCAACGAGGTGGCTGCCAACAACAATGTGCAGTATGCCACATACCGCGAAAGCTCAACCACACCGAAGGTGAAGCTCGACTTCGTGGCTCTCTCCAAATACAACTACGTCGATTGGAGCGGTACGGTGAAGCGCACCAACGGAGTGTATTCCTTGAATGAGGAAAACAGCAATACCTCTACTCCGGGATATTATCCTGACTTCACCGACGTTCCCGATACAACGGGAGTGCTGGGTAATTCCACTGCCCAAAGACGATGGAATCCCCGCGCCTCGTCATATCTGCGCCACCAGGGTATGCAGCTCAACGACTATCCCACATCTGGCGATTATGACACCAACGGCAATGACATCGTTGCTGCCCATATCACTGATGACATCTTAGGCAGTCAGTTTGCCCCCCGTTGCGTGCTTGGCGCCTTTGTGGCAAATAGCTTTAAAGGTGCATGTGCCTCAGTGGAAAGCATGGAGGACAATACCACGATAAGGACAGTGTTTATCGACCCCACCACAGATGCTGTGGTGTCATTAGTTTCAGAAGCGACATTGGGCAATTCGTGGGAGAACGCTTTCAGTAATATCAACGATGCCTTGGATTATGTGAAAACTCTTAATCCAACGGCAGACGGCCCCGTGCAGATTCTTGTCAAGCAGGGCACTGCCACAACGGCGGGAAATTCCTATCTGCCCCATATCCGCTCGTCTTTTATAGATCTTCCGAGCCACGTGCGGCTGTATGGCGGTTTCGCCTCGTCGCTCACCGGCACTGATGTCTCCAAGCGAAATCCCAAGGCTTATCCCACCCGCATCACTGCCAATATAACTGGTAGCGACTATGCTGAAAACGGTTGCCACATCATTACCGTGCGCCATGGAGCGACCGACGTCATTGTGGATGGATTGCAGCTCTACTTCGCCAATGCCCAGGCGAGCAGTGTGCTGTCCACCCTCGCTTTGGAGGGAGGAGCGGGCATCGCCGTCATCAACAGTTATGGCAACCTTCCGATGAATGACATTAAGATACGCAACTGTATAGTAGCCAACTGCACCGCCTCGCAAGGCTCCGCCCTTTTCCTGCGCAACACTCCAGGAGCCGTGATGCAGGTGGATGTGGAGAACTGCATCTTCCACAACAATGCCGTCACCCGTCAGCAGGCTGCCACCGTTGAGGCTACGGGCAGCAACACCATGCTCACCCTCAACCACTGTCTCATCCGTGGCAATGTGGGATATGGCGTTATGGCAACTGATAATGCCAATATCAAGGTGAAGAACACTGCTCTTCATGCCAATATCAAATATGACTCAAATAGCGGCTCTTCTAATCTGAAGATTACCGACCTTACTGCCACGGAGTCCAATCCCGACCCTAAGGTCGTCACTTTCTATACGACATCAAATGGAAAAATATCTGTATCCGACGATGCAACGTCAGCAAATAATATGATGGACCTGGGAGTTAGTGATGCTGTTGCAACCGCAGTAGCCACCTCCAAGTTCTCCTATCACTCATCAAATACCTCCACCTATCCCAAGTTCGTCAACCCCACGAGCAACATCGGAGTGAACAAGGATGGCGATGTGACGATGTACGGTGGAGACCCCAACTGGATGCCTACGAACACCAATCCCATGGTGAATGCCGCCAACGAGACAGGCTCCTCAGCCACCGACCCCCGCTTTGGCAAGGACATAACAACAAATATCTACCGCAACTATGGCGGTGCAGCCGACATTGGTGCAGTGGAGAACCACAATGAAGTGGCAGAAGGCGACACTTCCAATGAGGATGTTGAGGGAGGCTACCAGCCACCTTACGGCAAGGTTATTTATGTGCGTGACTACCGCAATGCCGACGGAACAATAGACACCACAAGGGATGGTGACGGTTCATCATGGAAGAACGCCATCAACGGAAATCTCGAAATAGGCAAATACAAGAACAACCATAGCTTCGGCGGAGTGGATGCTGAGTTGTATGAGGAAGGTTATCAGCTCACAGGTCTCCAGTGGGCAGTGGATGAGGCTTTTGCCCGCTCGTTGGAGAGAAATGATGATAATACTATCAAGTACTCAACAATTACAGGTGTAACTCATTTCAATCCAGGAAGTCAAAGCACAGTCAATCCTAACCGTACAACTATAGATGTCTCAACTGTTGACAAGAGTAAGCGAGTTCAAGTCTGGATAGGCGAGGGTGAATACATCCGTCGCGAAGGCTTCTTCATGCGTGATGCAGTGGATGTATATGGCGGTTTTCCCGGCAAGGGAGGCGACCCTCAATCCCCTGGTATGAAAGAGCGTGTACCCAAGACCTCTATCCTTGAGACATTGACAGATGACGAGGTGACTGA
Organism: Prevotella sp.; assembly: GCA_022775105.1. GTDB lineage: Bacteria > Bacteroidota > Bacteroidia > Bacteroidales > Bacteroidaceae > Prevotella. Next base: position 2,659 of record JALFIX010000114.1, on the reverse strand, counting down.
GACAGGTGTTACTGGTACAGGAGCATGGGGGCCTCAGGTGGATGACTATAAAAACAATTTAGGTCTTTATAAGAATCAAATATCAAATTTTGAACCTGTTGATCGGACAAACTGGAGAATAAAGAGTTTTTCTTCAGAAGAGGTCAATGTAGAAGGCTCGAATGGTAGGGTAGAACAGGCTATTGATAATAGTACATCTACTTATTGGCATACAATATATAAAGGAACCAATCAACAGCACATAACATTGGATTTGTCATCATCGCAAAGTTTTAATGCGGTGAAATTATATGCGAGAAATTATAAGATTAAGAATATTTTGATAGAGTATTGTGATTATTCCCCAGTCACTGATTATGACTTGTGGAAGGATAACAAAAAACAATTCTCTTATACGATGTCAAACGAGAATCCATGCTATTGTTTTATGGGAGAGGCTGCTACAGCTCGTTATGTTAGAATCAATATCATAAATACTTATTCCAATAGCTATACCGATTTGAAGGAAATATATTTGGGAACAGGTACATCTTCTTCTGATTTTTCCCTTTTAGATAGAACTCAGTGGACTGTAGAGGAGTTTTCCACTGAAGAAACTAATGGTGAGGGTGCTACAGGAAGGGCTGCACATGCAATTGACGGTGATGAAAATACTTATTGGCATACAGCTTGGAAGGATGCATCTTTGCCTACTTTGCCACAATACATCACTATTGATATGAGTAAGGAGTATTCCATAAGTCAAATGAAATTAATAAGTAGAAGCTATAGGCCAAATTCAATAACGATTGATTATTCATCAGATTATTCTTCTTGGAATACTATATCAGGATTAACAGTTGATAATGAATTAGAGAGCCTTACAGACTTTGGTTCCACAATTAGTGCCAGATATATCAAACTAACAGTAAATTCTGTATATGGTGACGGAAAATTTTTTGACCCCAAAGACATACAGTTTGGAAACAACGGAATATTTGATAAAGGTGTTTCCGGTGGGTATACATACGATCTCAATGCATATCAGATGGCATACAAGACACAACGCGTATTGACCCAGCCATATCCTTATTTTAAAGGAAAAGGAAATATCAATGGTAGCACTCCAGGAAATAACCTGGAGTTTGATAACGACCCAATTAATCCATTCTGTGTCATTACCAGTTGGGATGGTTTTGTTATCCGCAACGGAAGAACCAAGATTACACATCAGCGTGACGGTGGAGCTGGAGTGGCTTTGCGTATCAATGGACGTTTGGCTAACTGTGTGATAACAAATAATATTCTGTCGTCAAAATCAAATACTCGTGGAGGTGGCATATTCCAAAATGGTGGAATAATTGAAAACTGTGAGATTGATGGTAATATACTGAATGGTGAAGGCGGTTCTGACAATAATGTCTTTGGTGGAGGACTTTATCAAAGAACTGGTACTGTATTCAACACTTCTGTCATTCATAATAAGATTACAGGTAACGGAACAACGCAAGGTACTGGCGTGTTCTTTGAGAATGGACGATTCTATAATAATACAATTACGGCTAATGAAGGACCATTGACACTTTATTCTGGTCAGTGGTTCTCAAATGGTCGAATAGATGTGTATAATTCCATAATCTTTGACAATAAGAATTATGGTAATTATGAATTCGACTGTAACACAAATAAAGGCAATATCACTCTGAAAAACTGTCTGTTTAAGAATAAAAATGCTCACAAGCTTTTTGACAATTCCTATACTAATGTTGATGCTTCTTCATTTGTTTATATGGAAGACAAGAATATGTCAGTCTCAGACCTCTTCAACGATCCGGTCAATGGTGACTATAGTCTGAAAGAAGGGGCTATTGCCATTAATATGGGAACTGACCAGTTAGGAAAGAATATGGAGGGTACAGCCGATATTGTGCTTCCTTCATACGATGCGCAATATGCCGACCGTATCCAAGACTGCACCGTGGATATCGGTGCTTACGAGTTTAACGGTGCTTACAGCATCACTCCCGATGTATCGACAAGCACGGACAAGGCGGTGTTCTATGTCACACAAAACGGACGAGGCACTGGCTCGGCTGCCAATCCCGAAAATGCGGCTTGCTGGACTAAGTTGCAGAAGGTACTGGATGCTGCGGGAAGATATTTGGAGGATAATCCTTCGACAAGGAGAAAGGTGATTGTGAAGTTGGCGGGCGATGCGCCGGATAAAGTTTCTTATAAGTATTCTGGCTTTGTATATCGCCCCCGCCGCTCAAACAAGGTGACGGCTTCGGGACAGGAGGTGAACACACGCGACTATACTATCATCGTGCCTCATGGAGTGGAGGTATGGGGAGGATATAGCGACGCCTACACAAGTGCTGACGACAACGGATTCTATACCAAGGTCTCTGAGGGCAACTATACCGACAACCGCGACGTGCTGAAAAACCGCACTACCCTCAGCGGTGTGTATCAGGCTGACGACCAGGATGTAAACGTATATAATGTGGTGACGTTTACCAATGATACATATACCGAAGAGGGAACACTCAAGACACAAGATGCTCTTAAAAACATATCAGCCCGCGCCGTGCTCGACGGACTATTCATAGAAGACGGTAATGCCGACGGCGAGAAGCAATCTACGGGACAAAGAACAGACACTCGTGTGGGTGGCGCT
>JALFIX010000079.1 GCA_022775105.1 Prevotella sp. | reverse complement strand
CCCTTCATCTGGTCGCGCATCTCCACCTTGCCCAAACGGTGCCAGGTGGCTTGCTCAAACTCCAATCCTCGGTTTTCACTGCCACGGTTGTCGAGGATGAACAACACATAGCCCTTCTGGGCCATATATGTCTCCCATGAGCGGCTTCCCCAATGCCATGTGGCATCCACGTTGTGGGCGTGAGGACCGCCATATACATACACCACTGTTGGGTATTTCTTTGTAGGGTCGAAGTCTGCCGGTTTTACCATGCGCCAATACAGGTCTGTCACACCGTCGTCTGCCTTGATGGTTCCGGTCTCGAAGATGGGTTGCTGATAACCCTCCCAAGGGTTGTTTGACGTTAGCAGATGGGTTGACTTGCCCGTTGCCGTTGCCACGAGGTCGTAATTGCGTGGAACGTCAGGCTCACTGTAACCATCCACGAGCCACTGTCCGCTCTTGCTGAGTATGGCTAAATGATAGCCGCGGGCATTGTCGAGCGGCTTGCGCTTGCCGGTCTTCACATCCACTGCATAAATGTTGCGCTGGATGGGGTTTGCCTCGTTGGAGGCAATGATTACCGACTTTGCCTTCTCGTTGAAGCCATAGAGTTCCTCAACCACAAACTTGCCGCTTGTGAGCTGCCTTGTCTTGCCTGTCCCTATATTATATATAATAAGGTGGTTGTAGCCGTCCTTCTGGCTTTGCATAATAAACTGCGACTTGTCCCACGGTAGGAAGACTATGGGGTGAAGTGGCTCCACATACTTGTCGCTCGTCTCGCTATACAGTTCCTTGAGCTTGTCGCCCGTAGTGGCATCGTAGCTCACGAGGCGACTGTCGTTCTGCAGCCTGTTAAGCTCAAACATATACACTGTCTTGCTGTCGGGAGCCCAGGCTATGTTGGTGAAATACCTGTCGGTAGGGTCCCCTGCGTTGAGGTATTGCACCTTGCCCGACGTGCAGTCGTATATGCCCACAGTCACCTTGTGGCTTGTCATGCCGAGCATGGGATATTTGTCAGGCTCGTGGGTGGCAACGCGTTCGAAGGTGTTCACCTGAGGATAGTCGGTCACCATGCTCTGGTCCATACGGTAGAAGGCGAAGCGGTTGCCGTCGGGTGCCCAGAAGATACCCTCCTCAATACCGAACTCATTGCGGTGAACAGCCTGGCCATACACTATCTCGCGACTGCCGTCGGTGGTAATCTGACGGGTCTTGCCTTCTGCGTCAGTGATGCAGAGCTGGTCTGCCTTGACGAAAGCCGATATGCGCGACTTCTCGTTCCAGTGAGTCTCGGTCTCGCCCTTGCAGGGCTGAACCCATGTCACCTCGCCCTTCTTCCAGTCATAGAGCAGGCGTATGTGGCCGTTGCTTATGAGTGCGAGAGTCTCGTTGGGGTAGGGGAAGGTTACATACTGAAGCGTGCGTATCTTCTCGTCCTTGAATCCGTCGAGCCTGCTGATGGCAGCATCGAGCCTTGGGTTGACATCATCGAGCGAGAAGAGCTTGCGCCTCTCGCCTGACTTCATGTCAATCATTCCAGTCTCCTCCACGTCCTGATACATCAGTTGCTCTCCCCACCATGTGGAGTAAAGCCTTTCGGGCACGAACTTGCGGTAGTTGACACCACCGAAGTTGAGTTCCTCAAGCGTGAGCAACTTCTGCCCCTGTGCCATGGATGTTGTTGTAGTCATGATAGAAAGCAATGTGACCAATGCCACGAATATCTTTTTAGTCGTCATAAGAATCGAAATCATTGTCGTTTATATCATTATGACGGTCGAAACCGCCTTTCTTTCCCTTGCGGTCAAATCCTCCCTTGCCTTTGCGGTCGAATCCTCCCTTGCGGTCAAATCCTCCCTTGCGGTCCTTACGGTCGAAGCTCCCCTTGCCGCCTTTACGGTCGAAACCACCCTTGCGGTCGAATCCTCCCTTGCGCTTGTCATCGTCGTCATCATTGTCACGGCGACGCGGACGCTTGGCCTCTGTTGTGGGCAGTTCGTGGCGGTGGAACTTGAATGAGCGGATGTCGCCATCCTCGTTTTCCTCAGTTTCGCTGATTCTCTTCTTGAATTCGCGCTCCTTCTTGAAGCGGTGCTTCTCGCGCATCATGCGCTTCTCCTCGTCGGTCTTCACGATGCCGCCCTCAGAGCGGAAGTCGCGCAGCTTGCCGTCGAAGATCTGATACTTGCGGAACTCGCATTCGAGAGAACCGTTATAAAGAGGTGTCTTGAGCGATGGCTTCAGTCCGATTTGCTCGAAACATTCCTCGCGGTAGCTTAGCACCCATGCGTCGTTGTTGAGGAACTGGTGCTTGAGTCTCTCGCCGATCATCTTGTATGTGCCAAGCAGGTCGGGAGTGGATATGCGCTCGCCGTATGGCGGATTGGTCACGATGATGCTCTTCTCGGCAGGCTGGGTGAAGTCCTTGAAGTCAGCCTGGGCCACGGTGATGTCCTTGCTCAGTCCGGCTGCCTTCACGTTCATAAGGGCTGTGTTCACCGCCTTCATGTCGATGTCATATCCGTAGATATGGTGGGTGAACTCGCGCTCCTGTGAGTCATCATTGTATATCTCGTCGAAAAGGTCCTTGTCGAAGTCAGGCCATTTCTCGAATGCAAACTCCTTGCGGAAGAGTCCGGGAGCCATGTTGCGTGCTATGAGGGCTGCCTCGATGAGCAGGGTGCCCGAACCGCACATCGGGTCGATGAAGTCGGTGTCGCCCTCCCATCCGGTCATGAGAATCATACCTGCGGCGAGTACCTCATTGAGTGGAGCTTCCACGCTCTCCTGACGATAGCCGCGGCGGTGGAGACTCTCGCCGCTGGAGTCGAGAGACAGTGTACACTTGTCCTCGGCGATGTGGATATTCAGGCGGATGTCAGGGTTGGCTACACTGATGTTGGGGCGCTGTCCCGTCTTCTCGCGGAATTGGTCAACGATAGCGTCCTTCACCTTGTAAGACACGAACTTGGAGTGGCGGAACTCCTCAGAGAACACCACGGCATCCACGGCAAACGTCTTGTTGTTGTCGAGATACTCGGTCCAATCCACCTTCTTTATCTCCTCATACACATCGTCGGCAGACTTCGCCTTGAAATGCGTGATGGGTTTCAGAATCCTGATTGCCGTGTGCAATTGGAAATTGGCGCGATACATCAATTCCTTGTTTCCCGTAAAGGACACCATACGGCGTCCTATCTGCACGTCGTTGGCACCCAATTGTGTTAATTCCTTCGCCAATACAGGTTCCAGTCCCATGAATGTTTTGGCGATCAGTTCAAATTCCTTTTCCATTTATATTTTTTTTATGAACACAGAGACACAAAGTAACAGATATTATCTTGTCATCATCATGTCTCTATGTTTTATTTATTATGATATGTTATTTTTATCTCTGTATCTCTGTGCCTCTGTGTTTTAAAATCACTTTAGTCTTCGGCTCCATGTTCTCCGTCACCCACATGTTGGCACCCACTATGCAGCCCTCGCCGATGGTGATGCGTCCGAGGATGGTGGCGTTGGAATATACTATCACGTTGTCCTCGAGGATGGGATGGCGCGCAATGCCCTTGATGGGGTTGCCGTCCTCGTCCTTGGGAAAGCTCTTCGCTCCGAGGGTCACTCCCTGGTAGAGCTTCACGTTGTTGCCTATGATACACGTGGCACCCACCACGACACCCGTTCCGTGGTCGATGGTGAAGTGATGGCCTATTTGGGCCCCGGGATGAATGTCGATGCCGGTTTCCGAGTGAGCCATCTCTGTAATTATACGAGGTATAAGCGGTACGCCCATCAAATGCAGTTCGTGGGCGATGCGGTAGTTGGCAAGAGCCTTGATGACGGGATAGCACGAGATGACCTCGCCGGAGTTCACCGCGGCGGGGTCGCCGTTGTATGCAGCCTCCACGTCGGTGGCCAATGTGCGTCTTATCTCAGGCAGTTTCTCTATCAGTCGTGCAGCAATGTCCTTGGCCCTCTCGCGGCAATGTGCGCCGGTGTCAGGACATACCTCGCATCCGAAGCACAGTCCCGCCATAATCTGGTCGGAAAGCATCTTGAACAGCTTCTCGACATTTGCACCGATATGGAATTTTATGGTATGTGTATTTACGGAAGACTTGCCGAAGTAGCCCGGAAAGATGATGGCTCTCGACAATTCTATGATTTCCCCGAGCACCTTGCCCGATGGTAGAGGGTTGCCCTCCGTATGCCGGTGGAACAGGCCTTCGAGGGCCTCCGGTTGCGACAGTTGCTCTACCGTCCTGGTCAGCGCTTCACTATGATTATAGTTACCCATTTCTGAAGTTAAAATCATTATTTGGGTACAAAGTTAGTCAATTTAATAGAAAATACAAAAAAAAATCCCGATTTTTTCCATTATTACAAAAATATTTTGTATTTTTGCCCTCGAAAAGCCAAATTAATCTCAATATAAGTATGGATTTGAGCAATATTTCAATATATGTGCAGGCAAACAATGGTTCGCCGTGGCTCACCTTATTTGTGGTGGGACTGCTCTTCGTGGTTGTCATCGTGGGGCTGTTCATCCAGTGGAACGACCGCAGGAAGACCCGCGAGGAACTGGCTCATCTCTCGTCGATGCACAAGCATGGCGTGGAGCATGAGCTGGTGCTTAAGGCAATGAAGCTTGCCACATGGCGGCTTGATGTTGCCACGATGTCATTTACATTCGACAGCGACTTCCGCGCCAAGGCTGATGTATTGAGTACTCCTCCGGGAACACCTCTCAGTTCTGTACTCGAATCTATCAATCCGGCTGACGTTGAGCGGATGAGAACAGGACTGTTGGCATTGTGTCAAGGGCAGAGTGAGGAATACCACGAGCAATACAGGGTGAAGGTGCCCCACAACGACAAGGAATACTGGTCGGACAGCTATGCCACCGTGGCAGAGCGCGACGACTCAGGTGTGCCCATTGTCATTGTGGGTACAAGCTCGTGCATCGATGATGCAAAGCGACTGGAGCAGGAACTGGTGGACGCACGTAACAAGGCGGAGGAAAGCGACCGTCTGAAGACCTCTTTTATAGATAATATAAGCCACGAGGTGCGCACGCCGCTGAATGCCATCGTGGGATTCTCGGATATCCTGACCTCAGTGACCGACCCCGCGGAGCGCGATGGACTGGTGGCTATCATCAAGGAGAACAACCAGAAGTTGCTCAATATCTTTGAGGAGATGATGACAATATCCAAGGCTGAGGCTTCGGACGACAAGACGAAGATGAATATCACCGACTTCGACGTAGTGCCGATGTTGAGAGACCTGCTGGATGAATATGAGAGGAAGAACGTCAACCCGAATGTCACCGCTGGTTTCGTTGCCACTGAAAAGTCGCGCATGGTACACACCGATTTTGCACGTCTGCATGAGATGGTTGGTCATCTTCTGTCCAATGCCTTCAAGTTTACATCAAGGGGTACGGTGACACTAACATTGGACGAAACTGACAACGGACATTTGTATATTTCAGTGGCAGACACCGGAAAGGGAATACCCGAAGAGGCATACGAGCGCATCTTCGACCGCTTCGTCAAACTCGATGAGTTCATCCAGGGTGCAGGACTCGGTCTTTCGGTGTGCCGCAGCTATGCCTATAGCCTCGGAGGCACCGTGGGAGTGAAGTCTAAAGAGGGCGAAGGCTCCGTCTTCTGGGTGGATATTCCGGCAGTTTTGCAAATGTAACAGAATTGCAACATCCGTTTTACGCGGTTGTAACATACATTGCCTAATTTTGCAGCGCAAAACAATAATATGCAAGATTAGGTTATATGGAAACTTTTTATTTACTGATTGTGGTCTTCCTGCTCGTGCTGGCAGTGTTCGACCTTTTCGTGGGAGTGAGCAACGATGCTGTCAACTTCCTCAATTCCGCCATCGGAGCTAAGGTGGCGAAGTTCAAGACCGTTATGTTCGTGGCTTCCTTCGGAGTGGTCATCGGTGCCATGATGAGTGCCGGCATGATGGATGTGGCAAGGCATGGTATCATGCAGCCGGAGAATTATTCATTCCATGAGGTAATGACGATTTTCCTCGCCGTAATGGTGACGGATGTCATTGTGCTCGACATGTTTAACACATTAGGACTGCCCACGTCAACCACCGTCTCGCTGGTGTTCGAGTTGCTCGGTGGTACCTTTATCCTCGCCCTGCTGAAGATGAATGCCGACGGGTCGCTCACGTTCGACCAGCTCATGAATTCCGACAAGGCCCTGAGTGTCATCATCGCCATCTTCGTCAGTGTGGCAATCGCCTTCTTCTTCGGAGTGATAGTGCAGTGGATAGCGCGAGTGGTGTTCACGTTCAGCTACGAGAAACACCTCAAATACACCATCGCCATCTTCGGAGGTATCGCATTCACCATACTCGCTTACTTTATATTTATAAAAGGTCTGTCGAAGTCGCCCTTTATAGGTGATGCCACCAAGGACTGGATTAAGGCTAACACACCGATGCTTATGGGCGTCACCTTCTTGATTTCAACAGTGTTGATGGAAGTTATCCACCTGTGCAGGGTGAATGTGTTTAAGCTGGTTGTGATGATGGGTACATTCGCCCTCGCCATGGCATTCGCGGGCAACGACCTCGTCAACTTCATCGGCGTGCCCATGGCTGGTCTCGACTCTTTCATCGACTTCACCACCAACGGCAGTGGCGACCACGATGCCTTCATGATGACATCGCTCATGACCTCCGCCAAGACCCCGTTCCTCTATCTCATGCTGGCGGGAGTGATAATGATTATTGCCATGGCCACCTCCAAGAAGGCACAGAACGTGGTGAAAACCAGTGTCGATCTCTCACGTCAGGACGAGGGCGACGAGATGTTCGGTTCTTCGCGTGCCGCACGCAGTATCGTGCGTGGCGCACAGGATGCCGGAGAGTTTATGAACAGGGTGGTGCCACGTGGTTTCTTCCAGTGGCTCGACACCCGCTTCCGCAAGGAGGATGCCATACTTGCCGACGGTGCTGCCTTCGACGTGGTGCGTGCAGCGGTGAATCTCGTGCTTGCCTCGGTGCTTATAGTTATAGGTACTACATACAAGTTGCCTCTGTCAACCACATACGTCACCTTTATGGTGGCAATGGGAACATCGCTTGCCGACCGTGCCTGGAGCCGTGAGAGTGCAGTGTTCCGTGTCACGGGTGTGCTCTCCGTCATCGGTGGATGGTTTATCACAGCCGGTGTGGCTTTCGGCATCTGTGCCATTGTCTGTCTGATAATGTATTTCGGCGGTTTCGTGGCAATGTTCCTCTTTATGGCTCTTGTGATTTTCCTCCTCATACGCAGCAACATACAGTATAAGAACAAGAAAGCCGGCGAGAAGAACGACGATGTGTTCCGCCTGATGATGCGCACCAAGGATCCCGAGATAGTGCTCGACCTCCTGGTGAAGCATGTGTCGCGCACTCAGTCTTTCGTCTGCAACTTTGCCCTGTGCAAGTATAACAAGATACTCGACTCGCTCATATCCGAAGACCACCGCGCCATGTCGAAACTCCTTAAGGAACTGAAGGGCGAACAGGTGGAACTCAAGAAATACCGCCGCAAGGAGTTGCTCGCCCTGCGCCGTGTGCCCCAGAACGTTGCGTTGGAGCGCAACACTTGGTATCACCTCGGTGTCAACAGCGACCAGCAGTTCATCTACTGCCTGCGCCGTATGCTCGATCCGATTAAGGAGCACGTGGATAACAACTTCAATCCTATGCCGGAAAAACTCGTTATGGAGTTTGACCCGGTGCGCGAGAAGATAGCCGAACTGATGAAGCGCACCTCAGCAATGCTCTCAACCGGACGCTTCAACGAATATGATGAAGTGCTCTCGCAGGCTGAGGAACTGAAGGACCGCTTGTCGTCAGTGCGCAAGCGTCATTACGACCGTATGCAGAAGTCTGCCGATGCCAGCACGATGAAGATAGACCTCGTGTATATCAACATCTTGCAGGAGAGCCAGGAATTGCTCAGCATTATGAGGCATCAGCTCAGGGCTGCCAACCGCTTCTACGGGAATAATTGATTGTTTTTATCGGGCTGAAAGCCCAAAAGCACATAGCCCAGGGCAGCGCCCTGGGTTTATGATGTTATTGCGATAAACGCCCTGAAAGGGCAAAAGCGTTATTTTCTGCTGCAATAACGCTTTTGCCCTTTCAGGGTGTTCTGATTAACCGAAAAGGTCGGATTGGTTTAGGTTTCAACTTGTTTACTTGTCAACTCGTCAACCTGTATTCTCGTCAACTCGTTAATATGTCAACTAAACACAAATATATGTTCAATTCTTCGCATAAAGTAGTCTTAAAGTAATAATTAAGGTTGATAAAAGGTATAGGAAAAATAAAATAGGTTAAAAAGTTTTTGTATTTCAATAATATTAGCTACCTTTGTACCCAACTATAAAAAACAATAGTGCACTTAATATATGATAGTTGCTATAAAAAGGGCTAAAAGGTTCTCGCCAAATTCCGAGGACAAGGATGCCCGCATATTAGAAAGTTTGTGCGGCCTACTAAAACGTAGCGGGTTTGACATCAGCGTAGTGGATGAGGACGGTTTCCGTCTTCATAAGGATGCTGATGCCTATATTTCCATGGCCCGCTCCGAAGAGGCTTTGCAGGAACTTTGTAAGGCCAATGTACCGGTCATCAATTCTCCCAAGTCTGTGCTTTATGGTTGCCAAAACAGGATGTTGCAATATGCCTTTTTGCGCCAAAGAGGCTTTCAGGTGCCTGAAGACAGGGGCAACGACGGATATTGGATAAAGAAGAACAATGGATATTCGGAATGTGAAGAGGACGTGGTGTTCGCCCCTGATGCCAAGTCGAGGGATATTGAAGTGACAAAGATGAAACTGCGTGGAATAGCCAATCCTTGTGTTTGTGCCCATGTCAAGGGCGACCTCGCCAAGTTCTATGGAGTTTCTGACACACAGTTCTTCCGCTATTATTATCCCGATGATGACGGTGAGATGAAATTCTCGAATAACGGGCATAACGGTGTGCCTAAGCATACCCCTTTCGACGAATACGACTTTATGTATGAGGCAAATGCAGTGGCAAACGCCCTTGAACTCGACTTCTACGGAGGCGACTGTATCGTCACTGACGACGGAGAGAGGGTTTATATCGACATCAACGACTGGCCAAGCTATTCGCGCTGCTATATGGATGCCGCACAGAACATGGCGGTGAAGGTAATCAACAAACTGCACCGTGGCGACTTGGATGAACTGCGCGACAAGATAGAGAGCGGATACTTCGAGGGAATAATCTTCGACTATGGAGGCACGCTCGACTCCGACGGAATGCACTGGGGCAAGCGCATCTGGCATGCTTACCAGAAGAACAGAGTGCCTGTGGATGAGGCTCTCTTCCGCGATGCCTACGTACATGCGGAGCGCACACTTGGCAAGAATCCAATCATCCAGCCCAATGACAATTTCACGGATACACTCAGCAAGAAACTGGACATCGAACTGGAATATATCCAGCAGCATATTGAGGGTTTTGACCCCGAAAAGTGGCATGACGCCATACTCGACACTCTGATACTCGACACGGTGGAATCCACAAACCTGTCGAAGGACGTCCTGAGGGACTTGTTCGGCGAGTATGTTGATAATGGCAAGACCGTGCTTGTCAGCAATTTCTATGGCAACATCAGCTCAGTGCTGGAAGAATTCGATATGGATGGCAATTTCAGTCATGTCATCGAGTCGGCAGTGGTGGGAGTGCGCAAGCCCGACCCCGAAATTTATCGCATGGGACTAAGGGCATTGGGAGTGAAAGACCCCTCGAAGGTGCTCGTCATAGGCGACAGTTATGACAAGGACATCAGACCAGCCCATGAGATAGGGTGCAAGACCCTCTGGTATATGGGTGAGGGATGGACTCCCGACATCCCCAACGGCGACAAGGCCGACTGGACTATGACCACATGGTTTGATGTGTGGAGAGGAATATGAGGAATATAAAGATAATAATTATTATAAACAAACAATAAAAAGAAATTGTAATGAAGCAAACTAATGTAAAGCCGGCTGACGGCAAATTAGGTATCATGGTTGTAGGCTGCGGAGCAGTGGCTACAACATTCATGACAGGTGTCCTCATGACACGTCGCGGACTTGCAAAGCCCGTAGGATCCATGACACAGTATGACAAAATTCGTATCGGTCGTGGTGATGACAAGAAATATCTGCCATACGCAGACATCGTACCAATGGCAAAACTCGACGACATCGTCTTCGGTTGCTGGGACGTTTATCCACAGAACGCCTATCAGGCTGCCATGTATGCCGAGGTGCTCAAGGAGAAGGACATCAATCCCGTGAAGGACGAACTGGAGGCCATCAAGCCTATGAAGGCTGCCTTCGACAAGAACTATGCAAAGCGTCTCGACGGCGACAACGTCAAGGACTGCAAGACACGCTGGGAGATGGTTGAGGCCCTCAGACAGGACATCCGCGAGTTCAAGGAGAAGAACGGTTGCTCACGCATCGTTGTGCTCTGGGCTGCTTCTACCGAGATCTATGTGCCTGTTTGTGAGAAGATTCACTATCATATCGCCGACCTTGAGGCTGCCATGAAGGCTGACGACCGCGAGCATGTGGCTCCTTCTATGTGCTATGCCTACGCAGCTCTCACCGAGGGTGCTCCCTTCATCATGGGTGCTCCCAACACAACTGTTGATATCCCCGCCATGTGGGAACTGGCAGAGCAGACCAAGATGCCTATCGCAGGCAAGGACTTCAAGACTGGTCAGACTCTCGTGAAGAGCGGTTTCGCTCCTATCATCGGCACCCGCTGCCTCGGTCTCCACGGATGGTTCTCTACCAATATCCTCGGCAACCGCGACGGACTCGTGCTCGACGAGCCGGCCAACTTCCACACCAAGGAGGTCAGCAAGCTCTCTAC
>JALFIX010000050.1 GCA_022775105.1 Prevotella sp. | reverse complement strand
CACCATTTTATCTTGTTCAACATTCTGGTGGAATGGGGTATAAGAGTAATCCTCCCATTCTTTTTTGGAATACACTTGCGGATTGATTTCTTCATTCATATCCCAGCCTAACACTCTAAAGGGATAGGCATAGTCATAATCCTCGGATGTCAGTTGAGGCTTGTCTAATATGATAAGAATATCCCAGTCGCTGTTTGCATGTTCCTCATGGCGAGCCCTCGACCCAAATAGCAACAATGAAGATTTTGGCGGCAATGTCTCCCTTGCCACTTTCTTGATGCTTTCTATGATATATTCATTGCTTGCCATATTCTAATTGTGATTAACCGCTGCAAATATACGCATTATTCCCGAAACGGCAAAGGATTTGGAGAAAAATAACTCATTTTTATTCAAAAAGTGCTCCCAAATGTTGTTCTTTCACATATAATTTATTATCTTTGCAAGCAGATTTTTGTAAAATTTTGATTTATGGTGAAATTGGATTCCAATAATTTCGTCAAATTAACGTTAACAAGTTAACACCTGCCGTAATGGACGGTGTCTGTCTTACGTCTAAGTTGAGGGCCATTGAAAGGTCTCAGTGCATCGTGCATCGGGGCCTCTGTTTTGAGTTCATAAATATCCAAGTTTCTGAAGTAAAGAACTGTGCGGATGCCTCTGGGAGCGTCCCCAAACGTACAGGTCGGATTATGGTCAGATGGACAGATACCTCTGACCCCATTATACACCATAACCGAGGTTAATAGCCTTGGCTCATAAAGAATAATAACCTTGCGCCAGATGAAAGTATATTGATTCCATCTTGCCTTTTATCCGTGTTATTATCCCCAGAAAAAATGAATCAGTGCATTCATCCTTCACTCTTCACCAATCGTGTCGCAATCCCTGTGTTTATCGGGGGTTCGAGAGGTGAAGGTCGCTTGCCAGTTTGAACCTTACATCATTGGTGAGAGTCCTTATGCCTCCGCACCGCAATTCTGGTGTATTAATCCGGATATCACAGTCAATTACCAAAATGTTTCCTTGTGGTGTCTTGATAACATTCTCATCGTGCATATCACTCAAATATAGGTGTGGAGTCGCATAAGTCCAATTCTTGGGATTAATAAGTTTAAATCCTAATGATTCTACAAACAGTTGTATTTCAAACTCAGAAACCAAAGAACCATGAATGAATTGTTGTTGAACGAGAATTTGAAATTCACCCTCAGTGGTTGCTCCATATCCAATGACTGTCATCTTTGTGGAGGGAAACATGGTGTTGTGAAGAGTAATACGGTCAAAAGCCAACATAGGAAGCACAAAATAATCGAGTCCTATTCTTTTTACAATAGATGCTCCATTGTCATAGACGTGCGCCTCCCCACCTTCTGCAAGTTAGATTCCGAAAATGTTTTCAAATTCAGTATCTACATTGTCTGTCCAGCATCCGACAGTTCTTGCCCATTGCTCAATCACTATAGCTTGCGCCGCTGCTTGTTGCTGTTCTCTTTTGAAACTGTGTTCTGGCGCAGTGAGTTGATTTGCTGGAGTTTCTGCTCCCGCGAGTATGGATGCAATGACATGTAAAGTACCTCCAACTGCACAGCCAAGCTGTTCGTCTTCCGTGTAGCGTTTGAATAAAAGTTGTCCATTGATGAATTGTTTTGCATATTCTTCTAATTTATTTAATCCTTCTCTATCGAATCCATTTCGGATAATTGCTGATATTGAAGCCCAAAAATCTTTATTGTCCATAATTTTTTTAACATACAAAATGTTTGCGAGCGACCTTTCAAAACGGGAATTACCCTAATTGCTGTTGCCATAATATGTAATTTGAATGTTTAACCGCTGCAAATATACGCATTATTCCTGAAATTACAAAGGAATTTGTGGAAAATCACTCATTTTATTTAAAAAGTGCGCCAAAATGTTATTCTTTCACATTTATTTTATATTCACCTTCGTCACATTCGTGTCGATGTCTTTTTTGCCCCAAAGAAATTTGTCAACGAATGCCTCAACCTCGGGATATTGGCTCAATGGCAGTTGGCAATGAGGATGACCGCCCACGATGGAGTAGCCCATACGGTCGGCAATGCCAAAGGCACTCCATACCTCTCGGGCAGCTTTCGACGACTCGTAGTTGGAGCGTTCGGCAAGCCACTCGTAGTCGGTATTGCCAAGGACGAGTAGGGCGCGTGGAGCTATGAGTGCCGCAAGTTCGTGATGGTCGATAGGCAGACGGTCAACACAATTGGAGAATCTGCGCATGCTCTCCTTGAACCATGCATAGTTGGTGCGTCCCAAGGTTTCAACATTTCCCAATGTCTCCGACACACGCCATGAGTTAACACCGCCTCCTCCAGGCTCTTGGGCTATAGTGAGGGCAATGCGCTCGTCGAGAGCTCCGGCAAAGAGTGCCATCTTTCCGGCAAACGAGCATCCTGTCACTGCAATATGCTTCATGTCAATCCTCGAAGCCTTGCCCACAATCTCCAGAGCGTCAATTATCCGGCTTATGCCCCAAGGCCATGCGCAATAGGCTCCCATCTCCGTTTGGTCGGGATAGAGGCGGTTGATAGGTTCCTGCCCGCGCTTCTGGGTGTGCGACATCACTTGTTGGAAACTGAATGCTATCTGTGCCACTCCTCGCTTGTCGAAGATGTCCTTGGGCAAAGAACCAGTGCCGAATCCTATGCCTATAATGGCAGGAAAAGGCCCTTCGCCCTCGGGGTATGTGATGCCGGCAGTCAGCCTTAGGGTTTCGCCGCCAACGGTGATATCCACGTAAAGCGTGTCGCCCATAATCCCGGCTTTCATCTGTTCTTTCTTGACCACAGGTTTTTCGCCTATTTCGTAGTGATACAGCATTTGCATTATCTCCGAGCGATGGCGCTCCCAGTCCTTGAAATCTGTGGAGCGACCGCTTCCGTCAGCCCAAGCGAAGGGGTCGGGCAGTTCGGGAATACTTGGCAGTTCCTCAAATGACTTCATCTTGATTTGCGGATAACACTCGGCCGTGTTCTCCTTGTCATATACAAGAGGAATGTGTTTTGATTCCATGAATTCACTCTTGCCTTTGGCATAGCCCTGCATGCCGAAACAAATCAATATAAGGTATAAAATAATGTTTTTTGCCATATCGTCTGTAATTTGGTGCAAATATAAGCATTTTTTTTGATATGGCAAAGGAAAATGCAGAATAGTAATCAAAAGATGTGATTAACAACGCCATTATATAGCAAAAAACGGTTAAATGTTTGGTAAATCCAAATTAATTCCTTAACTTTGCAACGGTTTACAGGCTAATCACTCCTGCAACATACTTGAAACTATGGGTACATACATCAACAAAGGCAACAGTGAGTTCCGTGATATTGTGAGTCATGAGTATATTGACAAGACATCGCTGATACCATTCATCAACAACACACTCAACTCCGAGAGCCGCTACAGTTGCGTTACCCGCTGCCGACGCTTTGGAAAGTCGATGGCGGCAAAGATGTTGTGTGCCTATTATGACAAGTCGTGCGACTCTCGCGAGCTGTTTGCTGGATTGATAGTAGAAAAGGACAAGTCGTTTGAGACATATCTCAACAAGTATGTTGTGATATATCTT
>JALFIX010000042.1 GCA_022775105.1 Prevotella sp. | reverse complement strand
GTCTTAATAATTACTCTATTCATATATTTTTTTTACAAGATTCAAAAATAAAATCTGCGAAGTATCCGCCGCTGTAGGGTATTACCTCGTGTAATACCGCCCTCCGCAAAAACGCTGCAAATCTGGTTGCGGTCTTACACGAGGTAAGACCCTACAGCGGCGGATACTTGGCAGATTTTATTTTTGAAACTTGTAAAAAAAATATATGAATAGAGTAATTATTAAGACGGGAATGATGATGGCTATGGGAGCCATCATCTCCCTTGGATTGTCATCTTGCAGTGATGACAACAACGAGAACCAAGGCACTGAGAATGTGCAGAGTGTAAACGAACAGAAGATGGAGGCTATAGCTCAGCAGTATGTAAGCAACACAATCTACAAGACATACGCTACCATAGCCAATGCCACCGACCAGCTATATATACAGTTGGCTGATGTGGCAGACAGATTCAAGGCCAATCCAGAGAGTGTAAGCCAGGGCGACATCGACAAGATCTGCTCCACTTTCCTTACAGCACGCGAGGAGTGGGAGAAGAGTGAGGCATTCCTTTACGGTGCGGCCACCGATTTCGGTATCGACCCGCATATCGACACATGGCCCCTTGATGCCGACGGACTTGCCACGGCTCTCAAGAATGCCGACCAGGTGGCTAAGCTCGAAGGCGAGGACGGAATCTCCTACGCAGGAGGAAAGCTCGGTCAGGAACTGCTCGGTTTCCATGGTATAGAATTTGTCATCTTCCGCAATGGTGCAAACCGCAAAATAGAAGACCTGAGAAAGGAGGAAACCGATGAGGCATTCACCAAGATTGGGGCGCACGTCACTGGCGAGCAGGAACTCATCTATGCCGCTGCCGTGGCAGGAGACCTACGCGACCGCTGTTTCCAGATGGAGGTGGCATGGAATGCCGATGCTCCTAAGGCGCATATAGACCGTGTGGATGAGGTGGAACTGCCTTACACCGTGAATGGCGGCAGCAAGTCGTATGGCGACAACATGCTTGCGGCAGGCAAGGCTGGTAGCACCTATGCCTCATGGCAGGAGGTGATGGTGACCATCCTCAAGGCTGGATGCGAGAACATAGCCAACGAGGTGGCAAACACAAAGATTGGTAATCCCTATTCAGGTGAGGATGTCAACTATATCGAGTCGCCTTATAGCCATAAGTCGTTCATCGATTTCCGCGACAATATGGTGAGCATCGAGAATGCCCTTTATGGTGGTCGCGAGGGTGACGGAAGAGACACCTCGAAGAGTATCATCCAGTATATGAAGGACAACGGATATGACGGACTTTCAACTCTCGAGGCAAGTGTGAAGGATGCCATCACTGCTCTCAACAACTGTCAGACATCTCTTGGCAGTTTCGTGGGTCATGTCAACGACCCGCTCGTGGGTGAGGCACAGAAGAAAGTGCAGGCATTGGACAACGAACTAATCAAGGCTGCCGCATGGATGGCAACCCAGAAATAACAGATGATTATGAATACAAAGATACATATCATAATAGGAGGAATGGCTATAATGATGCTTGCGGCATCATGTAGCGACAGTAATGATCCGATTGCCGACAACGGACAGTCAACAACAGTTATTGAAGCCGATTATATCGGTAAGGCAGTGGGTAACTTTGATGCCGACGAGTGGTATCCAGGCGGCAAACTCGGCACCACCGACAACGTGACTGCCGGATGCTATGAAGACGAGGCTCCCGCAGTAACCGAACAGGGACTGCTGACGGAATTTAATCTCGGCGAGACTTTCTTCGAGCGCAACTTCAATGCCGGAACGGCTCCGTTCAACGGTTTGGGCCCTGCTTCGCTCCGCCGCTCGTGCATCGACTGCCATCCCGGTTATGGTCATGGCAAGAGGCAGATGTCATACAAATCCACTTTCGGCAACGGTTATCTGCTTGCCATCTATCATCCCGCCGACGGTATGAACAGCAACGACGGTCCTTACATCTCCGAAGTGACCGGTATGCCGCAGACACAGGCTTCCTATCCCTTCCTGCCGCCTTTGGACGAAGACCAGATAAGCATCTCGTGGCATGAGATTACCGCCATGGAGAGCGGACTGCCTATGGAGTTTGAGGACGGCGAGAAATACTCACTCATCTATCCCGAGGTATATATCCCCAACACGGCTTTCAACACCAAACCGCAACCCGAGAATATTGCCGTGCGACTGGAATCAACCATCGGCATCATGGGAACAGGACTCTTAGATGCCATCACCGAGGACGACCTAAGGGAGCAATATCGCCAAGAGGCTAAATATGTGGAACTCAATCCCTCGATGTGGGACAAGGAGGCTGACGACTTCGCCGCAACTGCTTGGTACACCCTTGCTGACGGCACCAAGGCTGTGAAGCGATTCACCTATGCCCTCACCCGTGCCTCACTGCAAGATGGAGCAGGTGCCAATGCTATCTGGAACATCACCAACGTGACACGCAGTGATCGTCCGAAACTCTACACCACTACGGCATGGGCTGACGCAATGGCTGAGACTCCATCCGTGATAACGGCTATCAAGGAAGACCCCACATCGCCGTATTTTGCCGACGGTACTGACGAAGGTATCTCGGATGCAGTGAGAAACCTTCTGAGTCCCGCCACCAATCAGTTTGACAATCCTTGGTATAAGTTTGAGGCCGAGATGAGCGACTATAACTTCTATGCTTTCCTCGTATGGCATCGTGGTCTGTCGATTCCCCGTGCTCGCAACTTGCAGGATGCTGAGGTGCAACAGGGCAAGAAGGTGTTCAACGAGATTGGTTGTGCCACTTGCCATCGCCCCTCATGGAAGACAGGCAACGACAACTATTGGGCACCGGCTATCGTAGGCAACCAGCCTCTGCCGAAATATCCCAACCAGGTGATTTATCCCTATTCGGACATGATACAGCATAAGTTGGCGATGAAGAACGACATCCACGGTTCGTGGTGCCGCACCACTCCGCTGTGGGGACGTGGACTCTCGCTCGTGAACACCGGAGCCGAAGACCGACTTCACGACTGCCGTGCGCGCAACGAGATAGAAGCCATCATGTGGCACGGCTACAGCAAGGACAGTCATGCCTACGAGTCGGCTGAGAAGTTCTATCGTCTCAAGAAGTCCGACCGTGATGCCGTGGTTAAATTCCTTAGATCAATATAATCGTTTAGTTGACAAGTTATCAAAATGAAAATATTTCTATCCATACTTTATGCCGCAATCGTGGTGCTCTTGGGAGCAGCTACGATTGTCGGCGAATATTATGGTACGGATTATGCGCGGGAAGAATGGTACGGTGCCTCATGGATGACTGCAATGTGGTTATTTCTCGCCATGTTGGGCTTACTTTACGTTGTGCGCAGTCGTGTGCGCCGACTCTCCTTTTTTCTTCTCCATGGCTCATTCTTAGTCATTCTTCTCGGCGCATTTCTCACTCATCTTTTCGGTGTGCAGGGCACTATCCATCTGCGCAAGGGGAGTTTCGCCTGCCGCTTTATGCCTTCAGCCTCTAATGCCGATGGTTTTGGCAATACCTTGCCCTTTGCCGTGCGTCTTGATGATTTCTCGGTGGAGCTTTATGCCGAAAACGGTAATATCGCCAACTACAAGTCATCCGTCACCATAGCCGACATATCCTCGCATGATGTTATCTGCGAGGGTGAGGTGGCGATGAACAAGATTTTGGTGTGCCGCGATTGGCGATTCTATCAATGGTCGTATGACGACGACGGTATGGGAGCCACACTCATCGTCAATCACGACCCATGGGGAATTGCCGTCACATATATTGGCTATTTCCTGCTTTTCATATCCATCACCTGTGAAGCCTTCCGTGGTTGCCGCAGGATAATAAAGTGTAAACGCAAGGATGGCGGCTTCACTCACTTTGAGCGCACGATACTCTGGATAGCCATATCGCTCAGTGTGGCGATACTCCTTTTCGGGGCATGGTTCTTCATCACTCAGCTGACAGACTCTAATCCGTGGATTATCGAGATGCAACCGATACTCAACTCACCGTTTCTCAGTGTGCATGTGGCTATTGTGTCAGTAGCATATCTTCTTCTGCTGCTTGCTTTCGTCGTTTCCATCCCAGGCATTGTCACCTGCCGTTATCGCCAACTCTCACGTCTTCTGCTCTATCCCGCAGTGGTATGCCTTGCCATTGGCATATTCATCGGTGCGATATGGGCAAACCTCTCGTGGGGCGAATATTGGAGTTGGGACCCCAAGGAGTCGTGGGCATTAGTGTCGATGATGGTATATGCAGTAGCACTCCACGACAGCAGTCTCCCGTGGCTTCGCAGTGAGCGTGCATATCATCTCTTCATCGCCTTGTCGTTTCTTGTCTTGCTGATGACCTGTTTCGGGGTGAATATGCTGCTCTGTGGACTACATTCATATGCATAATACACGTGATAAATGATATTTTTCGCTGAAAATGTTGCTTGTAGAGGTTTAATTTTGTACCTTTGCCGCTGAATTACATATTAATATTGGTATATTATGGACAATCAGCAAGAATATTCCCTTTAGTGGATGAAGAGGGCACAGTGGTGGGTTCTGCCACCCGTGGCGAGTGTCATAGTGGCAGCAAATTGCTCCATCCGGTGGTTCACCTGCATGTGTTTAACTCCCGGGGCGAGGTGTATCTGCAGCGTAGGCCCGACTGGAAGGACATCCAGCCAGGCAAGTGGGACACGGCAGTGGGCGGACATATTGATTATGGTGAGAATCCCTGCGACGCACTCCGACGCGAAGTGCGCGAGGAACTTGGCATCGAAGACTTTACTCCCGTCAGCATGGGCAAGTATGCTCGTTTCTTCATTATATAAATAATAATATGGCCATCCCGCCAACAAATAAAAAAGTAGTCGAAACATTTGGTTAATCCAAATAAAATCAGTAACTTTGCCGCCGAATTTATTATTTGAGTAAAAATCATTTATGGGCAAGAAGGAATACATACAGCTTGAACTTCTTTTCGATGATACTCCAGTGGAGGCGAAGGAAGAGCCGGTTAAAGCCACGGCTCCAGTTGTACGGACCAAGCCGGAAGCTCCTGTTGATACACGCATGAGGGCAAAACGCCGCAGGATCAGGGTGACATTTGCTGATGGCACCACATTCTGTGATATCAGTGCTACAGCTACCATGATTATGACAATCGAGAAGATTGGCTTTGAGCGTGTAGCGTCATTGAATATGGAAATCTGCCATGTCCCGTTGGTGTCAAGACAGGTTGTGGATAAGTATGCCGAGTGGACAAAGCAAATGGCTGACGGATGGTATCTGATGGCTCAGGGCGACACCGACCAGAAATACCGTCAGCTGAAGTCGATTATAACGTCTCTCTCTGTTGATGCCACAATAGAACTTGGCGACTTTGAAACCAATGTGACAAATGAGAACAGCCGCAAGGGCGACACTCGAAAACGCAAGTCCCGCCTTGTAGTCACACTGCAAGACGGCATGGTGATTTGTGGCGACAACCCTCTTGATACATTCAAGAAGACGGTCAGGCACATAGGAGTGGAGAGGGTGGAGAAGACCAACCTTAAGATAGGCGGCAATCCAATAACCACATCTGTAAAGAGATACAACAACCAAGTGCAAGTGTCATCTGCCAAATGGCTCACCGTCCCCTCATCCGTCAAGGACAAATACAAAATCCTCCGCATCCTCTCGGCGATGACCCACACCCCTTTTGACGTGAAGATACTGGAGTGACAAGAACATTCCAAATTGAGTTGTTTTTTGGAATCACAGAGCCCTCCATTGTTTTTTATTTATTACCCTCATACCATCACCCTTTCTTCTTTTTACTGATAGTCAAATGGTTATGCGAATAACCGAAGGTGAGGGTATGAGGGTAAGGGCTAAAATAGGGGCAAACGCTTGCATTATTCATTTGTTTTTATATCTTAGCTGCGAGTTATTTTAATCACAAAGTATCGTTTTTGGTAGAAAAAGACTTGTTTAGTGATATGTGAATACCCATTTCTTCGACGGATACATCGAGGTGTATAATGCATGATTGCCAGTTAGCGTAAGAAATCCCATCAGTTTCCACGTTGAATGGTTTCGACAACTGCCATATTGGTTATTTCTTTTTAACCAGTATTTAAATTTGCCTGAACAGATGCTCGGCCGTTATTTGCTTCTTCACCTTGCGTGCATACTGGTTGTTATAAAGTCCATGGGGGGTGATGTATGCCACTTGCAGCGTTTTTGTTGTCTTCTCCACATCCTTGAACAGATGCAGGCGGTTTTGCACATGCTTGTCGTAGGCTTTGTCAATCTCATACTCCCCATCTGAATATTTCATCTCGCAGACGGTTATTGTCTTGTCGCTACGGTCGATGAGGAGGTCTATCTGTCCACCTACCTTCAATTTGTCGTCAATGTCGTCATTCTCTTTTACTGCCTTTGTCGGGCGGTAGGCCCATGAACAGGGGCGGTTGATAGTGCCGCTGATGCCTAATCCCTCCACTATCTGGTCAATGTGATGCAGGCATACGGTTTCAAAGGCATAGCCACTCCAAGCGTTGTATGAAGCTGTGCCTATCTTTTTCATCCAATAATCCTTGGTGAAAATGCCTTGACCCTTGATGAAATGGAAATGAAACAGTGAGAATTGGTCAACCAGTTGATAGAGCGTGTCCTTCTTCTCTTTCCTGTATGGCACGAAAGAACGTATGAACTCACATTGCTCCAGTTCATTGAGCAGAGTGGTCAGGTTGCCATTGTTTGTCAACTTGGTTTTCTCAATGATGTCACTTCGGGTCATGCCTTTGCCTACTGTGCTAAGTGCATTGATAACCGTTATGTAATTGTCAGCCTTCTTGAACAGTGACTTGAATAGTTTGTCAAACTCATCACATAGTTCACCTCCCTTGGTGAAGCAGAGGGCATTGATGTTCTCTGCCACACTCTTGTCATTTTCAAATAAAGAAAGATAATATGCCACACCACCAATAGCCATATAGCAGTCGATGATTTCTGTACGTTCGTAATCAAATCCTCCGGCATTGAAATATTGTTCCGTTTCATATAATGTGAATGGTGATACCAGGATTTTGTGTGTGACACGGTTGTGCAAACCACCCCGTGCATTGATAATCTTATTCAGCATCCATGATGTGGCAGAACCGCATATTATCAGTTTAATGTCCGAGCGATAGTATGCCCAATTGTTCCAGAAATATTCAAGTGCATTGATGAATTTTGACTTATGTGTGTCGAGCCAAGGCAATTCGTCTATAAAGATAATCTTAGTGCCGTCTTTCAATCTTTCAATTGCTTTGGACAGCATCCGAAATGCCTCCGTCCAATCCTTTGGCACTCGTTCCTCACCAAAGTAGTCAGCCATGGCATATGAAAAGTTCAATAGCTGGTCTGCCATGCGGCAATTTTCCTTTCCTGTCATTCTGAAGGTAAACTGTCCCTCCAGAAGTTCCTTGACAAGGAAAGTCTTCCCCACACGTCTCCTGCCATATATTGCTATGAATTCCGACCTGTCCGAGGCAATGTATTTCTTCAGACGGGCGATTTCGTTCTCGCGACCAATTATTGCTTTTTCCATGATGACTTATGTTATTATTTGGCGCAAAGTTACGAAAAAGTTGAGATTTAGCCAAGAAATAAATTATTATTCGGCTAAATCTTATGATTATTTAAGAGATTTAGCCAATAAATAAATTATTTAGCGAGATAATTCATTTGTTGTTTGGTATTCCTGACTATGCCCTCGAACTGCGCGACCGACATCCCGAGATTACTGAAGTAATAAACAGTATTTAGTGTAACTTTTGATATTTTATTAGATTAGTGATATTGGGTGCAAATTTACAAATAAATATTTTAATCACCAAATATTATCGATAATAATTGAAGATATTCCACCTGACCACCACTACCACCTTCCTTTCGGGAACAGGTGGAAGTGGTGGAAACTTGTGTTTGGGAAAATCATGTTTTGTCACAAAAAACAGTCGAAACATTTACGTATGAGGGTGACACTCGAAAACGCAAGTCCCGCTTGTAGTCACACTGCAAGACGGCATGGTGATTTTATTTGATTACTCTCGAGCACAGGCTTTTCACGTAGGAATTATTACTTCCGAAAGTTGAGTAATGTAATGGTTTGAAAACAGTAGTCCATAAGTTCTCATAACACCTATTTTATAATATTAGTGTCATACCACTTGTAATTATGTCATCATACCGCCTTCATTCTCTGTTCCCCACTGCGGAATATACGTTCTCCACTGCGGAACGTCTGTTCTCCACTGCGGAATATAAGTTCCCCATTGCGGAATATAAATCGCACACGTGTTATTGCCGAATTATGGATACCTGTTTTATATATTTATATCAACTGTAGATTACAAACTACGACTGCTGTTATTTATATCCAACTACAGTAGGCATTAACAAGTAAGGAGCATCGTTCAAACATAGATACTATTAAAGAAATAGCACCAAAAACATGAGAAAATCAAGTTAAAAAGATATAATTTCGCCATATCATTCACATCTTTCACACATCATTCACATACCTAACGCCTTATTATACAACAATTTAAATGTATAGTGTGAATGTGAATGATATTTTTAAACATTTCTTTCATATATACTCAAGTTCCGGAAGTGAAAGCTCAAACTCGGCTTTCTGCTCTTCTGGTATAGCGGCAAGGTACTGTCTGAACAAGGCATTTTGTATCATCATAG
Source organism: Prevotella sp. (assembly GCA_022775105.1). Lineage (GTDB taxonomy): Bacteria > Bacteroidota > Bacteroidia > Bacteroidales > Bacteroidaceae > Prevotella. The sequence continues at coordinate 179 of JALFIX010000042.1, read as the reverse complement.
TGGACTTGATAAATTGCCAATGTCTTTACTGTTAGTTGCTCCATAGTGGCTCGTTCTGCCAGTTGCCAGAGGGGAAGCCCATGGCGGCCACATCGACACTCGGGTATTTTGCAAGCAAAGACTTGAACCTTGTGACAAATGTGTTGTTAGGATTGATAGTCTGCAAAAAATAAAGGATT
>JALFIX010000028.1 GCA_022775105.1 Prevotella sp. | reverse complement strand
TGGGGAATATAAAACGAATACTAATTAATAATTATTTTGTAACCGCCTTCATTATATATTTATAATGACTATGGTTATTTCTTGGAATAGTCGGATATTGCTATACAAATAGTATAGAACATCATACATACAAAAGGCGATACCCATTATCTCAACGGGTATCGCCTTTTTTATTCTTTAATATTTTAATTTCGCGAAGCGATTATTCTCCCTTCTCCATCTGAGCCTTAAGCTGGGCGAGAACGTCGATGTCGCCGAGAGTTGTAGAAGCTGGCTGGTTGTCAATCTTCACAGTCTCTTCCTTCTTGGCGCGTGGCTTCTTGGCAGCACGCTTCTCCTCACGCTGGGCATCCTCGAAGGTGCGGCTGTGAGACAGGATGATGCGCTTGCTGTCCTTGTTGAACTCGATAACCTTGAACGGCAGTTCCTCGCCGAGAGCGGCCTGTGTGCCATCCTCCTTAACGAGGTGCTTAGGAGTAGCGAAGCCCTCAACACCCTTTTCGAGTGATACAACGGCACCCTTCTCCAGAAGCTCGATAATCTTGCCCTCGTGAACGCTGCCTACAGTGTATGTAGCCTCGAACTGATTCCAAGGATTGTCCTCAAGCTGCTTGTGACCGAGGCTCAGGCGACGGTTGTCCTTGTCGATATCGAGAACGACAACGTCAATCACTGCGCCAACCTGTGTGAACTCAGAAGGATGCTTAACCTTCTTTGTCCAAGAGAGGTCGCTGATGTGGATGAGTCCGTCAACACCCTCCTCAAGCTCAACGAACACGCCGAAGTTGGTGAAGTTGCGAACCTTGGCCTCATGCTTGCTGCCAACAGGATACTTAACCTCGATAGCCTCCCATGGATCTTCCTTGAGCTGCTTGATACCAAGGCTCATCTTGCGCTCCTCGCGGTCGAGAGTGAGGATGACTGCCTCTACCTCGTCGCCTACGCTGAGGAAGTCCTGAGCTGAACGCAGGTGCTGGCTCCAAGACATCTCGCTGACGTGGATGAGACCCTCAACACCAGGCTGGATTTCAACGAATGCACCGTAGTCGGCAATAACGACTACCTTGCCCTTCACGCGGTCGCCAACCTTAAGCTCTGCGTCGAGTGCATCCCATGGATGAGGAGTGAGCTGCTTGAGACCGAGGGCGATGCGCTTCTTCTCGTCGTCGAAGTCGAGGATAACGACATTGATCTTCTGGTCGAGCTCAACCACCTTGTGGGGATCGTCAACACGGCCCCAAGAGAGGTCTGTGATATGGATGAGTCCGTCAACACCACCAAGGTCAACGAATACACCGTAAGAAGTGATGTTCTTGACTGTACCCTCAAGAATCTGACCCTTCTCGAGCTTAGAGATAATCTCGCGCTTCTGAGCCTCGAGTTCAGCCTCGATAAGAGCCTTATGAGATACGACTACGTTGCGGAACTCCTGGTTGATCTTGACAACCTTGAACTCCATTGTCTTGTTTACGAACTGGTCGTAGTCGCGTATTGGGTGAACGTCAATCTGGCTACCGGGCAGGAATGCCTCGATACCGAATACGTCAACAATCATACCGCCCTTAGTGCGGCACTTGATGAAGCCCTGGATAACTTCCTCGTTCTCGAGGGCTGCGTTAACACGCTCCCAGCTCTTGCTGAGGCGAGCCTTCTTGTGAGACAGGATGAGCTGACCCTTGCGGTCTTCCTGGTTCTCTACGTAAACCTCAACCTTGTCGCCAATCTTGAGGTCGGGATTGTAGCGGAATTCGCTTGCGGGAATGATACCGTCGCTCTTGTAGCCGATGTTGACGATAACTTCCTTCTTGTCAACTGAGATTACTGTACCCTCAGTTACCTGATGCTCACTCACCTTGTTCAAGGTTTCGTTGTAAGCCTTGTCCAGCTCTTCCTTGCTGACGTTTGCCGATGTGCCATTCTCGAACTCTTCCCAATTGAAGTCGTCCAATGGCTTGACGTTGTTTGTTAATTCTGACATAATTAATTAATAAATGTTGTTTTTTTAAATAAAGTTAGACTTTATGTTAATTAAAAAGCCGGCTTTGTGCCGACCGATTTTCAAAATCGGCTGCAAAGGTACTAATAAATTAGGAATTAGGGATTAGAAATTAGGAAATATTTCTTTCTAATTATAATTATTTAACTAAATCCTTGGATAAATTCACTTGATTCCCACTGCATTAGCCCATTTGAACTGCTTTATTGTCTCATTGGGATTGGGAGTCAGGGACTCGTACATGGGTTGGGGAACGAACATGCTGACACCGCTGAAGGTGTCGTCGTTGACGTCGAACGACGAGAAATCCAAACCATACATTTCGTGGTTGGCCATCCATCGTTTACATTTTATGCAGCATGGAATCATTGCCTTGAGGGCATCTTCCCATTCCTGTCGGTAGGGATTGTCGGCGGCATATTCCAATACAAGGTTATTGGGGTCGTAATAACCCTTCTTGTATTTGTATTTATCATCCATGAACACACCGTAATATACAAGCCGTTTGCCTTGGAAATCATCGTATTGCTGCAGGTCGGGCATAATCTTGGCGGTGGCTGCCGCAAAGCGTTCCATTTCAGAGGTCTTGATGACCGACATGGGAACACCTTCGTCGCCTGAGCCGATGATCTCGCTGCATGTGCTTATGACATCCTCATAGAAAGTGGGGGAGTCGCTGAAAAACTTGGGTATGATAACTTGATAGGCACCTCCATAGCCCGGCACCTCCGAAGGACAGCCAAAGACATAGTCGGTGCAGTCCTTGAGCTCGTAAGCCGACTCGACGCACTGGAAGAAGCAGCAGTCGCCGATTACGAACTTGAATTTATGTGGCAGTTGTGAGAAAACCCTTGCCATTGTCGGTATGTTCATCCACTTGCCATAGTCGGACGTTGAGTTATTGCCGTTGTCTATGCCATATGCCCTTGAAGAGCGGGTGGAGGCTACGCTATCGTTTGAAACCAACCATCCCGAGGCATGTCCCCAAAGGTCTATGCCATAGTTTTCGGCGGGGTAGTGCTGCATAATGTATGTTAGTATCTCAAGCATCTTGTCAGGGTCTGAAGAATAGAAGTCCTCGCTGAACTCCTTGCCGGTGTCCTTCACGACCTCACCGTTTTTGAGTTCGGCTATGTATGGCATGGAGGTCTTCGATGCGTTGTCGAAGAAAACGACAAGGTGGTCGTTGCTGCCTATACCTTTCGATGCCTCTGTTATGTCCTTAAGGTCTGTCGGAGCGAAACTGCTGAGTGAATTTTCTCCCGCAATATATACTATTAATGTTGTGTGGGCGATTGTTGTCTCATTGTCGTCATCCGAGCACGAAAAGAGGAATAAAGCGCAAAATGCGGTTAATAAATACTTCATATTCTTATTTTTTTCGGCAAAGTTACTACTTTTTATTTAATTATTAGTAACTTTGCAGCCTAATTTTGAAAAAATTGACATGAAAAAGATACTTTTATCACTTTTTGCAGCTATATCACTGTCTGTTAATGCCCAAAATCCTTACGAACAGTGTGAGGACACCTGTTCGCATGTGCACGGGATTGACCTCAGCCATTATCAGGGTGAGGTGTTCTGGGAAACAGTGGGAGAGAACACCAAGATGGCATACGTATATCTGAAGGCCACAGAGGGAGGCGACCGCATCGACGCCATGTATGAACGAAACATCAACCTTGCCCACCGCTACGGGCTCAAGGTGGGAAGTTATCATTTCTATCGTCCGAAGACCGACCAGCTCAGGCAGCTTGAGAATTTCAAGACGCAATGCCTGCCGGGAGAGCAGGACCTCATACCCATGATTGACATCGAGACAAAGCAGGGACTGGGCACAGAGGAGTTCTGCGACTCGCTGATGAAATTCCTCGTGCTTGTGGAAGAGGCATACAAGCAGAAGCCATTGTTATATACCGGCACCAACTTCTACAACAAGTACCTGCAGGGCAAGGTGGATGACTACAAGCTGATGATAGCCCAATACACAGAACGCGAACCGGTGCTTGCCGACGAGAGAGATATCACGCTATGGCAATATACCGGCAAGGGACGTATAGTAGGCGTGTCGGGATATATCGACAAGAGCCGTTTTATGGGCAACCACGGATTGAGGGAGATTAGATTTAAACATAAATAGATATTGAACACAAATAATAAAAGGTTTTAGGAAATGGCACTGATTAAATGTCCTGAATGTGGCCACCAGGTGAGTGACAAGGCAGCCACATGTCCCAGTTGTGGGGTGGCAATTGCCGGAAATGTAAAGAGAGAAAATGAAGTCCCAAAGGGTAAAAGGTCGATGACCATACCTATTGTGGCGGGTGTGGTGGCTGTAATAGCCGTGCTTGTAGGGCTTTATTTTTATAATAATGTGCAGGACCGTAATGAGCTGGACGCCTACGAGAATGCCATGTCGTGCAGTGAGGCTGCCGTATTGCAGAACTACCTGGACATGTATGCCGATGCCCCGCAGGCTCACCGTGATTCAATCATGGCGCATCTTGCCTTGCTAAAGAAAGTGGATAGCGACTGGGATGAAGCGATGGTGAACAATACCCGTTCGGCGTTTGAAAACTATCTAAGGGTACATCCCGAGAGTGTGCATAAGACAGAGGCCTTGCTCAAGCTTGACTCTATCGACTGGGCTTTTGCCGCCGAGGCAGACACACCTGAGGCCTACAGCAAATACGTGGCTGACCATGCCGACGGAATGCACATTGACGAGGCACGCCTGAAGTTAGAGAAACTGGAGAAGAGCATCATTGCCGAAGATGAAAAGCTGATGGTGACCTCAGTGCTCACGTCGTTCTTCAACGCACTTGGCAATAATGACGAGGAAGCGCTGACTATGTCAATAGATGTAGTGTTGAACAGCTTCCTCCACAGGGCGGGAGCCACCAAGGCTGACGTGATATCGTATATGAAGCGAATACATTCGCCTGAGGATATCACCGGCATAGTCTTCCGTATGAACAACGACTGGAAGATTGAGAAGATTGACCTGGGCGAGGGAGAATGTAGCTATGTGGTTGACTTCTCGGTTGACGAGAAGATACAGCGCACGGATGAATCCAAGGAAACCTTCTCATCATATAAGGTGAATGCCAAGGTTTCAAATCATGGAAAGATAACCGACCTCAACATGAAGAAGGGGGTAGCGGAATAAAAAAAGGTGCGGCGAACAGCCGCACCTTTTTTATTATAGACTCTGCAATCTTGCTATGTATTTGCCAAGGATGTCAAATTCGATATTCACCGTGGAGCCCACCTGAATATCCTGGAAGTTGGTATGCTCCAGGGTGTAGGGGATGATTGCCACCTGAAAGGCGTTACCCTCGGGATTGCACACCGTTAGTGACACGCCGTTGACAGTGACGCTGCCCTTATCTACAGTGAAATATCCCCTCTTGGCCATCTCAGGGTCGAGACGATATTCAAATGTGAAATACTTGCTGCCGTCGGCGTCCTCAATAGCCGTACACTGGGCTGTGCAGTCAACATGTCCCTGTACGATGTGTCCGTCGAGTCGTCCGTTCATCATCATCGAGCGTTCAACATTCACTTTGTCGCCGGGCTTCAGCATACTCAAGTTGCTGCGGTAGAGTGTTTCCTTCATTGCCGTAACGGTATAGGCACCGTCTTCAATTTTCACGACCGTGAGGCACACACCGTTGTGGGCGATACTTTGGTCAATCTTCAACTCGTCGCAGAACGAACATTTCAGCGAGAAGTCAATGTTCTCCCTGTCACGTTTCACATCAACGACAGTAGCGAATTCTTCTACTATTCCAGAAAACATAATATTTGCTTGTTATTTTTATAAAAAAAAGAGGTCGTACCGTGATTGTGATGAAAACTCCTATTTGCATAAGATTTGGGTGCTCACCGTCGTTGTAATCCACCGGCATTGCTGCTTCCCTCATAGGATGTGGCCCGCCATTGACAAGTGAAACGTTCCCAGTTTTCGGTATTTTTTTTGATGAGTATCCCGATCTAACCGGTACGACCTATGTGTTAACCTTTTGTCGCTGCAAAGGTACTAATAATTTTTGAATGTCACAAGCTTTTGCCTGTTTTTTTGCATATTTATTGTCCCTCGTCAATAATTTCTGCATCTTCAATGATTTCCGGCTCTGGTTGTACTTTGTCAGGGCTCTCAGTTTCTGTCTCACTTGACTTCCCGTCATCCCCTGTGCCATTCATCATTTCGTCTTCTTCTTTATGGGCCTTCCTTGCTTTTTCCTCTTTATAATATAATAAGGTGATAACAAGAATAGCCACCAGTACGAGATATATCCACAGGGCACTCTCGGAGAGGAGGAAGTGGCGGGGCACGACGATTGTGATAGTCTTCATGTCATACTTGTCGGGAGACTCCAGGAGGAATGCCTTCACCTTGAACTCGTATGTGCCTGCCGGCAGGTCGCTGTAGCTCACTGTGCGGGTCTTGTCGGCGTTTTGCCAGTCCTCTTCATATCCCTCCAGTTTGTACTGGTAGTGGATGCGGTGTTGGAGCTGGTAGTTGAGAGCCGCGAAACGGATTGAGAAAACGGTGCTGTTGTCGGGCAGTTCCACCTTCTTGGAGTCGGGGATGTAATAGTCGTAGAGGTTGTTCAGCCTGGGCGACATCACCTCGTCGTTAATCATGAAGTCGGTGATGTGCAGCTTAAGCATGGCTCCGTTTGAGGAAGCCAGTTTGGTGCGGTCAATGATATAGTAGCCGTTGAGTGTTCCAAACATAATTTTGCCGTTGGGCAGTGCGAGGGCAGCGTCCTCAGAGCATATCGTGTCATCCACTCCGTCGAGCATGGTGAAGGTTGAGAATATCTGTTTCCTCACGTCAAACGAGCAGAGAATATGGTCGGTGGCAAACCACACGTTGCCCCTGTCGTCGAAGGTGATGCTCTTGATTTCCTCGGAGGGCAGTCCGTCCTGGCTTCCGAAGGTGACGAACTCATACGTTCCGTCTTCATAGTTTTCGCATCTCGACAGTCCGCCGCCGTTTGTTCCTATCCACATCTGTCCGTTGTGGGCGCAGGCAATGCACACCACGTCCTTGCTCTGCATGTTCAGTTCGTCGTTCTCGTTGTCCTTGATTGTCTCGATTTTTATCTTGTTCTGGAAGTATGACATCACGAGAATACCGTCGGTGGTGCCCACCCACACCTTTCCGCGCTTGTCGAGTGTCACTGTCCTTGCCTTCATGTAGGCATTGTGGGGATAGTGGCTCATCGCGTTATTCTTGTTGATGAATATCGGTTTTCCATTGTCTGAGCCTCTCAGGATGTTCACGCCGCCGCCGTATGTGGCTATCCATATATTGCCGTATTTGTCCTGTATGGTTTTATATACGAGGTCGGAGCTGATACTGTATTTGTTGTCGGGGTTATTCCTATAATTGACGATGTCGAATCCTCCGGCTGTCAGTTGGGCATAGCCTCCGCTCTTAGCCCTTGGGGTGAGTTTGAACAGACCGTTGCCCTTGCTCGACACCCAGTAGTTGCCGTCGCGGTCCTTGTTGATGCAGTATATTCTGCCGAAAGGAGTGCCGTGGTCCTCGCCCTTGACTACGGTTTTGTTGGTGCCGTCGGTGATAATGAGCGAACCTTTCTTGTTTCCCATGAATATGACCTTGAACTGCGGGTCATAATACATGGCTCTTGTCTCGTTCTCGTTGTTCTCTATGGCACTGTCGTCGAAGAGCTTGTGCCTGTCGATGGTCTTCTTGAGGATTTCGAGTTTCTCCAGTCCCTTTCGGCTTGTTGATTCCCACACCACGCCTTCGGGCAGGGCCAGGAAGGCAGCCACGGTATTGGACAGGTCCCATGGGTTGTAGGGATTGTTGTGGAAATACTCCACCTCGTCGGTCGTCCTGTTGTAATATCCGAATCCTCCGTGGCTCATTGCCAGCCACACTGTTCCGTTCACCTCTGACACCCTCACTCCAGTGACGTCATATTCGGGCACAAGCACCACTTGCGTGAAGGTCTTGGAGTCGCCTGTCTTGGAGTCTATCCTGGTGATGCCCTGCTCGCCGGTTGCCACCCAAATAGTGCCATAGCTGTCGCGGAAGATAGAGTTGATGTTCTTGCCAAGGTCGGAGATGAGCTTGGGTTCCTGGCCATACGCACATTCGAAGATTTTTCCAACCTTCGTTCCTACATATACGTTGTAACCGTTGGAATACATCGAAGTGATGTTCTCGTTTTCCAGGATAGCCTGCTTGCTCAAAGTCTCCTGGTTGGTGCTCAGCCGGCGGAGTCCCTTGTCCGTGCCAACCCACAGGTCACCCTTGTATCCTTCCACCACTACCATAGGCTTGGCGTCTCCAGTGGTGATAAGGCTGTTCTCAAATCCCCATTGGGTGTATTTCATCTTGTATATGCCTACATCATCCATAATGGCAATCACTTCTCCCTTTGACGTGATTGACATCGTGTGGCTTGTCTTGAGTTTCTCGTATCCGGTCACCTTCTCCAAGGGATTGACAATACGGTCTTTCGACCTTTCCAGCATGAACACCCTTCCGTCGTACATCCTCATCCAGATGTTCTGCCATTGGTCAACAATTAGGTCGATGATGCGGTTGTGCATCAGCGGCACCTTCGATGCGCCGCCAGTCTTGTAGTTGTAGAAATTGAATCCGTCGAATCTCGACAATCCGTTCCAACTGGCAATCCATATATAGCCGTAGTCGTCCTGCACGATGTTGGAGATGGCATTGCTGCACAGTCCGTCATCTGTGGAGTAGTGTGACTTGGATGCCTGCATAGTCTGCGCCTGTGCGCCTATGCAGTTGGTGAAAAACACTGCCGCTGCAATCATGATTTTTGCGGCAAGTCTGTTATGTCTTCTGTATGATATTCTCATTTCTCTTAGTAGGTTATTCAGATTATTTATGCGAAGTTACGCGTTTTTTTTAGCATCTCAATAATAAAAAGGTGGATTTTTATGTAACTTAACCTAAATTAACTATAAAAAGCCGATAAATTGACAAAATAGCCTTAACTTTGCCAAAAATCTAACTTATCAGATAAATATGAAAACAAAAAAGACAGTTCTAACCGCGGCACTTTTGACCGCCATGCTCCAGTCGTCTGCAGCCGACAGAGTGTTCCTTTATTCTCCCGCTCCAGACAAGGGGGTGCGTATAGCTTATGCCACTGACGAGAGTGGACAATCCTTTTCAGATATCGGACAGATTTTCCAGTCGGACTATGCCCGTTGGGGAGCTGACAAGAAGATGTTCTCGGAATATGCGGTCAAGCTTGCCGAGGGAGGCTATGCAGCGGTGTTCCAGGTGAACGACATCGCGCCGTGCTTTGCGGTGGCTTACAGTGCAGATCTTGTAACGTGGCGTCCGCAGGATTATCCGCGCATGAGTTGCAAGGGAGTGATTGCACCGGTGATTTCACCCAAGGGCAACGGCAAGTACGATATCGTATTCTGCACCAAGGACGGACAGTACCGCAAGACTACCACCGACAGCCAGTTCCGCCATTTCACTCCCGACGTGCCTGCCTCAAAGGAGGAATATGCAGTCACTGACATCAAGCGAGACACGGTTACCATTGGTGACAACAAATATGTGGGAAACATCATCGCAATTGATGACAACGGTGCAACGGTGAATGCCCTGAAGGCATTTTTCGCCACACAAGGGGCTAACGGTGCCAAGTGGGGCGAGAATCTCGGCGACGATGCCTCGCGTTATGCCTCGCTGATTCAGCAGGGACAGCTCAATGCCTCGCTTGCCATCGACACCCGTAGCGAGAAGGGTATCAGCGATAAGCTCATCGGTATCTTCTTTGAGGACATCAGCTATGCAGCCGACGGCGGACTGTATGCAGAGATGGTGCAGAACCGTGACTTCGAATACACGCCTGCCGACCACGGAGGATGGAACTCATTCACGGCGTGGAAACTGGCATCGGGCAAACAACCCGCAATTGTCACTTCCTCTCCTCTCAGCCAGCAAAACCCGCACGCCTTGAGCATCGCTGCCGACACTCTCTACAATGAGGGATGGGACGGTATGTCCATAAAGGCAGGTGAGACGTATGACTTCAGCATTTTTGTCAACACTATGTCTGCCGCAAAGGCTTTCACCGTGGCACTTGTGGATGGAGACAATGTGCTTGCCACTGCCAAGGTCAAGGCAAAGGGCAACGGATGGAAACAATACAGGACGACACTTAAGCCTAAGGCTTCTGCCACACAGGCACGCCTCAGGATTGTGGCACAGGGCGAGGCGGAGGCTCTTGTGGATATGGTAAGCCTCTTCCCGCGCAACACCTTCATGGGTAGGAAGAACGGACTTCGGGCTGACCTGGCGCAGACCATTGCCGACCTGCAACCGAAATTCGTGAGATTCCCCGGAGGATGTATGAGCCATGGCGACGGACTTGACAATATCTATCACTGGACTCACACCGTGGGACCGCTTGAACAGCGCACCCCCGACCGCAATATCTGGCATTATCACCAGACCCGCGGACTTGGTTTCTATGAGTACTTCCAGTTCTGCGAGGATATCGGTGCCGAGCCATTGCCAGTGCTTGCTGCCGGAGTTCCGTGCCAGAACTCAGGTCCCAACGCCGACGGATTCGGTGGACAGCAGGGCGGAATCCCGATGGCAGACATGCCTGCCTATATACAGGAGTTCCTCGACCTGATAGAGTGGGCAAATGGCGACCCCGCCACAAGCAAGTGGGCAAAGATGCGTGCGGATGCAGGACATCCAAAACCGTTCAACCTGAAATATATAGGAGTTGGTAATGAGGATATTATATCAACCGTGTTTGAGGAAAGGTTTGAGATGATTGCCAAGGCCATCCGCGAGAAATATCCCGATATTCAGATATGCGGCACGGCAGGTCCATTCCATACACCTTCCTCCGACTATATTGAGGGCTGGGCATTTGCCAAAGCTCATACAGACATCATCGACCTTGTTGACGAGCATTATTACGAGAGCGTGGGATGGTTTATCAACAACCAGGACTATTATGACAATTATGACCGCAAGGGACCCAAGGTATATCTCGGTGAATATGCCGCACGCAGCCGTCGCGGCAATATCGACTGTGCGCTTGCCGAGGCACTTCACCTGTGCGGCATCGAGCGCAACGGCGATGTAGTGGCAATGACATCCTATGCCCCGATGCTCTGTCATCTGAAGCACCAGAACTGGAATCCCGAAATGATATATTTCGATAATGACAATATCGAGCTTACACCGAGCTATCACACCCAGCGCCTGTTCTCCAAGTATTCAGGCGACAGCTTCATCAACACCAAGCTCAGCGGCATTGGCGATGATGCCTCCCGCCGTGTGTCCGCCACGGTGGTAAGCGACTCCAAGACTGGCAAGAGGTATCTCAAGTTGGTCAACGTGTTGCCGGTGAGCCTCTCGCTTGATGTCTCAGGTCTTGACATTGCAGCAGACCGTCCATACGAGGGATTCAGCGGAAAACCGGGACAAGAGCGAGTCACTGTGGAGAGCGGCACCTGTGGCACTCTATCAGGCAAGACCTTCACTGTACAGCTGCCCGCATATTCGTTCAGGGTTATCGAGCTGTAAGCCAACAGGCTTTTATAGGATATTTCCGCAATAATAAAGGGCTGAAAGCCGAAAAGTGTTTCCACTCAGACGAAGCACTTTTCGGGTTTCAGCCCGATTATTTTAGTAGAAAAACAGAAATAAACATATTTTTCTGTAGCAAATCCCAACTTAGGTGAGTCAAACTAACAAACAAGAATAAAAAACGACATAAGATTATATGGAACAAAAAAGTGAGAAAGAATTTGCGCGGATGGTGAGGGAGCAAAAATCCACTATATATACCGTCTGCTATATGTTCTCAAAGGACAACGACGAGGTCAACGACCTGTTTCAGGAAATCCTCGTCAACCTGTGGAAGGGCTTTGGCTCCTTCCAGGGGCGCAGCGACATACGCACATGGGTGTATCGTGTTGCCCTCAATACATGTATCACCATCGACCGCAAGCAGAAACGCAAGCGCGACAAGGAGGCACGGATAAAGATGGACATCAACCTCTATGAGGACAACGACTCCGACACTCGACAGGTGAAAAAACTCTATGAGCGCATCAACCGGCTCGGAGTCTTCGACCGCGCCATCGTGCTGCTTTGGCTCGAAGGACTTCCCTACGACGAGATAGGGCAGATTGTGGGCATATCGTCAAAGAATGTCTCCGTCAAGCTGGTGAGAATACGTGAGGAACTTAAGAATATGAATAACTAAATTAAATCGTAATACTGTATGGAAAATATAAAAGAACACAACATTAATGAACTGGATGCCATGAGAGAGCAGATGCAGTTGCTCAAGCAGAAACTCGACAACCAGGAGATTGTAAACGACCGGATATTGCGCAACGCCATGTCGGGCAAGATGTCATGGATAAAAAAATATATTTGGTTTGAGCTGATTGTACTGCTCCCGGTTTGTGCCCTGAATTTAGTCGGTCTAAAGATGATGTACCCCTCACTGTCATGGTGGCCCATCCTCTCTATTCTTCTATTGGTGCTCATCGAGATTTTGCTCGACTTCTACATCAACCATCTCTCCAGCAGTGACTGGCAATCGGAGAACCTGCTTCAGACTGCGGACAAACTCCTTAAGATGAAGAAGCTCAGGTGGTGTCAGCTCTGCTTCTCCATTCCTGTGGCGATAGTCCTTTTCTGGTGGTTTTTCTCTGGATTTACTGACGGTATTCGTATGGCGGTTACCATTGGTGGAATTGTGGGCGGAGTGATAGGCCTGTCTGTCGGTGTGGCTATACTGTTGAAAATGCAGCGCACAAACGATGAGCTTATCAGGCAGATCCGCGAGATAAAGAACATCTCGGAGTGATACCATTGTCAAACCTTCATCAGGTCTGACATTACCATGTCGCTGACGTATAGTCCCTCGCGGGAGAGATGCAGGCGGTCGTTCTCATGTATGAGAAGGCCGCTTTCTTCGTATTGTATGGCTTGGCGGAGGAGGTAGGTGTGGAGTCCGGAGCCGAAGGTGGAGCGGAGTGCCGGCAGGTCTATGCCTTCGAGAGTGCGCAGGGAGAGCATCACAGTGTCGTTGTAGCGTTCGGTGATGTCGAGGGTCTCGAGCTCGAAGGGGAGATTTCCCTGTTCCACCTCTTTTATATATATAAGGAGGTCGGAGATGTTCCATTGCCTGCTGTTGATGTCGTAGGAATGGGCGGCGGCACCTATGCCCATGTACGGCGTGGAGTTCCAGTAGCTGCTGTTATGACGTGAGCGGCGACCGGGACGGGCGAAGTTGCTGATTTCATAATGCTCATATCCTGCGGCGGTGAGACGGTCGATGAGGTGATAGTACATTCGGCGGGTCAGCTCGTCGTCGGCTTCTGTCACCTTGCCCTCGGCGAGAAGGCGGTGGAGTGGGGTGCCCTCTTCGTAGGACAGGCAATATGCCGACAGGTGCTCCACGTCGAGGGAAAGGGCCGTGGTGATGTCGGCATCCCATTGGTCGATGGTCTCGTCGGGGAAACCATAGATGAGGTCAACGCTGATATTGTCGATTCCGGCTGAGCGGAGATTATCCACTGCACGCTTGACGTCGGCTGCGCCATGGCGGCGGCAAAGGAAGCGTAGTCGGGAGTCGTCGAAGGTCTGTGCTCCCATACTGACACGGTTGACGGGCAGCGATGAGAGCAGCGAGGCGAAGTCATGGGTGACATCGTCGGGATTGCACTCGATGGTAATCTCCGTCGCGTGCGAGCAGTCGATGTGCGAGAAGAGACGGCGGAGCTGGTCGTGCGGGAGAGTGCTCGGAGTGCCCCCACCTATATATACCGTCTGCCATTCTTGGTCGCAATATCCAGAGCGCAAATCCATCTCCCGACAGAGTGCCGATACATATTTTTCAGCCATGCCGGAGGAGGTGGTAGAGTAGAACCCGCAGTAGATACAACGCGACTTACAAAAGGGTATATGAACGTATAAACCTGCCATTTTATCTGAAATTTGCTGCAAAAATACTAATTATGTTTAACAAAACAAAGATTTTTGCCCAAAATGTTTGCGTATCTCGTGGAAAATGTCTAATTTAGCGGTCGTAATAACTTTAGAACCTTTATAGTATTCACTAAAAACGTAAACAGATATGAAAGTATATCAGACGAGTGAAATCAAAAACATTGCACTGATTGGCAGTGCGGGTAGCGGCAAGACAACACTTGCCGAGTCAATGCTTTATGAGGCCGGCATCATCAAGCGCCGCGGCTCTGTGGAAGCTAAAAATACAGTGAGCGACTATTTCCCCGTAGAGCAGGAATATGGTTACTCCGTGTTCTCAACCGTGTTCCATGTTGAGTGGAATAACAAGAAGCTGAACATCATCGACTGTCCGGGTTCAGACGACTTCGTGGGCGGTGCCATCACCGCGCTGAACGTTACCGACCAGGCTGTGGTGCTCATCAACGGACAGTATGGTCCCGAGGTTGGAACACAGAACAACTTCCGCTACACCGAGAAGCTGAAGAAGCCGGTAATCTTCCTTGTCAACCAGTTGGACAGTGACAAATGTGATTTTGACAACATAATCTCCACCATGCAGGAGATTTACGGACCTAAGTGCGTGCAGGTACAGTATCCTATAGCCACAGGTCCCGGTTTCAATTCTCTCATCGACGTGCTGCTCATGAAGAAGTATTCATGGAAGCCCGAGGGTGGCGCTCCAATCATCGAGGATATCCCCGCCGAGGAGATGGACAAGGCAATGGAGCTTCACAAGGCACTCGTGGAGGCTGCCGCCGAGAACGATGAGGGACTTATGGAGAAGTTCTTCGAGGAAGAGACTCTGACAGAGGACGAACTTCGCGAGGGTATCCGCAAGGGACTCGTGACACGTTCTATATTCCCAGTGTTCTGCGTATGTGCAGGCAAGGACATGGGTGTTCGCCGTCTGATGGAGTTCCTTGGAAACGTTGTTCCGTTCGTCAGCGAAATGCCGAAGGTGCACAACACTCGTGGTGAGGAAGTGGCTGCCGAATCTGACGGCCCCACATCTCTCTACTTCTTCAAGACCGGTATGGAGCCGCACATCGGCGAAGTGTCATACTTCAAGGTGATGAGCGGAAAGATCAAGTCTGGCACCGACCTATCGAATGCAGACCGTGGCTCCAAGGAGCGCATGGCACAGATATATGCTTGTGCGGGAGCCAACCGTATCGCCGTTGACGAGCTTTGCGCCGGCGACATCGGTTGTACCGTTAAGCTTAAGGACGTTAAGACAGGAAACGCCCTCAACGAGAAAGACTGCGACTATAAGTATGACTTCATCAAGTATCCCAACTCGAAGTACTCTCGCTCTATCAAGGCTGTCAACGAGCAGGAGATGGAGAAGCTTATGGCTGCCCTCACCAAGATGAGGCAGGAAGACCCGACATGGGTTGTTGAGCAGTCGAAGGAACTGAGACAGACCATCGTCCATGGTCAGGGTGAGTTCCACCTGCGCACGCTGAAGTGGAGACTTGAGAACAACGAGAAGATACAGGTTAAGTATGGTGAGCCGAAGATTCCATATCGTGAGACCATCACCAAGCAGGCTCGTGCCGACTACCGTCACAAGAAGCAGTCGGGTGGTGCAGGACAGTTCGGTGAGGTTCACTTGATTGTAGAGCCGTATGCTGACGGCATGCCCGACCCGACAGTGTTTAAGTTCGGCGGACAGGAATTCCGCATGAACATTAAGAGCCGCGAGGAAATCGACCTCGAATGGGGTGGCAAGCTCGTGTTCATGAACTCTGTTGTCGGTGGTGCCATTGACACGAGATTCATGCCCGCCATCCTCAAGGGTATCATGGAGCGCATGGAGCGTGGACCGCTCACCGGTAGCTATGCACGTGATGTTCGCGTAATAGTATATGACGGAAAGATGCACCCCGTTGACTCCAACGAGCTTTCGTTCATGCTTGCTGCACGCAATGCATTTGCAGCTGCGTTCAGGGAGGCTGGACCGAAGATCCTCGAACCGATATATGACCTGGAAGTATATGTTCCCGCCGACTTTATGGGTGACGTGATGAGCGACTTGCAGGGTCGTCGTGCTCTCATCATGGGTATGGACAGTGAGGCTGGCTATCAGAAGCTGCAGGCAAAGATACCTCTGAAGGAACTCTCCAACTACAGTATCGCCCTCAGTTCAATAACAGGTGGACGCGCTTCGTTCACAACGAAGTTCGCCAGCTATGAGCTTGTGCCCAACGATATCCAGCAGCAGCTTATCCAGGAGCACGAAGCCGAGGAAAGCGAGGATTAATAGATACATTGATTTTTTTTATGGTCAAGGATCGTCCAGCTTTTTTCTGCACACTTGCCTTGGCTACAGGAGTCCTCTTGTATGCCGAATGGCCTTTTATAGCTGGTGTCCTTGACCTTTTGACAGTCGCCGTCGCAACCGTTTTGGTTGTGACGGCGATATTGTTTATTCGCCTTAAGGGATTGTTTAGCAATGTCCTTGCACTGTCTTTGGTGTTCTCTGCTTTGGTATTGTGCGGCATTATGCTTGCCGCGGTTAATGGCAATGTTGATGAGCCTGATAAACCGGATGAACCGGGATGGATAACATACGTTGAAAACGGTGCCGCGTCAGTGAGGGGAAAGGTGATAGATATGTTCAGGGCAAGAGGTATGGAAGGTGACGAGTTGGCTGTGGTGTCAGCAATGAGTCTCGGCGAGAAACGGATGGTGGAACAGAGGCTGAGGGATGACTATTCCAAGGCTGGTGTGGCGCATATCCTCGCCTTGTCAGGCACACATCTGGCAATCATCTATTTTGTACTTACCGTTTTGTTTGGAGGTCACGGTATTATGTCGCGTTTTGCCATCGTGGGTTCCGTGTGGGCTTATGTCGTCATAGTGGGGATGCCTGTTTCGGCAGTCAGGGCAGCCGTTATGCTCAGTATGTTCACTTTGTCAACCGTGATGAGGCGTGGCTATGACCGCATGGATGTCCTGGTGGCTACAGTATTCGGCATGTTGATACTCAATCCCTATGTGCTCTTTGACGTTGGTTTCCAGTTGTCGGTATTGTCTGTGGGCGGAATACTCGTAATATGCCCTTTGCTTGACGGTATGCTTCCTTATGGTTTTGTCAAGAGGCATCATAGGGTGATGAAACTGTGGAGTATGCTCACGGTGTGCATTTCGGCCCAAGTGGCCACGGCTCCATTGGTGGCATACTATTTTGGTTCGCTGCCCTGTTGGTTTGTGCTTTCCAATCTTGTGGCGGTGCCCCTTGCCACCTTATTATTATATGGCACACTAATTACGGTGATATTGTGGCCTGTGGCAGTGTTGCAGACATTGGCAGCCAAGGCAGTGGGACTGATGGCTTGTGTTCTCAACTATGTACTTGGAGTGATAGCGGGACTTCCGTTTTCATCCGTCGATGGGTTAAGACCGACGGTGCTTCAAGTGGTATTTTCCTATATTCTGATTGCTTTGATGTTGAGGTTGATTAAATATTTGCAAGTAAAATAAGATAAAAGTGTTAATTAGGTTAAATACGACGTAAATATTTAACTAAATTGGAACAACTTATTAAAAATTGGCGTATCTTTGCAGCCATGAAGAAGTCAACGATTTGGATAATAGCAATAGTAATGGGACTTTCGTTCATCGTGTT
This sequence comes from Prevotella sp., assembly GCA_022775105.1. GTDB lineage: Bacteria > Bacteroidota > Bacteroidia > Bacteroidales > Bacteroidaceae > Prevotella. The sequence continues at coordinate 18,966 of JALFIX010000028.1, read as the reverse complement.
GCTTTATCTGCAGCTGTCTTACATCGAGGAGATGGCAAAGATGAAGAGGGAACAGTTTGACGAGTCGGTCAACAGAAGTCTCTATCAGGCGTCGAGAAATCTCGAGGTGAACGAGACGCTGCGCTATCTTGAAAAGGACGTCAACGAGACGGAGCGCAGGGCGTTCAGGCAAGACTCGGTCATGGTGGGCGGCAACCTCAACGGTGTGGTGCAGCATTCGCATCAGTATGCCGTGGCTGGCAAGGACGGCACGATATACTCGTCGTTTCAGCTGAAGACCATCACCACCAAGCCTTCCACCATCCCCAAGGCCATGATTCTGAGGTCGGACAAGAACTCGATAAGCGAGGCGTCGAAGTCATTGCAGGAAATAGTGAGAAACAGGTATGTATATCAGAAGGCATTGCTCGACGAGGTGGTATATAACATCCTATATACCGCAAGCGAGAAACCGCTGAGAGAGCGCATCAACTTCAAGTTGCTCGACCAGGACATCAGGGCGGAACTGCTCAACAACGGCATCAACATCCCATATCACTTCACGGTGTCCACAGCCGACGGGCGCGAGGTGTATAGATGTCCCGACTATACGGAAGATGGTTTGCCATATACATATTCGCAGGTGTTGTTCCGCAACGACCCTTCGTCTAAGATGGGAGTGGTGAGGATTCATTTCCCCGACATCAACGGATATATCTATTCGAGCGTGAGGTTCATGATACCTTCGGTGGCGTTCACCTTGGTGCTCTTCGTGACATTCATCTTCACCATCGTGGTGATATTCCGTCAGAAGAGATACACGGAGATAAAGAACGACTTCATCAACAACATGACACACGAGCTTAAGACTCCTATAGCCAGCATATCATTGGCGGCACAGATGCTCAACGACAACAGCGTGGGCAAGAGTCCCGCTATGCTAAACCACCTCGGAGGAGTTATCAACGACGAGTCGAAGAGACTGAGATTCCTCGTGGAGAAAGTACTGCAGATGTCTATGTTCGACCGCAAGAACGCGGTGTTCAAGAAGAAGGAACTTGACCTCAACGAGATGGTTGAGAACATCGCCAACTCGTTTACACTTAGAGTGGAGCACACGGGCGGAAAGATATACACCGAAATAGAGGCAATCGACTCGGCGATATATGTGGATGAGATGCACTTCCAGAACGTGATATTCAACCTCCTGGACAACGCCGTGAAATACCGCAAGCAGGACGAGCCGCTCGACATATACATGAGGACATGGAATGATGACCAGCACCTGTATCTCTCCATCAGGGACACGGGAGTGGGAATAAAGAAGGAGAACCTGAAGAAAATCTTCGAGAAGTTCTACCGCGTCCACACCGGCAACCTGCATGATGCCAAGGGCTTCGGCTTGGGGCTTGCCTACGTGAAGAAGATCATCGACCTGCACAAGGGCACGATACACGTGGAAAGCGAGTATGGCAAGGGTACGAAGTTTACCATTACGCTGCCGGTGATTAAGAATTGAAAAATTGAAAAATTAAAAAATTAAAGTATAATAAACACAGAGTTACATAGTCACAGAGATAAAATTAATATAGAATCTATGTTTCTTTAAATAACTTAAATAATCTCTGTACCTCCGTGCCTCTGTGTTCAGATATAAACAATATAAGTATTAACATATTAAAAAAAAAAGATTATGGAAGACAGTTTGAAGATTCTTCTTTGCGAAGACGATGAAAATCTGGGAATGTTGCTGCGCGAGTATTTGGCAGCTAAGGGCTATGAGGCAGAGCTTTGTCCCGACGGTGACGCAGGCTACAAGGCATTCCTCAAGACCAAGTTTGACATTTGCGTGCTTGACGTGATGATGCCCAAGAAGGACGGATTCACCCTTGCACAGGAAATCAGAAGCGCCAACGCTGAGATTCCAATTATCTTCCTGACAGCAAAGACACTGAAGGAAGACATACTTGAGGGATTCAAGATTGGTGCCGACGACTATATCACAAAGCCTTTCTCAATGGAAGAGCTGGTATTCCGTATTGAGGCAATCCTGCGTCGCGTGCGCGGCAAGAAGAATAAGGAGAGTACACTCTACCACATCGGCCGCTTCACCTTCGACACACAGAAGCAGTTGCTCGTCATTGGTGACAAGCAGACCAAGCTGACCACCAAGGAGAACGAGTTGCTCGCCCTGCTCTGCAGCCACGCCAACGAAATCTTGCAGCGCGACTTTGCCCTGAAGACCATCTGGATTGACGACAACTACTTCAACGCCCGCTCAATGGATGTGTATATCACTAAGCTGCGCAAGCACCTGAAGGATGACGACCAGATAGAAATCATCAACATCCACGGCAAGGGCTACAAGCTCATCACGCCAGAGGAAGAGTAATTCTTAATTAAACATGTTTTGCCGCGAAAAATATTCCCGCGGCGATGCATACCAGACACATAATCAGCAGCGGGTTGGAATTTGTCCATCCCGCTGCAAAACTTGTTAAAAGTAGGGTAGAACCGAGTAAAACGAGTCCTAAACCTATTGTTTTTCTGCTAATCTTCATATAAATCGTTAATTTTGCGGCAAAATTACAAAAAAAATTTGGTAGTATGAAATAAAATGCGTACCTTTGCACCGCATTTTTGCAAAATAACATTAATTTAACATTTTAAAGTAGTATGAATCAATACGAAACCGTTTTCATTTTAACTCCCGTTTTGTCTGATGAACAGATGAAGGAAACGGTCGCTAAATTCAAGAAGCTTCTCACTGACAATGGTGCAGAGATTCTGAACGAAGAGGCCTGGGGACTGAAGAAGATGGCTTATCCAATCCAGAAGAAATCCACAGGTTTCTACTGTCTGTTGGAGTTCAAGGCTGAGCCATCACTTATCAACAAGCTTGAGGTGAACTATCGTCGCGACGAGAAGGTCATCCGCTTTATGACAGTTAAGCTCGACAAGTATGCCGCTGAGTATGCTATCAAGCGCAAGAACAAGTATGCTAAAAAATCAGAGGAGGCTTAAATCATGGCACAAGAATCAGAAATCAGGTATTTGACTCCACCCTCAGTGGACACAAAGAAGAAGAAGTATTGCCGTTTCAAGAAGAGCGGTATCAAGTACATCGACTACAAAGATCCAGAGTTCCTCAAGAAGTTCCTCAACGAGCAGGGTAAGATTCTTCCCCGCCGTATCACAGGTACTTCTCTGAAGTATCAGCGCCGCGTTGCCCAGGCTGTCAAGCGTGCACGCCAGATTGCGCTGCTTCCATACGTTACTGACTTGATGAAATAATTAAAGAGGAGGATTGACACATGGAAATCATACTGAAAGAAGATATCATCGGACTTGGATTCAAGAACGACATCGTGAACGTGAAGTCTGGCTACGGACGTAACTACCTTATCCCTACAGGCAAGGCAGTCATCGCTTCTGAGTCAGCTAAGAAGGTATTGGCTGAGAACCTCAAGCAGCAGGCTCACAAGCTCGCAGCTCTCAAGGCTGCCGCTGAGCAGAAGGCAGAGGCTATCAAGGACGTTGCCCTCACTATCACCGCAAAGGTGAGCGCTACAGGCGTTACCTATGGTTCTGTTACTGCAGCTCACGTGGCTGAGGAGCTCAAGAAGCTCGGTCACGACATCGACCGCAAGATTGTTGTTATGCGCGACATCAAGAAGGTTGGTGACTATGTTGCCACAGTTTGCTTCCACAAGGAAGTTAGCGTGGAGATTCCTGTTAAGGTTATCGCTGAGAACGCTCCCGCCGAGGAGAGTGTTGAGGCTCCCGCAGCTCCCGTTGCAGAGGCTGAGGCTCCCGTTGCAGAGGCTGAGGCTCCCGTAGAGGAGGCTGAAGCTCCCGCAGCAGAATAATCAAGACTATCGGAAACGTTTAGTTTAATTTATATCCAAAAATCCCGAAACATTGTCGTTTCGGGATTTTTTTTGCCTTTAGCCGTTAAAAATTGCTTAAATGTTTTGCTGTCTCAGATTTTATTAGTAATTTTGAACGCTAAAAGAAATAATAACAAAATAATATAGAGAAAATCCAAAAATGGATCAGACATTAGATCAAGACAGAATTATTAAAATCAACATCGAGGAGGAGATGAAATCCTCATACATCGACTACTCAATGTCGGTGATTGTGGCTCGTGCCCTTCCTGATGTAAGAGATGGTTTCAAGCCTGTCCATCGCCGTATCCTCTATGGTATGATGGGAATTGGCAACACAAGTAACAACCCGTACAAGAAGTGTGCGCGCGTCGTTGGTGAGGTGTTAGGTAAGTACCATCCACACGGCGACAGCTCCGTGTATGGAGCACTGGTGCGTATGGCCCAGAACTGGGCGATGAGATACACTCTTGTAGATGGTCAGGGTAACTTTGGTTCAGTCGATGGCGACTCTCCCGCTGCCATGCGTTATACGGAGTGCCGACTGTCGAAGATGGGTGAGCATATCATGGACGACCTGGAAAAGGACACCGTGGATATGGTGAACAACTTCGACGACTCGCTCGTTGAACCAAGCGTAATGCCTACAAAGATTCCAAACTTGCTTGTCAATGGCGGTAACGGTATTGCTGTGGGTATGGCAACCAATATCCCCACGCACAACCTTGGTGAGGTGATCGACGGATGCTGTGCCTATATTGACAATGAGGACATCGACACCGACGGACTGATGGAGTTCATCAAGGCCCCGGACTTCCCTACAGGTGCATATATTTATGGTATCCAAGGCGTTAAAGATGCTTACGAGACCGGACGTGGACGTATCATCATGCGTGCAAAGGCTGAGATCGAGACCGGTGACTCGCACGACAAGATTGTTGTCACCGAGATACCTTACGGCGTAAACAAGGCCGACCTTGTGAAGTATATTGCCGACCTTGCAACCGAGAAGAAGATTGAGGGCATCACCAACGTCAACGACGAGTCTGGTCGTCAGGGTATGCGTATTGTGGTTGACGTGAGACGTGATGCCAATGCCAATGTCATTCTGAACAAGCTGTTCAAGATGACCGCACTCCAAAGCTCGTTCTCAGTGAACTGTATCGCACTGGTTCACGGCCGTCCGAAACTGCTTTCACTTAAGGAATGTGTGAAGCACTTCGTTGACCACCGCCATGACGTGACTATCCGCCGCACCAAGTTCGACCTGAAGAAGGCACAGGACCGTGCACATATCCTTGAGGCACTGATTGTTGCATGTGACAATATCGACGAGGTGGTACATATAATCCGCGCCTCCAAGACACCTCAGGAGGCTATTGAGAACCTTATGAAGCGTTTCGACTTCGACGAGGTGCAGGCAAGGGCTATCGTGGATATGCGTCTGCGTCAGCTCACAGGTCTGCAGATGGACCAGTTGCACGCTGAATATAAGGAACTTGAGAAACTCATCGCTTATCTGCAGCAAATCCTTGACGACCCGGAGCTGTGCAAGAAGGTGATGAAGGACGAACTGCTTGAGGTGAAGGAAAAATACGGTGATGAGCGCCGCACAGAAATCAAGTACTCAAGCGAGGAGTTCAATGCAGAGGACTTCTATCCGGATGACCCTGTGGTTATCACAATCAGCCACTTGGGATACATCAAGCGTACAGCTTTGACCGAATTCCGCGAGCAGAGCCGTGGTGGAGTGGGAAGCAAGGGCGCGCACACTCGCGATGAGGACTTCACCGAGTATATATATCCCGCCACCATGCACAATACGTTGCTGTTCTTCACACAGAAGGGCAGGTGCTACTGGCTCAAGTGCTATGAAATACCCGAGGGAGCGAAGAACTCGAAGGGTAGGGCGATACAAAACCTGCTCAACATCGAGGCGGACGATGCCATCAATGCCGTATTGCGTATCAAGAACTTCAACGACAGTGAGTTCCTCAACAGCCACTATGTTGTGTTTGCCACTAAGAATGGTATCATCAAGAAGACATGCTTGGAGGCATACAGCCGTCCGCGTGCCAACGGTGTGAACGCCATAAATATATTGGAAGGCGATCAGGTGGTAGGTGTTCGACTTACCAACGGTCATAACGAGCTTCTGCTTGCCAACCGCAACGGTAGGGCAATCCGCTTCAACGAGGAAGACCTTCGTCCGATGGGTCGAGTGTCAACCGGTGTGCGCGGTATGCGTCTTGACGGCGGTGACGACGAGGTTGTGGGCTTGGTATGCGTCAATGACCCTGCAACAGAGACCATTATGGTGGTCAGTGAGAACGGTTACGGAAAGCGCAGCGACGTTGACGACTATCGCAAGACCGCCCGTGGAGCCAAGGGAGTGAAGACAATCAGTATCACCGAGAAGACCGGACGTCTTGTGGCTATAAAGGTTGTGACTGACGAGAATGACCTCATGATAATCAACAAGAGCGGTATTCTTATCCGTCTGAAGGTGGCTGACGTCAGGGTAATGGGACGTGCCACTCAGGGAGTGAGACTCATCAACCTCACCAAGAAGAATGACGTGATTGCCAGCGTATGCAAGGTGATGACCCAGACAGAGGAAGAAGAGGAGATTGCACCCGAGACAGATGCCACTCCCGAAGTGGATATAACACCTGAGAATTAATGTTTTATCTCTAATAAATACTACAATGAAGAAAATTATGATGATGGCAGTTATGGCAGCGGCAGCTACCACTGCTTTTGCCCAGACAGCAGCCCAGCAGGCTGAAGAATGGGGTGCAAAGTGTGAAGCCGAGTATCAGACGTTCTCAAAGATTTTTGACGAGGCTCAGAAGAGCATGGTCATGAAGACTACGTATGATACACTGAGCATGAACAAGTCTCTCATCCAGGCTTTCAAGTATGCCTACAAGTGCAACGAGTTCGACATCCAGCCGAACGAGAAGGGCAAGGTGAAGCCTAAGTTCCAGAAGAAGAATCGTTCACGCCTGATGGCTGCCCGCCCCAACTTGGTGAATGCCGGACTTTATTTCTACAACGACCGCAAGGACCAGGCTTCTGCTCTTGAGGCATGGGGGCTGTATGTTGATGCTCCCACAGCTCCTTTCTTTGAGGGAGAGACATTCCCCGAGGACAAGAGCCTGTCGGAGGTTGCCTATTTCGCTTCCTTGGCTGCATACAACCAGAAGGATTACGAGAAGGCAGTGCGTTATGCCAATGTGGCAATGCAGGATCCCGCCAAGGCAAATGACGCCCAGGAGATTCTCATCTTCTCCCAGAAGGACAACTGCAAGACACACGCTGACTCAGTGGCTTATCTGAACACACTGAAGGACCTGCACGCCAAGAATCCTCAGAACGAGCGTTTCTTCGGTATGATGATCGACTACTACTCTAAGCCTTGGATGGTAGCAGAGAAAAAGGCATGGCTCGAAGAAGAGATTTCAAGTAACGCCCAGAACAAGATGGCTTGGGCTCTGAAAGGCGAGGTGCTCATGAACGAGGAGAAGTGGGATGAAGCCGTTGAGGCATACAAGAAGGCCGTGGAGATTGACCCTGAGTTCGTGCAGGTTATCTTCAACATCGGTATCAGTCTCAACTCCAAGGCAATAGCCCTGAAGGACCAGCTTGCCGACAAGGCAACAGGTCGCCTCACCGTTGAGAACAACAAGAAGATTCTTGACGTGCTCAATGAGTCAAAGGGTTATCTTGAGAAGCTGAAGACAATGGACCCCAACCAGGAGAAGACCCGCTGGGCATATCCTTTGTATCAGATCTACTACTCTTTGGGCGACGAGGCCAAGGCAGCTGAGATGCAGAGCCTTCTTAACAATTGAAAGATTGAAAGATTGAAAAATTGAAAGATTGAAAGTTGAATATTGAATGTTGAAGATTGTTTCAATAACGCTTCTCTTGACAATGACAACACCGTGCTTGAGAGCTCAACGCAAGGAGATCTCTCAAGCGCGGTCATACATAAAGAGTGGCGCTAACTTGGATAAAGCGGCTAAGTTGATGAAGGACTTGCTTGCCAAGGATTCCGCCAACCGCCATAATCCAAAGATATATACCACATGGTTTGAGGCCGTGGAGAAACAGTATGCCGTGGGTAATGAGAAACTCTACCTGAAGCAGGCATACGACACTGCGGCATTGTTCAACCAGGCTAAGGAGATGTTTGACATCATCTCACAACTTGACTCCATTGACCAGAGTCAGAGAAAGAAGTATTCGGAGATACTGAACAATTATCGACCAAACCTTTATTTTGGCGGCTCGTTCTTCGTGCGCAAAGGACAGTACAACAATGCGTTTGACCTGTTCGACTGCTATATCGGAACAGCCACACAACCCATGTTCGCCCGTTTCAAATATAGTCAGAAGGACGGGCGACTGACCGAGGCGGCTTATTGGGCCACCTATAGCGGATATATGCTTAAATCGCCCGAAAAGATAATGAAATTTGCTGACATGGCAGAGGGCGACACGGCAAAGCTGAAATATACCTTGCGCTATAAGGCGGAGGCATATCAGCAGCTAAATGACGATGAAAATTATCTCGCTACGCTGAAGCGCGGTTTCAAGGCGTATCCCGAGTTCAGATATTTCTTTCCTCAGCTGATGGATTATTATAATTCAAGGAATGACTATGACAGCGCGCTTGCCACGGCTAATGAGGCACTGCAGGTGGACTCCACCGATGTGCTCTTCCTCTTTGCCAAGTCAACCCTTCTGCTGAATATGGGAAGAAACGACGAATGTGTCAGAGTATCAGAGCGTATCATACATATCAATGACACTCTGCCGATGCCCTACTACAATCTTGGAATGGCACTGCTCAACAAGGTGCTCGACCTTGAGAAGGACATCCGAAAGAACAAAAAAGAGATAACTGAAGTCTATAGACAGGCACTGCCGTATATGGAGAAGTATCGCGCCCTCGCTCCCGACGAGAAGAAGAAGTGGGCCCCGGCACTTTACCGGATATACCTCAACCTGAATATGGGCAAGCAGTTTGAGGAAATAGACAGAATAATTAACATCTAATATTTTCAAAACTAAAAGATTTATGGAAAATAATGCACAACTGATCGCACAGTGTGAGGCCACCGCCAAGCAGTGGTTGTCACCCGCCTTCGACGAAGAGACACGCAAGGCTGTTGAGCAAATGCTCGCCAATGAAGACAAGACTGACCTTATCGACGCATTCTATCAGAATCTGGAATTCGGTACAGGTGGTTTGCGCGGCATCATGGGTGTCGGAACAAACCGTATGAACAAATATATAGTAGGTATGGCCACACAGGGCTTTGCCAACTATCTCCTCAAGGCATTTCCCGACAAGAAGGACATCGCCGTGGTTGTAGGTCATGACTGCCGCAACAACGGACGCATGTTTGCCGAGACCGTTGCCGACATCTTCTCTGCTAACGGCATCAAGGCTTATCTTTTCGAGAGCCTTCGTCCCACTCCTGAGATTTCATTCGCCATCCGTCAGTTAGGCTGCCAGGCTGGTGTTAACGTTACAGCAAGCCACAACCCTCGTGAGTACAACGGCTACAAGGCTTACTGGGCTGACGGTGCACAGGTGCTCTCTCCGCACGACACCGGCATCATCGACGAGGTTAACAAGGTTACTATCGACGACGTTAAGTTCCAGGGCAATCCCGAGCTCATCACCATCATCGGTGGCGAGATGGACTGGGACTATGTTTCTGCCGTTAAGGAGGCTATGGTTGACCAGGATGTCATCAACCGCCAGAAGGACCTCAACATCGTCTATTCACCTATGCACGGCACAGGCCGCGTGATTGTTCCTCTGTGTCTCCGCTCATGGGGATTCCAGAATATCAACGTCGTGCCCGAGCAGATGGTCATCGACGGCAACTTCCCGACTGTCGTTTCTCCTAACCCCGAGAATGCTGAGGCCATGACACTCGGTATGAAGCTCGGAACCAAGCTCAACGCCGACCTCGTGATTGCTTCTGACCCAGATGCCGACCGTCTTGCCATCGTTTGCCGCGACAGCAAGGGTGAGTGGATTATCATCAACGGCAACCAGACCGCAATGATGCTTTCTTACTATATCATCGAGAACAAGAAGAAGCTCGGCAAGCTCAATCCATCAGACTTCATGGTTAAGACCATCGTTACCACAGAGGTTATCGCCAAGATTGCACAGCGCAACGGTGTTGAGATCCGCGACTGCTACACTGGCTTCAAGTGGATTGCACGCGAGATTGCACTCTCTGAGGGCAAGCAGAAGTACATCGGCGGTGGCGAGGAGTCATTCGGCTATCTGCCTTACGACAAGGTGCGCGACAAGGATGCTCCCGCTTCCATCTGTCTTATCTGCGAGATTGCAGCATGGGCAAAGGACAACGGCCGCACCCTATACGACCTGCTGATGGACATCTATGTTGACTACGGCTTCTCTCGCGAATTCACCGTCAATGTCACCAAGCCGGGCAAGACCGGTGCTGACGAAATCAAGAAGATGATGACCGACTTCCGTGCCAATCCTCCGAAGGACCTCGCAGGCAGTCCCATCACCGTATGGAAGGACTTCCAGACTCTCGAGATCACAACAGCCGAGGGCACACAGAAGCTCGACATGCCAGCCACAAGCAACGTGCTGCAGTGGTTCTGCGCCGACGGCACCAAGATCAGTGTGCGTCCTTCAGGAACAGAGCCTAAGATCAAGTTCTACATCGAGGTTAAGGACGAGAGCATGAAGACCGCCGCCGACTACGACCGCTGTCTGAAGGCAGCCGACGAGCGCATCGAGGCAATCAAGAAGTCTCTGAATCTCTAATATTGATTTTTGTTCATAAATAAATAATAAAAGTCGGGCATCCCATTTGCGGATGCCCGACTTCTTTTATACTTATATCTACCTCCGCAGATCCAATAATCATCCTCCAAGTCCCAATCGAAGGATGAACGAAGGATGAACGAAGGATGAACGAAGGATGATTGGGCAAGAATGTGACTGCCTTTTTTAGTATGGGCATTGATTTATTGTAATGATGTAATTGTAATGCTTTGCCTCTTTTCTGTTAAATTAGTATTAACCCAAGTTTGATGGCTCATAATTTTTTTTCGGTCTTTTTGGGGGTATTAAAAACAGTCACCCCCCTGTGTTTCATGCAAAGTGTCCACATTATTTGAATTGTAGTACACAGGAGTCTCGCGGAAAATTTGTACCTTTGCACCCGCTATGCATTTTATGTCTCAACCAAGATATAATCCGAGGACCCAGTGCGATGACTGGTACCCATCTTCGACCTCACCAATTTCTACTTTCTAATCTCTCATACGACATCCTTTCAGCTCCGGTGAATCACACTGCCGCTGGCCTGATGGGTGGCGAGTATCAACACCTCGGCTATCTGCACATGGGCGGGCGCACTTGCTGCATAGAAGGCCACGTCGGCAATGTCTGCTCCCGTGAGCGGGGTAATACCTTTATATACATTGTCGGCACGCTGGTCGTCTCCATGGAATCGGACGTTGCTGAAGTGTGTCTCCACCAATCCCGGTTTGAGATTAGTCACCCTCACTGCCGTATGCGCAACGTCGATTCTCAATCCGTCGGTGATGGCCTTCACTGCCGATTTTGTGGCACAATACACGTTGCCTCCAGCGTAAGCAGCATCTCCCGCAACAGAGCCGATGTTGATGACATGGCCTGCGTTGCGGTCTATCATTCGCGGCACAATCAGACGTGTCATGGTGAGCAGTCCCTTGATATTGGTGTCAATCATTGTGTCCCAGTCCCCGAAGTCACCTTCATATTCTGGTTCGAGACCGAGGGCGAGTCCTGCATTGTTTATCAGCACGTCGATAGTGCTCCATTCCGCCGTCAGCGAGTTGACAGCCTTGGTGGCGGCATTTCTGTCGCGCACGTCGAAGCATAGTGTGAGCACTTCCGCAGGCAGTTCAGCCTCCAGTTCGGCAAGCTTTTCGGCATTGCGTCCTGTGATGATGAGTCGGTATCCGCCTTCGGCGAATTTTCGTGCACAAGCTTCACCTATTCCGCTTGTTGCACCTGTTATTAATACAGTCTTCTTCATTGTAGTCAATAATTCTTTTGCAAATGTGGCTGCAAAGGTACAGTATTTTTTTGAAAGACAAGGCTGAAATCGCAAAAATCTCCCGAATTGTTTGGCAGTTCGGGATTTTTATATACTTTTGCACGCAGTTAGTTGAACTCTATGCCTAAGGGCCGGAGGGAAACGGACGTATGGCAAGGGCAGCACGCTGCTCATAAGCCAGAAACATTATGGGAAGAAAGGCGTTTACGACGTTTTGGTTTTTATTCATTGAAACCTGGAAAATTTCACACTTGTCAACAAACAAATCAGATGTCAACGCCACTAAAGGTGTAGATTATTCTATGCCCATATTGTATCTTGTCGGCAGGAGTTATTGTATCCTGTCGGCTGGATTAGTGGGCGGATTATATGCCTTAGTGGAGTTTTGTACTCTGTTCGTTTATCGGGAAGGGCAATTTACAGGGCCTCAATGAATATACGACAAGTTGTACAAGCTCCACGTTTTTTATTCCTGAGTTAAATATTGAGTCCTCAAAATAGCAAATAATCGGCGAAAAGTTTGGCGGTATGGAAAAAAACTTTGTGTGATGATGAAAATATTATCACCACACAAAGTTATTCTTACAACTTAATCTTCTTTTTCACAGGATTGCTCTCGTTGTGAATACGGTTGAGGGCAGTGACAACGTATGTGTATTTTTCCTTGCCCGACTCGTATGGCAACTTGTAGAAGTTATCCTTGGTGATGGCGACAATCTTATTGGCATTCTCAAGGTCAATCTTCTCGTTTTTGCCAAAACGATACACCACATACTGATAAGCCTCGGTTGACCAATCCTTTGAACGGGGAGCAGTCCAGAAGAGCATAAGTCCGTCTGATGTCCACACCTTTTTCAGCTTGGCGGGCTTCGAGGGCGCGTTCTTGCTTATAAATGGCATTGAAGGCTGAAGCGACGGATAACGCCAATAGACATTGCGGAGCATCGTGCCGTAATTGCCGATATTGTCAACAGCTGCCTTGGCATACCACAACACTGTGCCGTTGACATTCTGGCACTGGTCGTGAAGCTTGAACTTGGCTGCCATCTGATGCGTCTCGGGATTATCCTTGTCCTTTGCCTTTACCGTGCGCTCCACGTCCTCACCGATATACAACGGACGCTGCGAGGCATTGCGGTTCCACCACTTGATGAGTTTGCTATAGTCAGCAGCACTATGCCCAATCTCCCAATAAAGCTGTGGAACACAATAGTCAATGAGTCCGTTGTTCACCCACATGAGCACGTCGGCATACAGGTCGTCATAGTTCTGGAGTCCGTTGGTGTCACTGCCGTTGATGTCGGTAGTCTTATTACGGTAAATACCAAATGGCGACACACCGAACTTCACCCATGGCTTTGCGGCATGGATGGAATCATGGATGTCATAAATGAAGTTATTCACGTTGTATCTTCTCCAGTCCTTTATATTTGCATGTCCGCAGGGATGCTGCGCGAAGTCCTTCTCGTCGGGGATGGTCTGTCCAGCCACGGGATAAGGATAGAAATAATCATCGATGTGGATTCCATCCACGTCATATCGGTTGACAATGTCAGTCACCACCCTGCATATATGCTGGCGGTTGGCGTCGTATGCGGGATTGAGGATAAGCTGTCCGTCATACTCGAACACCATCTCGGGACGCTGCTTTGCCACGTGTGTCGGGGCAAGCACGGTGGTGGTCTTCGTCTTGGCGCGATATGGGTTTATCCATGCGTGAAGCTCCATTCCGCGCTTGTGGCACTGCTCTATCATCCACTGCAGGGGGTCCCAATATGGCGAGGGTGCCTTGCCCTGCTGTCCGGTGAGGAAACGGCTCCAAGGCTCTATCTCACTGGGATAGAGAGCGTCGCACTCAGGACGCACCTGAAAGAAGATGGCATTTGCACCGTCCTTCTTCAGCTGGTCGAGCTGGTAGGACAGTGTGCGCTGCATGTCGGCAGTGGACATACCGATAAACTGTCCGTTTACGCATTGAATCCATGCACCTCTGAACTCGCGCTTGACCTGTGCCGTGGACTCTATTGCCCCAAACAGCATAAGTACTGCCAATATCGAACACTGAAAAGCAAATAACTTGCTTGTAAATAGTTTTTTCATAAAGATTCTATTTATATATTACATTATTATTTATTCAAATGACTTCAGGCTGTCTTCAATTATCTCCGTCCAGTCCTCACCGTTCTCCACAAGCAGTGTTTTTATGCCGAGAGCTTTGGCTGCCTCGATGTTGCGTGGACCGTCGTCGAGGAAGAGGGTTTCCGAGGGCACAAGGTTCTCACCTTCTATAACTGCATTGAAGAACTTCGCATCAGGCTTCATCGCCCCGCACTTATAGCTCTCGTATGCCGCATCAAGATAAAAAGCCAAGGAATGTCCCTCGCCGTCGAAATCCTCACTCATCACCCACGACATCATGAACGGATTGGTGTTGGAGAGAAGAACGACACGGTATCCGCGCCGGCGCAGTTCCTGCATCTTCAGGAGATTGCGTCGGGGAACGTCAGAGCAATATCCCTTCCACGCATGACAGCACTCCTGCCATGTGAGTTCGCGCCCCACGAGCTTGCTCAGCTCGCGGCGGAAGTCCTCGTCGCTGATGCGTCCTGCTTCCAGGTCGCCGAATATTCCCTGCTGGGTGTATGCGTCAAGACGCTCTTCGGCATCCTTCAGTCCAAGAGCCTTGAAACGCTCTATGGCCTGGGGTTGGGCGAGGGTTATCACCACTCCTCCCATATCAAACAGTATTGTCTTTATCATATTATTCAAACAGATTTAATTTGTTCTTACGGGCTTCATCCAGTGACGTCAGTTGCTGCTGGTGAGACTCATAATCGCTGCGCATGGCAGCGTATTTCTCGTCGAGGTCATGCTGGATTTCAGTATTTCCCCCGTTGCCCAACAGGCGCGATGCCACCAATGGATTCTGCGAGGCATCCTTCATCCACACCACCGGACCGCTATACACCGGGGCTATCTTCAGTGCCACATGCAGCTCGCTCGTGGTGGCTCCGCCTATCATGACGGGGATATGAAGATTTGCCTTTTCCATCTCGCGCACCACGTTCACCATCTCCTCAAGACTCGGAGTGATGAGTCCGCTGAGTCCGATGATGTCCACCTTCTCCTCGATGGCCTTGCGCACTATTTGCTCGGGCGGCACCATCACTCCCATGTCAATCACCTCATAGTTGTTGCAAGCCATAACCACTCCGACGATGTTCTTGCCTATGTCATGCACGTCGCCCTTGACAGTGGCAATGAGCACCTTGCCGGCTTTTTTGGCGGACGTGCTGCCTGCATCCAAGGATGATGCGGAATTATCGGATGATGCGGAATTATCGGCTTCGATATAAGGCTGGAGGATGCCCACTGCCTGTTTCATCGTCCTGGCTGTCTTCACCACCTGGGGCAGGAACATCTTGCCGCTCCCGAAGAGCTTGCCCACCGTGTTCATTCCATCCATCAACGGCCCTTCGATGATATTCACGGGCCTGGGATAAACAGTGAGAGCCTCTGTGAGGTCTTCTTCCAGATAGTCTCCTATTCCTTTCACGAGAGCATGTTGCAGACGTTCGGCAAGCGGTTTCTGCCTCCACTCCTCCTGCTCGCGGGACGCTGTTGCTGCATCTCCGGCTGCCTCCAGGCTTGCCTTTATCTCCTCGGCAAGTGCTATGAGCTTCTCCGATGCCCCGGAACGGCGGTTGAGCACCACGTCCTCGATAATCTCAAGACGGTCGGCTGGTATGTCGCTATACAATACCTTTGTTGCAGGATTGACAATGCCGAAGTCCATGCCTTGTGATATGGCATGATAGAGGAACACGGCGTGCATGGCCTCGCGTATCCAGTTGTTGCCGCGGAATGAGAACGACAGGTTGCTCACACCGCCGCTGACGTGCGCTCCCGGCAGGTTCTTCCTTATCCATCCCGTTGCACGGATGAAGTCGGCGGCGTATGCGTCGTGTTCCTCCATTCCGGTGGCTATGGCAAGCACATTGGGGTCGAAGATGATGTCGAGGGGATTCATCCCCACCTCTTGCGTGAGTATCCGGTAAGCCCTTTCGGCTATCTCAATCCTTCGCTCGTAGGTCGTGGCCTGACCTTGCTCGTCGAAACACATCACCACCACTGCGGCTCCGTAGCGCATCGCGTCGCGGGCATGGCTTACAAACACTTCCTCGCCCTCCTTCAGGGATATGGAGTTGACGATGCACTTGCCCTGGGCGCACTTGAGTCCTGCGGTGATGACATCCCACTTTGACGAGTCAATCATCACCGGCACCCGAGCCACGTCGGGTTCGCTTGCCACGAGATTGAGGAATGTGGTCATCTCCGTCTTTGCGTCGAGCAGGCCGTCATCCATATTTATGTCAATCACCTGTGCCCCGTCAGCCACCTGCTTGCGGGCGATGGCGAGGGCCTCGTCGTATTTCTTCTCCTTGATGAGGCGCAGGAACTTGCGCGAACCAGCCACGTTGCATCGCTCGCCCACATTCACGAACCCCACCTCGGGAGTCACGTCGAGCAGTTCGAGTCCGCTGAGCCACATCGTCTGCGAACGGGGTTGCGGCTGACGTGGGGTGCGGCCCTCCACCAATGGCACATAACGCGCAATAAACTCATCCGTTGTACCGCAGCATCCACCGATGATATTCACAAGTCCCTCTTCGATATATTCCGCAATCTGCGGTGCCATGGTGTCAGCCGTCTCGTCGTAAAGTCCGAGCGAGTTGGGCAGTCCTGCATTGGGATGGCAGCTCACATAGAACGGAGCCTTGCGCGCGAGATGAGCCAGGAAGGGTTTCATCTGACGTGCCCCGAACGAGCAGTTGAGTCCCACTGAGAATATGTCATAACAGCTCACACTGGCAAGGAATGCGTCCAGGGTCTGTCCGCTGAGCGTGCGTCCGGCGAGGTCGCTCACCGTCACCGACAACATCACAGGCACGTCCCTGCCCTTACGTCTGATCACCGACGTGGCGGCATCCACAGCCACCTTGGCATTGAGCGTGTCGAATATTGTCTCTACCAATATCAGGTCAACCCCTCCATCCACCAATGCCTCCATCTGCTCCAAGTATGCATCGTAGAGTTGGTCGTAGGTCAGCTCTCGCATCGCGGGGTCGCTGACATCGGGGCTCATGGAGCAAGTCTTGTTGGTGGGTCCCACCGACCCTGCCACAAAGCGTGGTTTCTCCGGTGTTGAGAACTCGTCGGCAGCCTTGCGTGCCAGTCGCGCTCCCTCGTATGCCATCTCGCGGCTTACATCCTCCAGCCTATAGTCAGCCTCCGAAATCCTTTGGCTGCTAAAGGTGTTGGTGGAGATGATGTCGGCACCGGCGCGCAGATAGCGTCGATGGATGTCGAGTATCACGTCCGGTCGGGTGATGTTGAGCATGTCGTTATTGCCCTTCATCTGGATATCCGCATCAGCAAAGCGCGAACCCCTGAAGTCCTCCTCAGTGAGCCCGTAGCTCTGAATCATGGTGCCCATAGCTCCGTCGAGCACCAGTATTTTCTCCTTAATTATTTCTCTTATATTCATAAACACACAAACGCAAAAGAACTTTAATTCTTTAATTTCAAGCACTTCATTTAAAAGTGCTTGATCGCCCTGTCCATCTCCCTTCTGTCTTCCTTCTCCTTTAGGGTCTGTCGCTTGTCAAACTCCTTCTTGCCCTTGCACAGGGCGATGTCCATCTTTGCCCTTCCGTGCTCGTCGATAAACACAAGCAGGGGCACGATGGTGTATCCCGTCTGTTTGGTTGCGCTCTGCAGTCTCTGAATCTCCTTCTTGTTGAGCAGCAGCTTGCGGTCGCGCTTCATCTCGTGGTTGTTATACGAGCCGTAGAAGTATGGGCTGACGCTCATGCCCTTCACCCATATCTCCCCGTTATTGATATAACAGAAGGTATCGACAAGACTTGCCTTGCCGAGACGTATGGATTTTATCTCAGTGCCCGTAAGCACAATGCCCGCAGTATATTCCTCGATGAAGAAATACTCAAAACTGGCTTTCTTATTTCGTATGCTCACAGGACTCTTCTTGCGAATCTTTTCCTGTTCCTTGTTCATAATTCAATGATATTGATGTTTAAATTAATATATCATACGACAGTGGCGAACTTCCCGATATTGTTGTCGATATATTCCGCCACCATAGCCGTGAATCGCTCCTCGTTCTCAACAAACTCGTCGTCGAAGTCGTCAAACTCAGGATACTTCTCAAACAGTGCCATAAACTCCTCGTCGGTGCAGTCCTGCTCCAGTTCCTCACGGTATTTCTTGAATAGCGGATGCACCGCACGCAGCATCTTGCACAAGTCCCTCAGGCCCCACTCCCTGATTGCCTTGGCAAAGGGATTGAGGAAAATAAACGGACCGTAGCCGTTGTGTATCAGTTGCACAAAGCCCCCGTCCATCACCTCGTCGCGCAATATACGGTAAGCCCATAGCGTCAACTGGTCGGAATTCAGCTCCACCATGGTCTCGGCCGTCAGCTCGCCTCCCACGGCATCGCTTATCGCCGTGAAGAACACGTCCACAAATTCGTCCATACCCTCCCCAGCAGCCTGGCGCAGAGAAGAGTCTTTAACTGTCACTTCTTTCATAATTGGTTGCAAAATTACATAAAAAAATTGATATTATTGCCAGTCGGGACAAAAAAGTGAAAAAAAGTCCCGGAAAAGTATGAAATAAAGGCTCATACACATTATTTCCGTGTGTTTTGTGCTTTTATGTCACAGTTTATTTGTATATTTGACTTATGTACAATTTCATGTAATTACTCAACCTTCAATTTCCAACCTTCATTCTTCACTCTTCATTTAATCACACGTCTCAGATTTTCTAAAGTCTCGTCTCAAATTTTCGGATGCCACGTCAGAGATTCTCACATTATTATATTATCGAACTCTCGGTACGTCTCGCCGCCACAGGCTACATTCCCACACAACGACGTTTCACACCACAGCAGG
>JALFIX010000087.1 GCA_022775105.1 Prevotella sp. | reverse complement strand
CCCGTCCGTGCAGACTACATACAATCAACTCGTAGGAGTTGACGGGAAAGCCTGGGCATGAACGGACGGGCAATAGTTTGGAGTTGCCTGTTGCTTCAGCTTGTTCGGCACGTAAAGCCTCCTCTGACAATAGCATCTCCCGCATCTGATTCAAGTCGGTCAACCTCTCGTCAAGGGCAGCCAGTGCACGGCAGAAAGATTGGGATTGGGGAGCGCGTAGTGTTCTGCGACTGCCATGCGAGGTACTTACGAGAAGTCCTTCGCGCAGCAGTTCGTCCACCCACTCCCCTCGCAGTTGGCTGGCAGGCAGCGACTCTCCTCCAGCAAGGCGGATGAGTTTGTCGATGAGTGCTGTAGTTATCTTCATTGTTGTGAGATGAGAGGGTGGATGATGGTCTTCGACTTGCCGTCCTTCTGCAAGAGATAGGTGTAGCGGTAGTCGGTCACGTTGTAAGTGGTGGGCGAAGAGTTGATGAGCAGGATATTGCGTGCGTTGGCAAAGTCGAGTATGCCCTTCACGTTCTGCGGATGCAGTTTGCCTATTTCGTCCATCATGCAATGGATGCGGAAGTCGCCGAACTTGCGGCTAACCTTCGCCTTGAACACGTTGATGAGCATGATGTTGATCATCGCCTTTACGAGTGTGTCCGTTCCCTCACTGCCCACATGCGAGAGCTTGTCAGCCCAGCCCGTGTCGTTGTCGTTCTCTATGATGCGGAACTGAAGTTGGAAGAGGTCGGAGAGCGTGAGGTATTGGCGTTGCGGATTGTCGGTAAGCGACTTCATGAAGTCGAGCAGATGGACAACCGCCTTATGGTTCACCTCCTCACGGTTGGCGGTTGAGAAGAGGTTCATCTCTCCCATGGCAAACTGGTTGTCGTCGTTGAACTCCTTGATGCGCTTCATCAGTTGCACCATCTTGTCGGCAGACGGCACCGACTGGAGTGCTATCAGCTTGATGACCCCGACGAAGTTACGCTCCTTGAAGTCGTTGTTGATGTCATGGATAATCTTGTCAACGTCCGACTCATGGCGTGTCAGTTCGCCCATCTCCTTCGACACTCGTGCAAGGATGTCCACATAGCGTTCGCTGGTCCTGCGGCGGTATTCCTCCAACTTGTTGTTGATGAGGAAGTCGTCGAGGTTGTTGGCGAAGTCGAGGTAGTCCTCGTCGAGGGTAAGCTCTGTGCGGAAGTTGAAAGTGTTCTTAGCCGAGAAATTGGCTTTGAACACATTGACGCCCTGCTTGAACTGGTTCTGGCATTTCTGTCTTGACACGATGATGCCGGTGAGTTCGTCAACAGCTTGTCCTGGAGTGCGCAGTGTCTGCTTCTCCTTTGCATCAGTCAGCATCGGCGGACAGAGATTCTCGTCGTGGGCGAAACGTTCTGCCTTTGTCAGTTCCTCTTCTGTGCGTTGCTTTTCGTCCCTTCGTCCGCTCAGGTCTTTGGCTATGGCGGTCAAATGTCCGTCGTGCTTCTGCTTGCGCAAAGCGTATTTCTCGTTCAGTTGCGAGAGCTTGTCGGCAAGCATCCTCTTTTGGTTCTTGAGGTTCTCCTCTTGGTCGAACAGTTCCTCCTTGTCACGGCGGTAGTCATACACTAATTTGCGGTGCTGCTCGATATACCTCAGATTATTCTCCGCTGTCTGTATCTTTAACTTGCAGTCCTCAACCAAACTGGTATCTGCACCACGGCCTTTCAGTTCTCCCACTTCCATCTGCCTCAGTTTCAGCCGTTCTGCCTCAGCTTCTTTCTCGCGGAGCTTGGTTTCTGCCTGAATCTCCGCCACGCGCTCCATGTAGCCCTTCTCGTTGCTTCTCTTGGTCTCGTCGTATTTCTTTTGTGCTGCGGTGAGTTGCTTCTGTTTGTCGGCATTTACCTTTTCGAGATGTGCCTGTGCCGCAGTCATGCTGTGGGCCAACTCCTGCTGACGGGAGTTCAGCTCCTGCTGTCGCTGCTCGATGAGGGTCTTGCCTTTGGCTTCAAAGTCCTCCAACTTTACACGTATGGCTTTCCTTTGCTGTGGTATCATGTTCAGTTCAGCCTCGGCAAGTGACTTCTGTTGTCTGAGGTCTTTCACTTTGGGACTAAACTGATGTTTCAATTCCCCGATGGCTTTCTCTCTTTCCTCCTGTAGTTTATTCAGCTCAGCCTTGATGGCATTCAGCTTGTTTTCCAATTCCGCTTTCTCCTCTTGCAGTTGTTTGGGCTTCCTTACGTTCAGCGGAAGGTCGGCAAGGTCCAGACGCACTCCATACAACGAAGTTCCGTCGGCTTTCTGCGGATGCAAGCCTGTCTGATATAGCACCTTTTCCTCGTTGATGACCTTACCGATGTTCTGCTCCCAGTCCTTCTTGTTTTCCTCAAGCCATTCATACAGAGAGCCTTTCGTGCGGTCGAGAATCTTGTCAATCGCTGCAATCTGCTCTTTGAGCGAGTCAATTTGCGCCTGCTTGTCGTCCATCTGGCGTTGATAGTTGGCAAGAGTCTCCACCTCCTGTTTGTCATATTCTGCCTGAAGTCGGTTAATCTCCGCCGTCTTGGCAGCTATTGTTCCTTGCAGTTCCTTTTCTTTCAGACTAAGTTCGTTTAGTTGCCTGTTCAGGGCATCCTTCTCCTCCTTAAATGGGTTGAAATACTTCAACTTCAGGAGTTCCTTTTCGCAATCGTTTTGCTCCGACTTAATACTTTCCATCGAAGTCGATGTGGTGGCAATTTTCTCTTTGAAAGAGAGTTCAATCTCCGTGCGTGCCGAGTTGTATTCGTCGATAAGCCGCTCGTCCGTCTTCTGTTTGGCTTGACCTTCCGACAGTATTCTCTCCTGCTGTGCGTGTCGGAATGTCTCCAATTGGTTGGTGACGTTCTGACATAGTGCCTTATATTTTGTCGTGATGTCGTTGAACCGTGCGGTAAGTTCGGCGAGCCTCTCCTTGAGTGTGTCCAGTTCCGCCTTCACGCCTTGCTCTTTGTCGCATCGTTTGATTACTTCCTCAATCTGCTCCTTGGCATAGTAGTCACGACGTTCCTTCAGTCGTTTCAGTTTTTCGTTTACGACACCTTGTTCCTGGTTGAGGCCCGATTTCTCCGTGTCATGCTTCTGCTGTAGTTCTGCAAGCAGTCGCTTCTGCTTCTCCTGTTCCTGTATAAGCTCGGCAATCTTGGCCTCGATAAGGGGAAGCCGTTCGCGTGAAGTGCGCTCTGCATATTTCAGTTCGCCGCATAAGTCAGTTATTTGCTGCTTCATATAGAGCAATTCATGGTATGCCTTCACCACTGTCTCTGCCTGTTTCCTCACAACCGATTCTCCCTTTTGGTCCTGCTTGTACCAGCAAGAGATGTCGCGGTATTCCTGTTCAAAGTCAGCCACCTGGCGGCGGAAATATCCCAAGTCTATGTTCGCTTCCTCCTCAGTCATCGAGCGTATGATGATGTCCTTGATGAAGTTGGCGTCGAGGCGTGAGTTGAGGAACACGTTCTGTATGCTGCGCGGAATGTTCTGGTAGCGGCCTGTCTCCATCAGTTGGAAGCGTACAAACTCCTTGCCCACAGCCTGACGGTTGCCGTAGATGATGTCACGGTATTGCTCGTATCGGTCGATTATCTTGCTCATAAATACTCCGTTAAGCCGCTCGCGTATCACCTTGCTTTCTGCCGTCACCTCGCCATTTGTATCTACAATCCACTCTTTCTGATAGGCGGCATCCACAAACCTGTAGCATGCCCTGCCCGAGGAACGGAAGACAAGGATGGAGAAAGGTCCATGCTCATGCTCCACCTCATAGACCATATATGAATTGGCATGAGGCAGATAGAACTCGTCGAACGATTTCATCTCCTTCGGGATGCCAAGATGCAGTTTGTCGGCATTATAAAAGAACAGGATTGCACGGAGCAAGGTGCTCTTGCCCACTCCCTGTGTGCCGATGAAGTGTACATTGCCATCCAACTTCACTTCGGCATAACGTATGTTGGCACTGTTGATGAAAACGATTTTCCGTAAGGCTCTCATGCTTCTTCTGTTTCAATGATGGTGAGACAATCTATCAGTTCTTCGATATAATGGAAGGCGGCAGTAACCTTGTAGGTGCCGTCCAGCTCATTCTCCAACTCCACAAAGCCTTGCCGCTCCAGGTCGGCAATGAGTTTCTCCATCTTCTCCTCGTTGGTCTTTACATCAGGATAGAGGCTGCGCGCCTTTTCTTTCAGCTCGATGTCGCTGGAGAATTGCTCTAAGATGTTTGACTTTCGGAATGAGAATCCCGAACCGAAGGTGTTGTTGAAGGTCTTGAGGAAATCCACACGGTCAATCCACTGTGCAAGCCGTTGCACCTTGTCTGTTAGTTCAACCTTGTTCTCCGTACGGGAGAAATAGTAGTAGCCGTTGCCCCCTTCGAGCAGGAAGCCAATGCCACGGTAGTACTCCTGATAACTTTCAAAGTCATCCTCTATCGCATCGTAGAGATGCGACCTCTGCTGGGATATGGAGTTCTGGGAGATGAATCCGCCCTTGCTCAGTATGTCAAATATTTCTTTGGTATAGCGCATCTTGAATGTCTTTTATGAATGAAAGGATTTTGAAAAAATCAGCGGATACTCCACTGCGCCGAATTTACGGTATTCTGCCGTAATCTCCACATCTTCGAGATATTGTGTGGCTATCTGGCAGAACAGCACCAACTTGGCTTCATCGTCCATGGGAATCCTATAGTTGGAATAGTTCATGACGAAGTGGAAAAGGTGGTCGCCTGATGCCATGAAGGCATTCTTCACCTCACTGATATCAACCATCTGGAGCGTCTGTCGCTGCTCGGTAAGTTCTTCCTCAGTCAATGGTTCTGCCAAGTTGCCCTTCCTCAGTCGGCTGTTGCCTTTTCCCTTGGCAATATCCTGGATGATTTTCAGTCCCTCTTCCGTATTGCGAAGCATCGACAATGAAACCTTAAGCGGATAGCGTGGGCGAGGCTCCATCCATACGGGGTTTCTCGCCGAGAGCTTTGCCCTGATGTCGGTATTAGTTTCCAACAGCATCTGGTCGCGCAGGTATTTCAGCTTCTGCACCTTCTGGAACAGGCGGTTCTGATATTCAATCAGGTTCAGGTAGTTGATAATCTGTCTGTCAAGCTCCAGCAGATTGTGATACACCTCGCGCAACTGCAACTTCACGTCAGTCACAATCTCCTTCAGCTGCACGTCCATGGCGACCATGAAGAACGTAGTCTGCTTCTCGTCAATCACCCGCTCACATTCGTTAATGAGCACGGCAATGTCGCGCCGCTTTTCGTCTAAATGGACAAGTTTCTTTTTCTTTATGGCGAAGGTTGGCTCGTTCTTGTAGGTGTTGTCGATGTTGCGCTTCAGGTCGATTACATTCCTCAGTGTGGTCAGCGCTATCTTGCGGAGCATTCTCTTCACGTCGCGCAGGTAGCCGTATTTTCTGCTTGGATTGTTCTCGCTGAGATAATAGTCGATGGCATTGTTCAGCGAGTCGATGCTCTCCTTCACGCTCGCCACGTTGATGTCCTCGTTCACCTCTAGCACTTCTTCGAAGAAGGATAGATAGACATCCTCCAGCTCCACGAAGTCAGCATTCTCGCGTATGACGCCATAGCGACGCAGGAACTCTATGCTCTCATCCCTCTTGCTTGCCAATTCGCGTGCCAGGTCATAGCGGAACGAGAGCCGTTTCCTGTCCTGAAAGAGAGCATGCAGCAGCTTGCGTTCCCTGTCCAAGGCGCGTATCAGTTCGTCGAGCGAACGGAAGTGGGATATATTGTCCATAAAGTATTAGTCATTCTATTTTTATCTTACGGATGAATCTTCTCATATTCTTATGTATGATTTTGATTGGCAAAGATAATAAAAAAACTCAATATACGGATAATTATTGCGTGATATTTATGGGTATTTAACAAAACTGTGGTACAGGAGATGTGGTACAGGGTGATATAGGTGACAGTCCCCTGGGTGGAATAGGTGACAATCCTCTGTACCGTTCGGGCTTCGTGAGTTTATTACTATAGGCATGGTATTTTCTCAATAATGACGGTTAGAATTTGATGAGTACACGGGTGTGTTTTATATTCCGCAGTGGAGAACGTCTGTTCCGCAGTGGAGAACGTCTGTTCCGCAGTGCGGAATATAGAATGAAGCACCTATGATGACGTAATCACGATAGCTTCCGTAGATTTTTATAGATACCTGTCTTCATACTTTTACATAGTGTAAAGTGATAGCACCTCGTTGCCCATTCCTTTACTCGCGCGCGTGCGCATTCAGTAATTTTTCATTTTCTTCTATCACTTCTATCACTCAATTAGTTAACATTCTTATTATCTGATAGTTAAATAGTGATAAAAGAGTGATAGAAGGGGTGATAGAAGTGATAGAAGTAACCACGTCAATCATCTGTAAAATCCACCGCCCGGTTGATATAGTCGTTGAAAGGCTTTACGGTCTTGAATAGTTCTGACACGCGTTTCACAAGACCAGGCTTGAGAATGAAATCATTGTCGAGGTAAGTGACCAATGAGAAACTCTTCAGGCGCATGAAGTCTGCGTATGGTGCATCGGCAGGATAATCCTTCGGCACTCGCTTTAGTGCTCCGTCCATATCCACCGAGAACGAAGGGTCAGCAACATCAAGGACATCCGTCTTGAACTCCTCCCATCCGAAGCTGATGTCCTCGCGAAGCATCTTGACCACGTGTGGGGCGAAGCAATAGTTTCCCGATGCAATCATGTGGCAATGGGGGTATTCATTCCCTGAGCCGATTCCTATATGGAAGTAGTAGCCGGCGTGCATTGATTTCTTTCCGCCTTTTGACAGGAACACGCCGAAATGAGTCTTGTAAGGACTCTTGTCTGCACTAAAACGAGTATCGCGATAAATGCGGTAAGTGCAGTCCTTGACTGTCAGGCAGGCTATGTCCGGGTCAAATTGTCCGACTTCCTGAATGAGTTTCTCGCAGAACTCATGCCAACGCGACAATACCTCCTGATATCGTTGCTTGTTGGCAGTAAACCACTCCTTGTTGTTATTGCACGAAAGGTCGCGCAGAAAATCAATTATTTCCTTCATCTTATAATAATTCCTAAAATGTAGTAAGTGGCGACAAAGATACAAATAAATATTAGAACAAGTATAACTTTCGCCCTTAAAAATGTTTAATACCACATTTTTGTAGTGTCTCCTTGACCAAAACTCCAACTTATAGCTGACGTTGGGCAGGGAGAAGTTGAAAGTCATCGGCTTGAACGTGTCCTCGCGATAGGCGTATTCGTAGCCGTAGAAACTCTTTGTGCCAGTGCAATTGATGTGCTTGATGCTGAACTCGTGGGTCAAGCCCTGACGGTTGATTCTATAGCTTACGGTGTAGTGAAGGATGAACATCGGCGAACGCTGTAGGGAATATGAGCGAGCCTCGTCGTACTGCACCTCATAGTCGGGATGTGCAAGGGTGGCGTCACGGTCGATTGGCGAATTGCGGTCGCCGAGGTTGAGCGAGTGGGTGGTGAAGGCGGTGAGAATAACTGTGGCGTATGCCACCGGTTCATGGTTGATGGCACTTTTCACGGTGCCGCGCAATCTTTGTGATGCTGTTTGTGCATTCATTGTACATGTAATCGTCAATAGCAGTGCAATCAATGCCCCCAGTCTAATACCTTTTCTTAAAACAATCATTTTTTTCTTCTAATAACCTATTAATAACTTTGAAATCGGGGTGCAAAGTTATTGTATTTTTTCCTATCTCAAGTCTAATTTAGTGTCTTTCTTCGTGTTCTGGGACACATTGCCTCATTATGTGACGAACAGTATGGGGCAATGTGACGAAATGATTGTTTCTGTGACGAATGTCTTCTTTCATATTTGACTTTTTTCCTATTTCAAGCAAGATTTCACTGTATTCCTTAGATTCTCCTTTGCCACTTCGGGCAAAAGGAGTTGCGCAAGCGGGCGGGAATCATTCTCGTTGATGCTCTTTACCTTTGAGAAATGTCGGGACAGTACAGACTCAGGGTCATCTATTGCACCAGACAATAGCCATACCTCAACTCCTGCTCTTAGGCATCGCTTCTGTACGCCATGAGGCACCTTGCCCATCAGGGTCTGGGCGTCAGACTTGCCCTCGCCCGTGATGACTATGTCGGCATCTTTTATCATCTCGTCAAATACGGCAATGTCCAGGATGATGTCTATTCCTGATCGCAATTCGGCGTTGAGGTAGGAGAGGAAGGCATAGCCCAGTCCTCCAGCTGCTCCAGCTCCTGGATGGTGTGCCATGTCGGCGGTGGCAATGCCTGCTTCCTCTGTTTTATGAGCAAATGCCCGAAGCCTTTGGTCAAGAATCTCGACCTGTTCGGGTGTAGCTCCCTTTTGCGGTGCGAAGACGTATGCCGATCCCTGTTCGCCATATAACGGATTGCCTACATCGCAAGCCACGACAAACTGGCATTGCGTATGCAAATGTCCAAGGTCTTGAAGAGCCTTCAGCATACCCTCTCCGGCATCGCATGTGGCACTGCCTCCTATGCCCATCAC
>JALFIX010000252.1 GCA_022775105.1 Prevotella sp. | reverse complement strand
TACTTGTGACTTCCTCGGACTGAAAGAAGGAGATACTGCTCTTCTGTGCATGCCTCTCGACTATATCGCCGGCAAGATGGTTGTCGTGCGTTCATTGGTACGCGGTCTTCGTCTGATAGAAGTGACACCTTCGAGCCATCCACTTAAAGACATCTCCGAACCCCTTGACTTTGCAGCGATGGTTCCCTTGCAGGTCTATTCCTCTCTCCAAGTTTCCGAAGAGGCTGAGCGACTCAAGTCCATCAGACATTTAATAATAGGTGGCGGGGCAATCGACGAGTCCTTGGAGAGCCAGTTGCGTCGGTTTCCCAATGCCGTGTGGAGTACTTACGGCATGACGGAAACATTATCCCATATTGCCCTGAGAAGGATTAGCGGTGAGGAGGCAAGTCTGTGGTATTCACCCTTTGATGGTGTGGATGTGAGCTTGTCTTCAGATGCATGTCTTGAGATATATGCCCCTGCTGTCAATCCAGAAAGGCTGAAAACCAACGATATAGCCGAACTGCGCACTCTTGCCGATGGCAAAAAGCAGTTCCGCATCTTAGGTCGTAAGGACAACGTCATTGACAGTGGCGGTATAAAGATACAAATCGAAGAGGTGGAGCGACTCTTACGGCCTCACCTCCAATGTGGATATATGATTACCAAGGTGCCCGATGCCCGTCTTGGCGAGGCGGTCACTCTTTTGGTTGATACTTTAAATACAGATGAATTGGATGAAATCTGCCGCTCAGTCCTCCCCAAGCACTGGGTGCCGAGGCATATCCTCACAGTCATCCCATTGCCGACAACCGGGACTGGGAAACCCGCAAGGGCAGAGGCTGAGAAATTAGCATATAACCTAATAAAAAACTACAATTAAGAAAAATGAAATTTACCATACCATAAAGTTATTTATAGAACACGGAGACACGGAGTCATAGAGTTTTCTCTGTAACTTCTAAATACTTAAAATATGACCTCTGTATCTCCGTGTCTCTGTGTTTAAATATCTCTATTTGCAGAATTGTAATATAAAAGAATATGAAAGCAATATTACTAATCTTGTTAATCTTAACTTCCTTGCCCTCCTTGGCAGACGATGCCAAGGACAAGAAGCAAGACCCAAAGGCAAAAGAGGTCGAGGCTATTGTGGAGAAATCAGACGAGTTGGTTATTCAGGGCAAAATTGACGAGTCGTTGGCATTGTGCCTAAAGGCAAGCCAAATGCTCAAAGACGTAAAAGACCTCGAAGCACATATCAGTGTGTATAACAATCTCGGTGTTATATACCGCCGGCGCAACATGAACGACTCCGCCATCTACTACTACAACCGTGCCATGGACTGTGCCGTGGAATACGGTGATGACGAGTGGCTCACCACACTTGCCCTCAACCTCAGTGTCTTCTACCATAATCTCAAGCATTTCAAGGATGCCGAGAAATACTTGGATATAGCCGTAAGGCACTCCGCCAAATTGGATGACGAGAGCATGAGTTTCTATTGTTGGCAGATGGGAGCGATGATAAAGTCTGCCGCAGGCAAGCTTCAGGAGTCAATCGAATATTCGCGCAAGGCATGGGCTTTGGCCAACGGAAAGGACGGCAATGATGACATGCGTCTTCGTTGTATTCCAGCCATGGCTTCGGTATTTGATGACCTTGGCAAGACCGACTCCGTTTTCCATTACATATCCGTGGGCAACAAACTGCTTGCCACCTGTGACAACGAGATAACATGCATCGGTTTTATACAGGCTCGTGTAGAGATGGACTACCGTCACGAGCGTTGGCGCGACGCATTGTCCGGCATGCTTCTGTTTGCAGGCAAGACATCCTCCGGCACACTCAACTCCTCGATTTACCAGAAGATAGCCAACTGCTACTACCATCTCGCCGACTATCGCAAGGCATATTGCTATATGGACTCGGCAAGAATGTTCACCGACTCTCTTGCATCCAAGGATATGGAGGCAAAGTTGGCTGAGTTCAACGTGAAATACGAGACAAAGGAAAAGGATATGGCACTTGCCTTGGCGCGCGAGCAGCACGCCGAACTTAGGATGCAGCGCACGGCATGGGCACTCATCGGAAGCATTGTCGCTGCCATACTCATAGTGGTAATCCTCGTCATCCGCCATCGCCACCGTCTCCGCGTGATGTTCATCCGCCAGTGTGCCGAGATGAACGAGGCACGCCAGTATATCATCGGTCTCGAGGACGAGCGCAAGCGAATGGCAAAGGAACTGCACGACGGCATAGCCAATGACCTTCTTGGCATGAGCATGAAGATTGCCAATGTGTCAACCCCAGAGGAAATGAAGTCCATGCAGTCGGATATAGACAGGCTGCGCAGTGAGGTGCGCAACATATCTCATGGTATGATGCCGCCCGACTTCTCGCGTCTCAATCTCAACGAGATACTCAATGCATACGTATCGGGACTGGAACTTGGCGAAGGTGTCAAGATTGATTACCGGTATCGTGAGGACAACCGTTGGGACAGCCTTCCCAAGTCGGTGGCATACGAGGTGTTCCGAATAGCCCAGGAGTGTATCTCCAATGCAGTCAAGCACTCAGGTGCAGACCTTATTACGCTCAGCCTCACAGTTGAGGACAATGCAGCGACCGGTCTGCTGCATATCTCAGACAATGGGCATGGCATGTCTGAACCTCGTCAAGGTGAGGGCCAGGGACTTGGAATTGTTGACGAGAGGGTTAAGTCGTTGAATGGCAGGATAAGCTACGACAGTGATGAGCAAGGAACCTCAATAAAGTTGGTTTTTCCCATAAAAGTGTGAAATCATCTACTACTAAGTAGTATTTTTAGGGTTTTAGGAACTTTTTTCTTGGAAAAAGTTCCTTTTTTTATTTTTTTTTATAACTTTGCGCTGAAATATAATGCCTAACGTTGAAAAATGAAAAATTATAAGATTATCATTGTGGATGATCATCCGATAGTGAGAGAAGGCATAAAGTCAGTCCTGTCACAGTTGCATGGTGTGACTTGTCTTGAATGTAACAGCCCTAAGCAGTTGCAGGGTCTTCTTGATGCCAAAATCCACCCCGACCTATGTATTCTGGATATGGAATATCCGGATTCGGATGCCGTGGCAATCTTTGAACTTGTTAGCCGTTTAAGTTCAAGTGTTTCCGTGTTGATTTATTCCATACACGAGGAACCTTGGATATTGTCAAAACTTTCTCAAAACAATATATGCGGTTACGTTCCCAAGAGTTCGTCATTGGACAATCTGGTCAAGGCGGTGATAACGATAAGGGATGGTGGAACGTGGTATGCCAAAGTAATGCAGTCGGCTGCTAACAGTAAGCACACCTCATCATCAGGAGCAGAAGAACTTCTGACAGAGCGAGAGAAACAAGTGCTGTATTACATGTCCAAGGGTTACGGCACGGGCGAGATTGCCAAATTGCTTAACATAAGCGTTCTTACAGCAAAAAAACATCGCAGCAACCTTGCCAAAAAACTCAATGCGCACAATTCCATAGACATTGTGATGAAAGGAAAGATTTATTTGTGACAATTACTACTTAATAGTAGTTAAATGGAATTGTTTGGTTAAATAATGTTAATCCGTGTGAAAATGAAAGAGTCATTGTATATTATTGTGAAATGTTTTTTGTATTTTTGCAGCATTGATATGCCAATGTCGTGAGGTATAGAATATTAATAACTTAAATAGATAATGTATATGAAATGTAAAATTAGAAAACTGGTTTGTTTGGCATGTATGCTCGCCATGGCAATGGTGACCTATGCCCAGGAAAGTGAGAGCGGATGGTCTGTGGATGAACATGATTATCAGCATCAAATGTCAGTTTATGCCAAGTTGGTGACTGACGGAAATGATGTCACTGACTATAGTAACTATGAGGTTGCCGCTTTTGTAGGTGAGGAATGTCGTGGTTTTGCAACGGTAAACAGTCAAGGTGGTTATACTTGGTTGTGGATGTTTGTTAGAAGTAATTCCGCTTCTGGAGAAACCGTGAGTTTTAAGGTGTATGACAAGACTACTAAGGAGAAATTTAAAATAGCGGAGACTATAGACTTTGTGGCTGATGGACAGATAGGACAGGCAAGTTCGCCTACAACATTTACTATAGTGAAATATACTCCGGGAGATGTTAATAATGATGGTAAGTTCTCTATTGTTGATATTATTGGAATTCGTAGAATTATTGCAGGATATACTGATTCTAATTTGATTTACGATGCAGCAGATTTAAATGGGGACGGGAAACCGAGTATTAGTGATATTATCCAATTAAGAAAATTAATAGCTTCTCAAAGTTCAAATTAAAAATATAAAATTATGAAAAAGTATTTACTTTTATTCTTATTTAGTATGGTAGCAGCAATTTCTTTCGCTCAGAAAGAAGCTGAATGCTATGTTGATGGTTCTTTAAGGGCAAAACTTGGAGAAACGGTAAGTCTATCATTACAGTTAAGAAACAACTTTAATGTTGTAGGAATGCAGTTTAAGTTAGTTTTGCCAGAAGGAGTAAGCTTTAAAACCATAAAGAATTCTACAAGAGTAACAGACGGTATGACTATTGGAAAGGTTAATCTTGCTGCTGGTAATGGTGTTAGTTTTACAGTCGAAACTGATGGTAATGTATGGTTTGGTGGAACTGATGGCGAAATTTTCAACATTACATTACAGGTTGATGCAAATGCTGAACTCGGTCAGAAGTCAATATCATTTAAAGATATTAGCTGTGCCTTCAATGAAAACGATATTATTGATGAGATTACTCAGCGTAATTTCGAAGTTTCTTTGACAATCTATGACACGTACAACATCTCAGCAACATCTGCAGATGAAGCTATGGGTTCTGTTGCAATTACTCCAAATGGTGAGGTTGAGAATGGAACAAGCGTAACCGCTACAGCTACAGCTAACGATGGTTATAGTTTTGTTAATTGGACTAATGCTGAAGGAACTGAGGTTTCTACAGAGAATCCTTATACATTCGAATTGGTTGCTCCTGTAGCATTGACAGCTAACTTCCAGGCTATTAAGTACCCCGTTGTATTTAAGAATGGCGAAGAAGTAGTTCAGGAAGGTAATCTTGATTATGCTTCTGTAATTACTGCTCCTGAGACAGATCCGACCAAGGAAGGTTATACTTTCCTCGGATGGTATAATGGAGAAACTAAGTTTGAGCAGGGTGCTACAGTGCCTCTTAATGGTGTGACTTATACTGCTAAGTGGCAGATTAACCAATATACCATTACCTTCGATACTGATGGTGGCTCAGAGATTGCTCCTATCACACAGGATTACAACACAGCGGTAACAACTCCTGCTGCCCCAACTAAGACTGGTTATACATTCGTAGCTTGGGACAAGGAGATTCCTGCAACTATACCAGCTGGGAATATTACTATCAAGGCTACATGGCAGATTAATCAATACACCATCACATTCGACACTGATGGTGGCTCAGAGATTGCTCCTATCACACAGGATTACAACACAGCGGTAACAACTCCTGCTGCCCCAACTAAGACTGGTTATACATTCATAGCTTGGGACAAGGAGATTCCTGCTACACTGCCAGCTGAGAATATTACTATCAAAGCTATATGGCAGATTAACCAATACACCGTCACATTTGATAGCAATGGTGGTACAGAAGTAGCTCCTATTACCCAGGATTATGCCAGTGAGATTACTGCTCCTGAGAATCCAACAA
>JALFIX010000249.1 GCA_022775105.1 Prevotella sp. | reverse complement strand
CACCACACTCCTCACGAAGCACCGCTGACCATGACCCTTCCCCTCATCGTGCTTTGTGTCATCACCGTGGGCGTGGGTGTCTATACCACTATAGCTGGTTTTGCCGGTCTTGGCGGTAGCTTCGGAAGCTTTGTTACTGCTAATGGTCAGGACTACACCATCCATTTCAATCTCCAGATAGCCATCACCTCTACCGTGATAGCCATTGCGAGCATCTGTCTTGCCACCTATATATATAAAGGTGAGCAGCAGCCTATAGCCGACCGTCTGTACCGCACCTTCCCAAAGTTGCATCGTGCAGCATACAAGCGTTTCTATATGGATGAGGTTTATCAGTATGTCACCCATAGGATTATCTTCCGTTGTGTATCCACTCCTATAGCATGGTTCGACCGTCATGTCATTGACGGCACCTTCGACTTCCTTGCATGGAGTGCCAATGAGGCAGGAGAGACCATCCGTCCATGGCAGAGTGGCGACGTACGCCGTTATGCCGTATGGTTCCTAACAGGCGCAGTAGCAATAGCCTTGGTATTGCTTGCCATTTAAGTTAACTCATCAACTCTAAAAAAGAACAAGAAATGAGTATATTGACATTATTCGTAGTTATCCCTGTTGTGATGTTGCTCGGCCTCTGGCTCTCGCGCAACCTCAACCAGGTGCGTGGAGTGATGGTGGCAGGCTCAACGGCTCTGCTCCTGCTCTCGATATGGCTTACTGTTGCCTTCGTACAGGCACGTAACGCAGGTAACACCGACGTGATGCTGTTCACCTACAGCACACCATGGTTCCGTCCTCTGAATATCGCCTACTCGGTAGGTGTTGACGGCATCTCTGTTGTGATGCTCCTTCTGTCGAGCATCATCGTCTTCACCGGTACTTTTGCCTCATGGCAGCTGAAGCCGATGACCAAGGAGTATTTCCTCTGGTTCACCCTTCTCTCTACCGGTGTCTATGGCTTCTTCATCTGCACCGACATGTTCACCATGTTTATGTTCTACGAGGTTGCCCTCATCCCTATGTACCTCTTGATCGGTGTGTGGGGTAGCGGCCAGAAGGAATATGCGGCCATGAAGCTCACCCTTATGCTTATGGGAGGATCCGCCCTGCTTATTATCGGTATTCTCGGCATCTACTATTTCAGTGGTGCCACAACGATGAACGTCAACGAGATTGCCGCCATGAACAACATCGACCCCGAGATACAGAACGTGTTCTTCCCGTTCATCTTCATCGGCTTCGGTGTCCTTGGAGCCCTCTTTCCATTCCACACATGGTCACCTGACGGTCATGCTTCTGCCCCGACGGCAGTGTCCATGCTCCACGCCGGAGTGCTCATGAAGTTAGGAGGCTATGGCTGTTTCCGCGTGGCAATGTATCTGTTGCCAGCAGCAGCCCAGGAGCTCTCGTGGATATTCCTTATCCTCACTACCATCTCCGTGGTTTATGGTGCCCTTTCAGCATGTGTGCAGACCGACCTGAAGTACATCAATGCTTACTCGTCAGTGTCACACTGTGGCTTGGTGCTCTTCGCTCTTCTCATGATGACGAAGACAGCCTGCACGGGTGCTATCCTCCAGATGCTTTCTCACGGTTTGATGACCGCTCTCTTCTTCGCCCTCATCGGTATGATCTACGGTCGTACTCACACCCGTGACGTGCGTCGTTTGGGTGGTCTCATGAAGATCATGCCATTCCTCTCTGTAGGATATGTCATTGCCGGTCTTGCCAACCTCGGACTACCCGGCTTCTCGGGCTTCGTGGCTGAGATGACCATCTTCGTGGGCTCGTTCGAGAATGCCGGCACATTCCACAGCGCATGCACCATCATCGCCTGTATGTCGATCGTAGTGACCGCGGTTTATATCCTGCGTGTCGTTGGCAAGATTCTCTACGGAGAGGTTGCCGACAAGCACTACCTCGAACTCACCGACGCCACATGGGACGAGCGCTTTGCCGTTTGCTGCCTTATCGCGTGCGTGGCCGGACTCGGTCTGGCTCCTATGTGGGCAAGCAATGTCATCGGCGATGCCGTCAATCCGATTATCAACGTATTAAGTCAAAACATATAATCAGTAGGAAACAATGGATTACAGTCAGTTTTTCAACATGATACCCGAGGCAACGCTCATGCTTGCCCTCGTGATAGTCTTTCTCGCCGACCTTATCTTCAAGGGCGAAAGAAAGCATTGCTACACCAGCCTGCTGATGTATGTGGCGCTGCTCGCCCAGACGGTTGTCTGCTTCACCGTGGCTCCTGCCGAGGCGTTCAGCGGCTTGTATGAGGCCTCTGCCGCCTGCAACGCCATGAAGGGCATCCTCACCGCAGGCACGTTCATCGTGGTGGTGATGGCACAGTCGTGGCTCGTGCAGGATGAGGTTAAGCGTGTGAGCGGCGAGTTCTACACCCTCACCCTCTCCACCCTTCTTGGTATGTATGTGATGATGTCGTCAGGTCATTTCCTGATGTTCTTCCTCGGTCTTGAGATGGCTTCAGTGCCAATGGCATGTATGGTAGCCCTCAACAAGTATCGCAAGGAGTCGGCTGAGGCAGCCGCCAAGTTTGTCCTCACCGCCACATTCTCAAGCGGCGTGATGCTCTATGGCATCTCGTTCCTCTAT
>JALFIX010000083.1 GCA_022775105.1 Prevotella sp. | reverse complement strand
GTGGTGGGGTCCCACCTCTTCCCATTCCGAACAGAGAAGTTAAGCCCACTTACGCCGATGGTACTGCAATGCAATGCGGGAGAGTAGGAAGCCGCCTTCTTTTCAAATCAAAGTCGAGCCTCGAGGATAGCAATATCTTCGGGGCTTTTTCTTTTGGTTTATATTTTGATTTTTCTTGAAGTGATTACAATAAATAACTGAAAACTGCGTTATATAATAAGATGTATTGGTTGAAAAGATGGCTTATATGGATATATCGCTGGCGACATTGCAGAGGCTTTGGCGTCCAGTCGCCTTCTGACTATAGCTTCATACGTTATGTCATTAATGAGCATTATCCGTATTACGCTTATGAAGATCTTGCAAACAGATATCCTGATTTATCTCCGATGATCAGGAAAAAGGCTGAACTCCTTTTCAGGATTGCCAACTGGATTCAATCGCCAACGGCTTTGATAATGTCCGAACATAATCTGTATAAGGATTATATTAATGCCGGCTGTCGAATGACAAGCGTCAAGTTTGATTCCAACTACACTTGCGAGAATATTGGAAAACTGACAATTGTGTCTGCTTTATCCATCCAAGAGGATAAGTTGACCGATCTTGTTTCCAACTTGAAAGATGGACATGTTCTTGTGATGGATGACATTGACAAAAGATTAGGATGTATGCTTTGGCAAAAACTGATTAAGAATGAAAGAGCAACCATCTCCTTCGACCTATATTACATGGGTATTGTATTGAATGTCGATAAGAGATATAAACATGATTATATCGTAAACTTTTAGAATATGAAGATAACACGAGTGTATACAAGGACCGGAGATGAGGGTATGACAAGCCTGGTCGGCGGTGTTCGCCTTAGTAAGGCTGACGTAAGGATTGAGGCATATGGGACAGTGGATGAACTGAACTCCCATATAGGTTTATTGTCATCATACGTTACTGACGAATCTATTGATTCTGTATTGACAAGAATACAGTCTGACCTGTTTATAGTAGGTACACATCTTGCCACTGACCAAAGCCAGACCCCATTGTATCCTTCTGCCATATTGCCGGAGGATGAAGTCGGATTTCTTGAAAATGAGATTGACGCCATACTGTCTGAATTACCGGAGAAACTTGGTTTTGTCCTTCCCGGCGGCAGCATATCCGCATCGCAAGCTCACGTATGCCGCACGGTGAGCAGACGTGCCGAACGCTGTGTCATCCGACTCGACAATGAAGCAACGGTAGGCAAGGAAATACTGCAATTTTTGAACCGTTTATCCGACTTTTTCTTCGTTTTGGCAAAAAAACTGAATAATATTGAAGGAAAAAGTGAAAAAATATGGCAGAAACCTTGTAAATAAGAATAAAATTATTACTTTTGCGGCGAAATTCAGACACTTTTAAAAATAGACACTATGTATTGGACACTTGAATTAGCATCGAAACTGGAAGACGCACCCTGGCCTGCAACCAAAGAAGAGTTGATAGACTATGCAATTCGCTCGGGTGCCCCGCTCGAAGTTCTTGAGAACCTTCAGGAGATTGAGGACGAGGGAGACGTATATGAAAGCATTGAGGATATTTGGCCTGATTATCCTACAAAGGAAGATTTCCTGTTTAATGAGGACGAATATTAGACTGTCAAAGCACAAAAGGCCGCTCTTTTCACTAAGAACGGCTTTTCTGTTTATTTTCTTGCTGGGTTTTGCTTATGCCAAGGCTCAGTACGACCCGTCGTTTTCACATTATTGGGCTATGGAGCCGTCGTTCAACCCCGCAGCGGTGGGAAAACAGTCAAAGATAAATGTTGCCGTTGCCTATAACATGACCTTTGCGGGATTTGAGCATAACCCCAAGACTATGTATGCCTCTGGCGATATGCCTTTCTATTTTCTCAAGTCATATCATGGTGTGGGAGTACAGCTCCTGAATGACGAGATAGGTCTCTTCTCCCACAAGCGTTTCGGACTTCAGTATGCATATCGCCATAAACTCTTTGGCGGAATGATTGGAGTGGGAGTGCAGTTGGGAATGATTAGCGAGACGTTCGACGGCTCAAAAATAGATATGGAAGACGGCACTGACCCTGCCATCCCCACGTCCGAAGTGACAGGTTCGGGTATGGACTTTGGTGTAGGACTCTATTATACCCACGGCTCCTGGTATGCCGGTTTATCTATGCTTCATGCCACCAGTCCAAAGGTAGAAATGGGCGAAAGACAGATTTTTAACATTGACAAAACGTATTATTTTACTTGCGGACACAATATTAAGCTTAAAAATCCGTTTTATAGCATAGAGCCGTCTTTGCTTGCGCGCACTGATGGCACTGCCTATCGAGTGGATGTAACAGGCAGGGTGAAGTATGTCAATGACAAGAAGATGATGTATGGAGGCCTGTCATACAGTCCGACTAACTCAGTGACGCTGCTTGTTGGCGGAATGTTCCACGGCATATGCCTTGGCTATAGTTATGAGGTATATACCTCAGCCATCAGCATAGGCAACGGTAGCCATGAGATTTTCATAGGCTATCAGACGGATATCGACTTTGGAAAGAAAGGGCGTAACCGTCATACCAGTGTGAGATATCTATAAGATATACAAATGTGAGATATCTATAAGATGTACAAATGTGAGATATTTATAAGAAAAAGAAACGATATATATATGAGAATGGCAAATATTTTCAAGGCCTTGAGCCTACTGTCGCTTGCTCTGTTGATGGTGGCTTGCTTTGGCGGTAAGGTCACTTCGTCTTCTGGCGGAGAAGTCACCGGTGTGGGCGGACGTGCCTTCACAGAGCCTACTCCCTATGGCATGACCCTCATCAAGCGAGGGCATCTGCGTATGGGTATGGAGAAGCAGGACAGCCTTTGGGGCAAGCAGACACCAGTGAAGGACATTTCGGTGGAAGGATTCTGGATGGACGAGACTGAGATTACCAATTCCCAGTATCGCCAGTTTGTAAATTATGTCCGTGACTCCATCATACGTGAGCGTCTTGCCGACCCTGCATACGGTGGCGACGAGACATACAAGATTGAGGAGGACAAGAACGGCGATCCCGTCACACCTCACCTCAACTGGAAGAAAGCCCTGCCGCGCAAACCCAACGAGGACGAGCAGCGCGCTCTTGAGAGTATCTACACCACTAATCCTGTAACTGGTGAGAAGATGCTCGACTGGAAGCAGTTCAACTACAAGTATGAGATTTACGATTATACCACAGCTGCCTTGCGCAAGTATCGTCTTGACCCGGCAGAGCGCGTACTCGACACCGATGTTAAGGTGGACGAGAATCAGGAGGTGTGGATATCCAAGGACACTGCCTACGTCGATGACGAGGGACGAATCATACGTGAGACCATCAACCGTCCGCTGAGCGGGCCGTGGGACTTCCTCAACACATATATAGTGAACATCTATCCCGACACCACATGTTGGGTGAATGATTTCCCCAATGCCGACAATGAGGTGTATATGCGCAACTATTTCAGTAATCCCGCATATAACGACTATCCTGTAGTTGGAGTGACATGGGAGCAAGCAAACGCTTTCTGTGCATGGCGCACTGAATATCTGTTGAAAGGCCTTGGTCCGTCGGCACGCTTTGTCCAGCGTTATCGCCTGCCCACCGAGGCAGAGTGGGAGTACGCCGCACGCGGAAAGGACCAGACCGAGTTCCCGTGGGAGAATGCAGACGTGGCGAGCGGCAATGGTTGCTTCTTTGCCAACTTCAAGCCTGCCAACGGTAACTATACCAAGGACGGTAACCTAATAACGAGCAAGGTGGGGATATATTCTTCCAACAGCAATGGCCTGTTTGACATGGCAGGCAATGTAGCTGAATGGACAAGCACCGTATTTACCGAGGCAGGAGTGGAGGCGATGAACGACATCAATCCCCAACTGAAATATAATGCAGCCAAGGAAGACCCCTACCGCCTAAAGCGCAAGAGCGTGCGCGGAGGTTCGTGGAAGGATCCCGAAACATATATCAAGTCGGCATGGCGCTCCTCAGAATATCAGAACCAGCCTCGCTCATACATCGGTTTCCGCTGCGTGAGGAGCCTTGCAAACACAACAAGTCAGAAATCACCTAAATCCAAGAAGAAATGACAGAATACAGTAAGTTCAATATGGTTTACCGACTGCAGAAATGGATGGACAGCGTGCCTGGCCAGACATTCCTCAATTATGCATATAGCTGGGGCGCGTCGGTGGTTATCTTAGGTACATTGTTTAAGTTGACCCATCTCCCGGGAGCAAACTTCATGCTCTATTTGGGTATGGGTACCGAGGTGATTGTGTTCTTCCTCTCGGCATTCGACCGTCCGTTCGACAAGACAGCCGACGGTATGGACCTTGCCATACATGCAGAGGAGGAAAATGAAGGCGATGCCGCATCTGGAGGAGTTCAGGTTCAGGGCGGCGGCACTGTAATTATCGGTGGCGGCGGATTTGTCGGTGGCGGCGGAGCCGCCGGCTCAGGAGAATCAGTGATTTCAGGAGAATCCGCTATTTCTGGCGGAAATGTCATTTCCAGCGGAGCTGGTATTCCCGGCGGAGCTGTCATCGGCGGCGGAGTCGCAGGCTCACCCGTACCTCAGTCAGCAGATGCCTCTTGGATTCAGCAGCAGCAGGAGCTGTCGCCAGAGATGGAGGAGGCGACAACCAACTATGTGGCAGAACTCAACCGTCTTACAGAGATGCTTGCAAAGGTTTCCGAGCAGAGCGCACGTCTCACTCGCGACTCCGAGGAGATGGAAAACCTCAACCGCACGCTTACCGGTATATGCAAGGTTTACGAGATGCAGCTCAAGGGAGCAAGTGCGCAGATTGGCACTATCGACCAAATCAACGAGCAGTCAAGGCGTATGGCAGAGCAAATCGCCGAACTCAACAAGATTTATGCCCGCATGATTGAGGCGATGACTGCAAACATGGGGAAAAGTTAGGAATTATAAGTTAGAAGTTATAAATTAGGAATTGGGCTAAATAAAATGGCAATAAAGAAACGACCAGTATCTCCACGCCAAAAGATGATCAACTTGATGTATGTCGTCTTGATGGCTATGTTGGCACTCAACGTGTCAACAGAGGTGCTCAATGGATTCTCCATCGTTGAGGAGAGTATCAGGCGCACATCTGCCAATGCGGCAAAGGAGAACAAGGTGATATATGACAATTTCGAAGCTCAACTCAAGGCTAACCCTGCCAAGGTGAAAGCCTGGTTTGACAAGGCGCAGACTGTCAAGAAGATGAGCGACTCGCTTTATAACCTCGCCGAGGAGCTCAAAATCGCCATTGCCCGTGAGGCTGACGGCGATGACGCTGACGTACACAATATCATTGCCAAGGACAACCTTGAGGCTGCCAACCAAGTGATGCTCGCACCGGGACGTGGACGTGGTGGTGAACTCTTCAACGCCATCAACTCTTTCCGTTCGAGAATACTGGCTATGGTGGATGACCCTGAGCAGAAGAAGATTATCAGCAGTAATCTCACTACTGAAATACCCAAGAATGCAGTCACCATGGGCAAGAACTGGCAGGAATACATGTTTGAGGATATGCCTACTGCCGGAGCTGTCACACTGCTCACCAAGCTGCAAAGCGACGTGAGATACGCCGAGGGAGAGGTGCTACACCGGCTTGTGTCGAATATCGACGTAAAGGATATTCGCGTTAACTCACTCAATGCCTTTGTCATACCAAATGCACAGACAATAGTAAGAGGCGACAAGTTCTCCGCACGCATCGTTATGGCGGCAATGGACACCACCCAGGTGCCTGACATTTATATAGGCAACCGTAAGATGGAACTGCGTGACGGACTCTACGAGACAGTGTGCGGCAAGACAGGTGACTTCACCCTCGCGGGATTTATCGAGACCGTCAATGGAAGCGGAGAGCGTGTGCGTCGCGACTTTTCACAGAAAT
This sequence comes from Prevotella sp., assembly GCA_022775105.1. Taxonomy (GTDB): domain Bacteria; phylum Bacteroidota; class Bacteroidia; order Bacteroidales; family Bacteroidaceae; genus Prevotella. Next base: position 20,300 of record JALFIX010000083.1, on the reverse strand, counting down.
ACTCTGTTGTTGACCCAAGTGCCACCGTTTCCGCCGACCTTATGAATGTCCTTTATGCAGGATACAGCAACCCGATAAGTGTCAGTGTCCCCGGAGTGCCTCTCAACAAGATAAGTGCCTCGATGACAGGTGGAACACTCCAACCGGTGGGTATGGGAAAGTATATCGCCCGTCCGGCGAAAGTGGGGCAGAACGTAACCATCACCGTGTCGAGCACCAATACGGGACGCCCGCAGCAGATGGGGCAGTTCACCTTCCAGGTGCGCAAGTTGCCCGACCCGACGGCTTATATAGCCATGAAGGACGAGAAGGGAGTGCCCTCGCGCTATCGTGGCGGTGGCATATCCAAGGCAAGCCTTATGTCGATTGATGGCATCGGAGCCGCTATCGACGATGGTATTCTCGACATCTCATTCCGTGTACTCGGTTTCGAGACTGTCTTCTTCGACAATATGGGTAATGCGGTGCCGATGGTGAGCGACGGGGCTAATTTCTCAGCCCGACAGAAGGATACGTTCCGTAAACTCTCGCGCAACAAGCGGTTCTATATCTCGCGCATCACCGCCGTCGGTCCCGACGGCATTGAGCGCAAGCTGCCCTCGTCAATGGAAGTCATTGTAAAATGAGGAATTAGGGATTTGGAATGAGAAATTAGGAATTATAATTTAGAAATTAAGAGATTATGAGAAGGATATTTCTTTTATTGATGATAATATGCGTGAGCGGTGCGGCCATGGCTCAGCCCAAGGCGCGTCGTAATGAGGCAAAGGCCAAGAAGGAGCAGCAGGGCAGCTCGGGTAATGCGCAGATGACAGTCCGCGCACGTGAGATGTTCCCTACATCTATCGACATGCCCGAGAACGTGGTGTGGCGCAGGGATATCTACCGCGAGATTGACCTCAACAAGGAGGCCAACTCCACACTCTATTATCCCGTGGAGCCAGTGGGCAAGCAGATGAATCTCTTCACTTATATCTTCAAGCTCGCCCTCTTTGGATATATCCCCGTATATGAATATCGTCTCGACGGCAACGAGGACTATTCCGATGATGCCAAGGTGAAGATGAAGACAATTCTTGACAACTATCACATCTTCTATGAAGAGAAGGATGGTAAACTCCGCGTTGATAACAGTGACATCCCCTCTGCTGAGGTTAAGATGTTTTATCTAAAGGAGTCGGCATACTACGATCAGGCCAACTCCACCTTCCGCCGCAAGGTGCTCTCGCTATGTCCCGTGATGATGCGTGAGGACGATTTCGGTGGCGAGGCATCCAAATATCCCCTTTTCTGGGTAAAATATACTGACCTCGAACCTTTTCTCAGCCGTCAGACCATGTCGGCGAGCAGCTTCAATAATGCCGCCACCATCAGTGCAGACGACTATTTCACTTTAAGCAAGTATGAAGGCAAGATTTACAAGACCAACAACCTGCTTGGTCGCACCTTGGCGCAGTATTGTCCCACCGATTCCGCAATGGCGAAGGAACAGAAGCGTATTGAGGCAGAACTCCTGAAGTTCAGCAAGAATATTTATGGCGACCAAGCCCGCAAGGACTCCCTTGACAGTATAGCCAAGCTCGACCCCAAGGTGGCGAAGAAGGCCCTCAAGGAGAAGAAGGCAAAGACTTCACGCCGTAGCTCGGGCACAGAGGCCAAGGCTGAGAAGAAACGCTCGTCTTCGACTAAATCATCTTCCGGCAGTGGTTCAGCACGCGTTTCCGTCCGTCGCGAAAGACATTGATATATATTTATTTACTCAACTTTCGGAAGTAAGGGAAGTTAAAGGAGTTCAGGGAGTTAAAGGAGTTAAAGACGTATGTTCGAGCCTTGAATACTCCCTATAAGGAAGCGGAAAAACTATTGTCTTTAACTCCATTAACTCCTTTGACTCCTTTAACTCCAATAGTTTGGCAAACAGAAACTTTAATTATTTAAATACGATTATGAAGAAAATTATTACCACAATTTTGTTTATGGCATCCATGATGGTTGTCATACCCGCCAATGCTGGAGTTAACTTAGGTATCAAGGGCGGCTACAACATCACAAACTTCAGTTTTAGTGAAGATGTTGTCTCCAAGGAGAACAAACAAGGATTTTTCATTGGCCCGAGCCTGAAGATTGGCATCCCCGTGCTGCCAGTGGGTTTAGAGATAGCTGCACTTTACGACCAGCGCGATGCCAAGCTCTATGATGAGACAATTTCACAAAAGAGCATCAATGTGCCAATCAACTTGCGCTATGAATTCGGTTTCGGTGATCTCGCAGGACTTTATCTCGCTGCGGGTCCACAGTTCGGATTCAACATCGGTGACAAGAGATTTGGCTATGATGATGTACCCAATGACTATAAGCTGAAGAATACTAATCTCAGTCTCAACCTCGGTGCCGGCATCCGTCTCCTCTCTCATCTTGAATTAGGTTTCTGTTATAACATAGCTCTTGGCAAGACTGGTGAGTTCGAGGCTTATGACCTTATTGGTGTAGCCTATAACACTGGCAATGGAAAAAGCAATGCCTGGCAGATTTCCGCTGCATATTACTTCTGATTGATTTTTTCCGACTATTGTATAATAGATTACAGCGGGTCAACATCGTAATAGATGACGAGCGAGTTAAACCGCTTGTCCTTTAAGATATCCGAGTGCGCCTTACGCAAGTATTGGCGCACTTTTTGTATGTCTATGCCGTTTTCCAACTTTATCATTATCTTGCGGATATTCAGCGACTTAACCTTTGCTACCGACGGTTTGTCGGGACCTAATACACGCTCTCCGAACCATATCCTCAACTTGAATGACAACGTGGCGGCAGCACTTGCCACGACCTTGTCATCCCTGTGCTTTAGATACACATACACCAGCCTATAATAAGGCGGATAGTGGAACTCCCTGCGCTCTGCGGTCACTCCCACGTACATAGCCTCATAGTCGTTGTTCACCACCTGCTGCACTATCGGCAGTTCAGGACTCTTTGTCTGCAGAATCACAAGTCCGCGCTTGCCTTTTCTTCCCGCTCTGCCGCCCACCTGCGCCATCATCATAAATGCGTGTTCGTATGCCCGGAAGTCAGGGAAGTTAAGCATCGAGTCGGCATTCAGTATCCCTACTACGCTCACGTTGGCAAAATCAAGTCCCTTGCTGATCATCTGTGTGCCAATCAGAATGTTTGTCCTGCCCGTGGCAAAGTCCGTAATGATTCGCTCGTAGGCGTTGCGTGTCTTTGTGGTGTCCAGGTCCATTCGCGCCACCCTTGCTTCGGGAAAAATGTCGCGTATCGCATCCTCAATCTTCTCCGTGCCGAATCCCCGTGTGCGCAGTTCGGTGCCCTCGCAGTTGGGGCATTTAGTGGGAATCGAATATGTGTATCCGCAGTAGTGGCAAGTCAGTTGGTTAGTGTTGCGGTGTAGTGTCAGGCTCACGTCGCAGTGCTGGCAGTGTGGCACCCATCCGCACTGCTTGCACTCAATCATAGGTGCAAATCCTCGCCTGTTCTGAAACAGTATAGCCTGCTTGCCCTCCTCAAGTGCCTTGCGCACCTCGGCGAGCAGCATGGGCGAAAACGGTCCCGTCATCATCTTCCTGTGCTGCAAGTCCTTGATATCCACAATGCGGAATTCCGGCAGCTCTATTCCCTCATATCTCTGTGTAAGAGCCACATATCCGTATTTTCCCGTCTTGGCGTTGTAGTATGACTCTATGGATGGAGTGGCAGTGCCGAGCAGGGTTTTCGCGCCATACATTGATGCGAGCACAATAGCCGCACTGCGGGCATGGTATCGTGGTGCAGGGTCTTGCTGCTTGAATGATGTCTCATGCTCTTCGTCGATAATCACCAAACCCAAGTTCTGGAATGGCAGGAATACCGCCGACCTTGCCCCTAAGATTATGTCATACGGGTCTTTCGACATTTGCTTCTGCCATATCTCAACCCTCTCTCCGTCAGAATATTTTGAGTGATAAATGCCTAATCTTCTTCCGAACACCTTCTGTAGCCTGTCCATTATCTGCACCGTCAGTGCAATCTCAGGCAGCAGATAGAGCACCTGTTTTCCCTCGTCCAGTGCGTGCTGGATGAGATGTATGTAAATTTCCGTCTTTCCGCTCGATGTCACGCCATGCAGCAGTGTCACGTTTTTCCTCATCATCGAGAAGAGAACTTCATTGTAAGCGTCCTGCTGTGCAGTGCTTAGCTTCTGTATGTTTTCGGGATGCGGTTCATCCGAGTGGTTTAGCCTTCCCACCTCCTTCTCGTAGGTCTCCAGCATACCGCGTTTAGTAAGTTGGGTGAGGGTGGGGAGGGTGGAATGTGTGGCGTTCATTAATTCGTCGCGAGTTATTTCCTTGATGGCAACTCCTCTTTCAACCTCGTCCCAGTGGGAAAGCTGCAGATATCCGAGAAATGCCGCCAGTTGCTTTTCGGCGCGGCATAGCATGTTGATAGCCACATGCAGTGCCGCCACGTTTCTGTATTTCTCCGTTAGCCTGATGTAAGTCTCCGTCTTGGGTTTGAATCCCTCCTCCTGCTTGAGTCCCGAGGGCATGGCAGCCTTATACACGTCGCCGATGGGTGCAAGATAATACTCTGCAATCCACTGCCACAGTTTCATCTGTTTGTCGAGCATCATGGGCTTGTCATCCACTATGTCAATGATTTCCTTTATCTTATATCCCCCCTCGGGCGTGTTGTCGTGTGTTCTCACCACAATTCCCACGTAAGTTTTCTTAGGTCCGAATGTCACGATTACTCTCACGCCGAATTGCATCCGTTCCCTCAGTCTCTCGGGCACGGAGTATGTGAAGAAGCCCTCAAGGGGCACTGGCAGCATCAGGTCAACGTATCTCATATCATTGTCATTGTCGCAAATCGTCGGCAAAGATACAAATAATTCTTTTCCTATGCAAGTAAAACAAAAAAAAATAAAAGTTAATTTTATGCCAATACTTCTAAAAATATCAGTAAAAGTTTGGTAAATACTACCATTATAGCTAACTTTGCAAAATCAATTATTAACCTGAAGGACTGTTAGCCAGGACTTCGCATTTTATTTACTATCAAATGAAGACAAACTACTTATTACGGCTCTGTATGCCAATGATCTTATTGTTCTCTTTAATGGATGTGCCATGCCTGAATGCCGCCCCGAAGATTCCCAAGCCTTGGGACAACGGACAGTTGAAGATATCCCAGGACGGGCGTTTCATGCAATTTGCCAACGGGAAACCCTTTTTCTGGTTGAGTGACACGGGATGGCTCCTGCCCGAACGTCTCCAGCGCGACGAGGCTGCCTACTATCTGAGACGTTGTGGAGAGGCGGGATATAATGTGGTGCAAGTGCAGGTGGTAAACGGTGTGCCGGCATACAATGCTTACGGCAAGCTCTCAATGCCCAAAGGCTTTGACTTCTCGACGATTGACACCGAGGAGGGCTATGGCTACTGGCAGCACATGGACTATATCATCGACATGGCTGCCGCCAACGGCATTTATGTCGGAATGGTGTGCATCTGGGGAGGACTTGTCAAGGCTGGACTCATGAACGAGGCTCAGGCTAAGGAATACGGCACGTTTCTCGCCAACAGATACAAGAACCGTCCGAACATCATTTGGATTATGGGTGGCGACATACAGGGAAATATCCGCACTGAAGTGTGGGATGCCTTGGCACGTACCATCAAGGCGATAGACAAGAAGCACCTCATGACCTTCCATCCCCGTGGGCGCACCACCTCAGCCCGTTGGTTCAACAATCGCGAATGGCTTGACTTCAACATGTTCCAGAGCGGACACCGCCGGTATGGGCAGCGTATGGGCAACAAGGAATACCCCATTCCCGACAATACGGAGGAAAACAACTGGATGTATGTGGATTCAGCATGGAGCTACAAACCAATAAAACCTGTTATCGACGGTGAACCAAGTTATGAGGATATACCGCAAGGACTGCACGATGCCGACGAGCCACGATGGAACGACCGCGACGTAAGACGATATGCCTACTGGTCGGTATTCGCCGGAGCCTGTGGTCACACGTATGGACATAATGCCATCATGCAGTTTGTGCGTCCCGGACTGTCGGGAGCATATTTTGCCGACGGTATGAAAAAGGCATGGTATCAGGCTCTCGACGACCCGGGCTACCAGCAGATGAAATATCTCAAGCGACTGATGCTTGCCATGCCATACTTCGAGCGTCGGCCCGACCAAAGCATCATCATGGATAATGGTGAGAAATACGAGCGACTGATAGCCACTAAGGGGAATGACTACCTGATGGTGTATAACCATACGGGCAGGGAGATGCGTATCCGCCTGGATGCCATCAGCGGCAAGCGCAAGTCTGTTTGGTGGATGGATGCCGCCACAGGCACAATAAGACAAATCGGCACTTATAACAGTAAGACACTCACTTACAATCCAGCTTCCGACCAAGGCTCAGCGAACGACGGAGTGCTGATTGCCATGGACGAGAAATGCAACTATCTCGACGCATTGGCACCCGAAAAGCGCGAGTCGGATGTTGACAGGGAAGAATAAACACTCGACTTTATAATATGCATACATTATTATATATATCATTTTTTATACTGCTCCTGTGCCTGCCTTACTCAGCTGAGGCACGCAAGAAGCAGATACCTCCCGTTGAGCTTAAAGCCTTGACTGTGGAGCATTTGGAGAATCCATTGGGTATAGACACCACTACACCACGGTTTTCATGGAAGTCGTACAGCCAACAGAAGGATGTACGCCAACAGTCCTACCATATCCTTGTGGCAAGCAGTATGCAGAAACTGGATGCCAACGAGGGAGACCTATGGGATTCGGGCGAAGTGACATCTGCCGACCAACTATGGATCACCTATCAAGGCAAGCCGTTGAAGTCAAACCAGCATGCCTATTGGAAGGTGAAAATCACCACCAACGTGGGCAACTCGGCATGGAGTCGTCCTGCCTCTTTCAGCGTCGGTCTTCTCTCCGAAAACCGATGGGGTGGCAGATGGATAGGCATGGAAAGCCTGGCTGAAGGAGACGAGCGCGGCGTGCATACCCGAATGTCAGCCCGATACCTGCGCAAGGAGTTTCAGCTCAAACCGGGAACTGTCCGCAGGGCCACGGCATTCGTTGCCGGATTAGGACTTTACCGACTTTATATCAATGGCAAGGAAGTGGGAGCGGCGGATGTGTTGAAACCCGTTGCATCTGATTACCGCAAGACCATCTATTATAACACATACGATGTCACCTCTTTCATAGACAGCCTCATGGCTATAGGTGTGGTGTTGGGCAATGGACGCTATTTCCCCATGCGCCAGAACAAGCCATACAAGACTCCCGTATTCGGATTGCCAAAATGCCGCCTGAATATCATCATAGAATATGCCGACGGCAAGCAACAGCGACTGGTAACTGACGAGAGTTGGCGCGTCACCGCCAAGGGACCGGTTCGAGCCAATAATGAATATGACGGAGAGGAATATGACGCCCGTATGGAACTGGGCGGCTGGACGCTTCCCGGATATGACGACAGCAGTTGGGCAAAGGCGGAACGCACTGACATTCCCACGGGAGTGCTAACCCCGCAGATGACTCCGGGCATGAAGGCTGAGGAAGTGGCATCCGCATTATCCGTCACTCCCCATGGCAACGGCACACATATCATTGACTTCGGGCAGAATATGGCTGGTTGGATAAGTGTCATTCCAAAAGGCAAGAGTGGCGACACCATCCGCATCCGTTATGCCGAGAAACTGACCGACGACGGAACGCTTTATACCGCAAACCTGCGTGACGCCAAGTCTGAGGACATCTACGTCTGCAACGGACAGGAAAACGCCCCATGGACTCCGTCATTCGTATATCATGGATTCCGCTATGTGGAGGTAAGCGGACCCGTTGATTATTCTAAAAACAGCTTCAAGGCATACGCCGTGGGTGATGAGATGGCGGGCGTGGGAAACTTCGCATGTTCCGACACCCTGCTCAACCGCATCATACAGAATGCACGTTGGGGAATCCGCAGCAACTACAAGGGTATGCCCGTGGATTGTCCGCAGCGCAACGAGCGCCAGCCTTGGTTGGGCGACCGCACTGCCGGTGCATTGGGCGAGAGTTTCCTTTATGACAACGAGCGTCTATATTCAAAATGGATGAGGGATATATGCGAGGCACAGCGTTCGGACGGCAATATCCCCGACGTTGCTCCATCCTTCTGGAATTATTACACCGATGATGTCACCTGGCCAGCCGCCCTGCCCTTTATCTGCGACATGCTCTATCGGCAATACGGCAACTTGCAACCCATGGAGCAATCCTATCTGTCCATACGCAAGTGGGCAAACCATATCATGGAGGAATACTGCAAGGACGGCATCGTGCGCCGCGACAAATATGGCGACTGGTGCCTGCCTCCTGAGTCATTGAAACTTATTCACAGCAAGGACTCCACCCGACAGACCGACGGCAGCCTCATTGCCACGGCATATATGGTGAGGGTGATGCAACTGATGGAGCGCTATGCCCCTCTTGCAGGCCATGCCGCCGACACTGTCATGTGGAAGGCCCGGCGAGAGAGGCTGACCGCCCGTTTCCAGGATGTCTTCCTCACCAACCGCCCCCACACATCGCCGTCTCCGGGACACACGCTTTATCCCGAAAGCATCTATTATGGCAACAATACTGCAACCGCCAATATCCTTCCGCTTGCCTTCGGCATGGTTCCCGACAGCCTGCGTGAGGAGGTGGTCAAGAATCTCGTTACCACCACCTTGGTGCGTCATGGCGGTCATGTCTCCACTGGTGTCATCGGGACTTCGTGGCTCCTCACCACGCTCAGCGACAATGGTTTCGCCGATGTGGCATGGCTGCTTGCCACCCGGCGTTCCTATCCCTCTTGGGGATATATGGTCGAGAACGGTGCCACCACGATATGGGAACTGTGGAATGGCGACAAGGCTAATCCCAGTATGAACAGCGGCAATCATGTGATGCTGATAGGCGACCTTGTCACTTGGGCATTCACCCGCCTGGCTGGTATTCGTCAGCCGGATGATGTGTCTGCCAAGGAAAACGATGGCATGCACAGGTTTATGTTGAGTCCTCTTTGGGATATTCAGGATTGTGATGAGGTGGATGCAAGTTATGACTCCCCTTACGGTATGGTGGGCAGCCATTGGAAGAAGACATTGGAGAAGTATTCCTGGGAGGTGGAAATTCCATGCAACACGATGGCATCCGTTGTCTTACCCGACGGAAGCGTCAAGGACGTCGGTTCCGGAAAACATCTCTTTGAGGGTTCAATACCTGCCTCTTCCCCAATGATACTTGATGACGAGTTCCTATATACCCATGCCGATTTCCCGCAATGTCATGCTTCCACCATTGTCGAGACAGACAAGGGCGACCTGGTGGCAGCATTCTTCGGGGGCACCCACGAGCGCCATCCCGATGTCTGCATCTATGTCTGCCGCAAGCCATGTGGCTCAGACCATTGGTCAAAACCGATACTCGCCGCCGACGGTGTCTTTAAGCAAGGCACCGAGGAGGCACGCATTGCCGGCATTGACAGTACTATGAGCCGGAAGGCTTGCTGGAATCCTGTGCTGTGCAAGATGCAGGATGGCGAACTCTGGCTATTCTACAAGATAGGCAGCAGTGTGGCCGACTGGACGGGATGGCTTGTCAAGTCTAAAGACGGCGGCAAGACGTGGAGCCGGCGCGAGCCTTTGCCAGCGGGTTTCTTAGGTCCCATCAAGAACAAGCCAGAATGGATTGACGGCAAGTTGGTGTGCGGTTCAAGTACGGAAAAGGGTGGATGGAAACTCCACTTCGAGATCTACGACCCCGCCACTGGCAAGTGGAAATACGTAGGTCCCATAGAGGCGGAACCCGCCCCACGCACAGAGAATCCGTCAGACATAAAACCCATCGACTGCATCCAGCCCTCCATCCTCCGTCATCCCGACGGTCGTCTGCAGGTGTTGGCACGCACACGCAACGGTTGGCTCGCCACATCCTACAGTGACGACGGCGGTGAGACATGGAGCAAGGTGAAGCTGTCGGATGTTCCCAACAACCAGTCGGGCACGGATGCCGTCACCCTCCGCGACGGCCGTCATGTCCTGATATACAATCCCTTCTCCACACTTCCCGGCACAAAGAAGGGTCCACGCACCCCGCTGCAGATTGCCATAAGCGACGACGGCATCCATTGGCAACCCATATTGATGTTGGAAGACAGTCCCATCAGCCAATACTCCTACCCCTCCATCATCGAAGGACGCGACGGCACCCTTCACTGTGTATATACATGGCGCAGGGAGCGTGTGGCATACAAGCGTATCCAGCTAAATCCCCTTAAGTAAAAACACGGAGTGTTTGCCAAACTATTGGAGTTAAAGGAGTTAAAGGAGTTAATGGAGTTAAAGACAATAGTTTTTCCGCTTCCTTATAGGGAGTATTCAAGGCTCGAACATACGTCTTTAACTCCTTTAACTCCCTTAACTCCCTTAACTCCCTTAACTCCTTAACTCCTTAACTCCTTAATAATATAATCATTATCTGCCTATAAACTTCTTCACATTGCCATCGTTCATACGGACAATATTCACTTTTTGCTGGAGTGACGACGTGCGCGTTCCATTGATGCTATAGATAGCTTCGATGCCGGATTTGCCATTTATTGACGATTCTGATATGTTTGTGGCACTACTGTTGACATCGGCTTTTGGGCTCAGGCCACCATATTCGTTGACAGCTTGTACCTGCCAGGTTTCGCCCTCTGTATAACCATCAAACGAAGTCTCTGTGGTGAATCCGGCCACCACGCCATCCTTTGTCACAACATAGCAGATGGCATAAGGTACGGCCTCCCACACGAGCTTTGTGCCATTTGACTTGACAACTGGTTTGTCGCACGGCTCACACATCAAGTCAGGCTGCCAGTTGTCCTCGCCGCCCATCACGTTCTTAAGAGTATATTGAGCAGCCTCTTCGTCGGTGAGGTAGTTCTTGACATTGAATTTCTCCACTTTCTCGCCCGTACTTCTGTCAATATAGTAGTAATATGACTCGCGCTGCGAGAGGTCGAGAGGATTTCCGTCGGCATCCACGGTGTTGTAGTCAGCCCAAAGCTCAGGCAGTCCGCCCATTGTGTTATACCAACCTTTTGCAGGAATGGGCACAAAGGTCTGGGTATTGATGAATACGGTCTTTGGTGAGTCATGCCAAGGGCGTCCGAGCCATACGTCAGTGACGTTAAGCGTGTTGCCTGTCTTGAAATCCTTTCCCGGACGAATTATGTTGTTCATGAATACATAGCCCCACTTTGTGTCGGCCGTATGTCTCGGAGCTACAATATATCCACCACTTGGACGATTTATTTCCAATGTATCGCCGTCAAGATAAACATCACCGCCGTTATATATAAAGTCAACGGCACCCTCAATCAGCGAGTTCTTTATGTAGTGGCGGTTTTTCTGTGACGATGCGGTTATCCATGTGTCCTGATATGACAGCAGGGCAACGTTGTTCAGGGCTATACGGTCTGCCACAGTGTTCAATGCCAAAGCCTGTGGACCGGCCTGTTTCTCGTGTCCATAGCTGTTTTCAAGCGTGATGTTTTCGAAGAAAGTATTATCAGCCTTCACAACTACCGTAGCACCGGGATCTACACTGTAAGCGTTATCACCGCCACAGAGTCTGTCGTCGTAAATGACGGTCTTGTCGCGGTCCTGCCCAATGATGTGCAGGTATGGCTTCAGTGCCGGAATGTCGATATGCTCCTTGTATCTGCCGTTCTTCACGAATATGAGGTATGGCGTTCCACGTCCCTCGGGAGCATTGTCGATGGCAGCCTGAAGGGTAACGTAGTCTCCACTGCCGTCCTGTGCCACTACGGCATCATACAGACGAGCCTCCGGCTGCTGGCGCTCCATGGTGGTGAAGGTTATTTCCGTCTTCCCCACAGCAATGCCACTGCGCGAAGTCAAGACATTTTCCGGCATTACGAACGTGTATTTCGTATTATACTTCAGTCCGCTATACTTGAAGATTGCGCTCTTGCCGCTGATGATAGGAACAAGTGTTTCGCCGTTCAGTGTTGCGGAACCAGTGCCTGCCTTTATCTTCTTGTCGAAGTTAAGGATAATCGAGCCGTTACGCGTTGCGCCGGTAGCTCCATCGGCGGGAATGCTCGACACGAGTGTGGCATGTTCGTCAGCCATAGCACCTGCATCTGCCAGGACGAAGACCTCGGCAATAGATGTTCCGTCATAGTCGCTTGCCACTCCCACTTTCTCACTGCTGCGGTCGGGCATCCAGCGTATATATACACGCTCCTGGTCGTTGGCGTCGGCAGGGAGAGCGAACTCCTTCGGACCGTCCCAGCCACGAGAAGGCGGATTGAACTCGCCGACCTTTGTGAATGTCGTTCCTCCGTCTATCGAGTATTCCACGTTGTTTACGGAGTAGGTGTTATAGTCATCGCCTATACAACTTGATATAACCAGGTTCTGGTAGCCCTTTGAGGAGAATGAAATCTCCCAATACCATTCCTCGCTGAGATTTTTCCATATACGGGCTGCATACTTTCCGTTCTCAAGACCGTTGCCAATGCCTCGTGTGAGCCAACTTGACGTTGTGCCGTCTGCCTTGCGCAATGACAACATTCCCGCATTCTCTGAGTCCGCCTTATAGTCAGCGGCACGGTCTTTTGCGGGTTGGTCATAGTAAAGGTCCCAGCCTACGATATAGTCAACACAAGAGAAGTTGGCTGTGACATTCTTCTCGCCGTCCATCCTTATGTAGCGTTCCATATCAGTAGAGTTGTCTTCCCAACCAGTGAAGGTGAGGATGCGGTTGTTCAAGGCTGTCAGTTTCACGTCTGTACCTGACTCATACCAGTGAACACCATCAACAATGTGGCCTGCCGGCAGTAACTGGACGAGGTTGTCGTTGGCACCGCCCTCCAGATTCAGGTTCAGGGCATAGGTATCTACTTTGTCGTAAGAAGCTATGAGCGCAGTGTTGGCACTGATGTCGAAAGTATATGGGTTCATGGTCGATACCACGTTACCCTGCTCATCAGTCCATCCTTTGAAGTGATATCCGAAGTTCTCAGTCGCGCTGACGGTAATGATGGTGCCCTCGTCGAACTCGCTACCGGCTGGCGACAATGTCACTTTTCCTGCATTGTCCATGCCCAGTTTGACACTCATCGTATATGTCGGCACCGCCTCTATCTCTCCTGCCACATCGCCGGTGACGGTCACGTCGCTGAAAGCATACTGTTTGTTTACCGCCACATTCTTGATATATATCTTCACGTAGAATATGTCATCAGTAGAAGGTATGTCACTCAGGTCGAATGTGTGGTTTGAGACATAAGGACTCGTCTTTGCCAACTGTGGCACAATATTTTCTGCAAGTACAGTCTCCTGCTCACCACTTACCACTACGACATCGAAACAACCTCCGTTAGTGCCTACCTTAGAGGCGTTGAACGACAGGGTCTTTGGAGTGAATGTAAGAGCTTTTTTCGGTTTCAGTGTAAAAACTAAGGCATTAGCGTCAGTACGTGACCCTGCCACTTCCGTGGGTTGGAACATCAAGCGACTAACATCTCCGTCGGTGCGCACACCTTTCTCCTCCAACTTGTCTCCCCATGATAATTCTGCCACAGAGAACAGTCCGTCCTTTGAGGCTGTGGCAGTTGTCACGGCGGGACTTGTCTTCAACTCCCATGCGGCAGTGAAGCTCTCTGCCACATCTGCCACTGCCGTAAGAGGCAGCAAGGCAAATGCGGCGACAAGCAGTCTTAATAGATAATTCTTTTTTACTTTCATGTTTCTTTGATTTGTTTTTGAGTGATTAATAGATGATTTTTCTTGTCTTTCCGTCGTTTGATTTCACGAGATTTACTCCGTGTTGTAGTTTTGATGTTTGGAGACCGTTGATTGTATAATAACGGGAGATGTCTGTTTGTGTTCCTGTCATTTCGACACACCCGGTTGTGTTGGCATCTATAGCCACTCCGCTGATTGTGACATCACTGATGCAGATTGTCTTTCCTGTTGCGGCGCTGTTGTACCAGGGATAAATGCGCACCAGAAGTTCCTGTCCCTCTTCGAGAGATATAACAGGAGTGGCTGCCACCAGTTCAGGCTTGTTGGCTGTCATTTTCTTCTTCTCGTAGATGGTAGTGCGAGTCTCAAAGTTGTCTGTGGAATAATAAACGTGGGCACACATGCCATTACCTCCGGCTCCGCATACAAACATGCTAATATTGTTAATTTTCAGAACATTGCCCTTGTTGGGCTTAATACCAAACTGTATATAGCGGTCGGGATTGTCGTCAATCTCGTCGGCAGGCCAGTTGTCGCCTGTCAGGAGGTTGCGCTGCATCTTTCGCGATGCGTCAAATCCCGTATCTTCAGGCCACACGGTATTGGCGTTCGGATTGGCATAACGTTGCACGTACATACCCTCAAAGCTCTCTCCAATAACAGTTGCCGGTCCGGTAAGCTCATAGGAATCATCTTTTTCAAGACGCCAGTAAGCCTTTACCTCCGTGCCTCCTTCCATCGATACTGCATTGGCAGACACCGGCACATTGATGGTCTTTGTTCCCTGCGTAACGGTGATGTTGCCCGAAGTCTGACCGTTTCCTGTCAGGGTCAGTTGGGCATAGAAGGTTTTCACCAGTGTAGAAGCGTTATAATCAATGCTGACTGTTGAGTTCCATTCTTTCTTGTCGAGGGAAACAAGTATGCCCTCCGTGGCTGTGATACTCACGCTTCCGTTTTCGGGAGTAAGCCCGAAACCGTTTATGGTAAGCTCCTTGGTCAATGTCTGTCCTTTATATGCTTCTCCGAAATCGGCAGTTGCAGGAGTCACGCTGATGTCGGTGGGTATGGTGATGTCATCAGCCATGATGCCTTGTGCCTTCATCAGACGGGCGCACTCTCTTGCCACGAGCAGTGCTCCAGTGGTATTAAAGTGTGTGCTGCCTTGACCGTCAAACAGGTATTCGAGACACTTTCCGCTTCCGTAGCTTTCATACAGCTCGGCAGTGGCTTGCGTAAGGTCGATGAATGGCACACCTTTTTCCTTTGCCAGTTGCTCTGAATGCCAGGCATAGTCCATGGTGTTGTCGTCGGCAGCAACAGACTTTCCGGCAACGGGTCCGTCAGAGGTCAATATGCTGAACGAGTCACCCAAGTCGTGACGGCCATTACGTCGAATCTTATTACCTGTGAAATAAGCACGGCATACAGGCGAGCAGATAACAGGATGCGCCCCCAATGCCAAGGCCTCATCCACAATCTTGCCCAGGTTTTCCTTGTAAGTGGTTGACGGCACCGTGCCTCGCTTGTCCACGGCTGCGGCAGCCGTCTGGTCGCCTTTGGCAACATAGTAATCGTAGAGAGCATAACCGTCCATACCGTCGTTCTTCTCGTCGTTGTGTCCGAAGGTGATGATAACATAGTCTCCCTCCGCCACCTGTTTCCTGGCACTCTGCCATAGTTCTTCGTAGCCTGCGCGTGAGTCGCGTCCGCCACGGGCATAGTTAATGGAACTCCATCCATTTGTCAGGAAGTCCCCGAAGTACATGCCCCAGCCTCTTGTCACTGTGGCAGATTCGTCATAAGGTGCCATGGTTGAGTCGCCCAACGTATGCACCTTTTTACCATTGGATGCCGAACAAAGCATCACTGCAAGTGTGATTAGTAAAAGTAGTTTTGCTTTCATAAAAGTTATAATGTATTTGATTAAATTTGAATTTCCCGGCAAAAGTACTGCTTTTTTGGTATCTTGAGGGTCAAATTTGCACCAAATAATGCCCAAAAATATGCCAAATGGCATTTTTCTCGGAAAAAAGCAGTATCTTTGCCTCCAAAAAAGCAATATTCTATGCGAAAAGCCTTGTTTTTGACAGTTCTGTTGCTTGTGTTAGGAGTGGTCTCATTTCGGGGGCAGTCCCAATGTTCTGTCGCCCATCTGGACGAAGTGTCGGGAATGGACCAGTGGTTGGTGACACAAATTCTGCAAGACCGGCAAGGCATGATTTGGGTGGCCACATGGAATGGGCTGAACCGCTATGACGGCTACAAATTCGAGACCTTCAAATCGCATGCGGGTGACGGCGTGGATATTCCGTCTGACCGTTTTCAGAACATCATGCCCGACAACGACGGCAACTTGATATGTATAATTGACAACCGTGTATTTCTGTTCAACACCAGTAAATGCTCGTTCAGTAATGTATCTGCCGAAAGAGAAAAAGAAGTGTTTGCCTTATTAAGGGAACAAACGCATAAGGCAAAAATCAGCCATCGTGATCTAATAGAGATTAACGATCCCTATGGGCAACAATGGCGAATACAACGAGACGGAAAATTATTCCGCAAGGAAACATCCAATGGACAGTGGACACCTTATCCATCTGCCATCACCCCCCTTGCATACCTGTCCTATGGCATTACCGACAAACAGGGAAACGTTTGGCTAAGGAGTGGCAACGGACTCTTCAGGCTGACATTTTCGCAACAGCATTACCACGAAATCCCACAGGAAAAACCCGCACGTGCCAGAGCGTTCTTTCTTGACAACAGACAACGCTATTGGATAACGACGAATGACGACCCAACCATTCGCATTTACGACAAGGACAACACGTTGTTGGGATATCTGGGCAGAGACGGGCACGTACATTCCCGCCATGTTTCATTCGGCTCTCCCATATATCATATAATGCAGGACACGCAAGGCATTATATGGATGTGCAGCAAGCCCGACGGGCTATTCAGGTTGAAAGAAACGGGCAACGGCATCTTTGCAATAGAACAGTTCAGGCATGACTCTGAAAACAAGACGTCGCTTGGCGGCAATGAACTGTATTGCATGGCACAAGACCAAAGAGGGAGGCTATGGGTGGCTACTTTCAACGACGGTTTACAGTGTATAGAAAATCCGATGGCTAAGTCCCTCTCCTTCTTCAACAGGGAAAACGGGCTTCATCAGCCAGACAATGGCAAACCATTTCGCGTACATTATATATATATTACGAAGAAAGGAGTGCTTCTTGGTGCGACCACCGGGGGACTCCTGATAGGCGACGTGTCGTCGAAAGACTTACGTTCCATCAAATTCCGACTCCACAAAAGAGACGCCAACCGCAGTTCCAGCCTCTCTAACAATGCCGTAATTTATATAATGGAAGACTCGAAGGGGAGGATATTCGTATGTACAGAAAGTGGTGGACTAAATCAGATAATTACCGATGACTTGCTCAGTGAGCAGTTGGACTTCAAGCAATTCAACACGCTCACTGGCCTGCCTTCCGACATCATAAATTCAGTAGTGGAGGACAATGGGGAGTTGGTAATCGTCAGCAACAACAAACTCATCAAGTTGAATCCCGACAATAATGAGTCAGTGGGATTCGGAGTGAATTTCTGGAAGCAGCCATTTCATTTTACCGATGCTATACCTCTGAAACTGCCTGACGGGAGATGGCTCTTCGGCGTTTACAACGGTGCCTTCACGATGCGCCTTTCCGACTTGAAAAAGAGCACTTTTGTTCCGAAAATAGCGTTCACCTCACTGTCGGTTCAGAATAATGCCCCCGACAGGGCTGTCAACTCCTTAGACACCCTGACACTGACACCTCCCAACCGAAACATTACACTCTTCTTTTCCGCGCTTGACTACTCCGACGGCGGAGATATTCTCTATGCCTTCAAAATGGGCAAGAACAAGGAGTGGAATCATTTAGGCAGGAACAACTCTGTCACTTTCCTGGATTTAGAGCCTGGCACACACCGGCTCAGCATACGTTCCACCAACAGGGATGGAGTGTGGGTGGATAACACCCGCACGTTGACAATAATTGTAGTGCCGACATTTGGGGAGACCGTATGGGCGAAGTTATTATACCTCCTGTTATTCCTTGCGGTGGTATATGGAATTTACCGCACACGCAACCATATCATTAGTCTCAGAAGGCAACAACATGAGCTGCAGGAAGCGTATCTTGCCTTGTTGGGCGACAGTGCCAAAGACAAGTCGAAGGAAGCCCCAACCGACAAGAAGCCGCCAATAAAAGTCCCGCATCTGAAACCAGAGGATGAGGCTTTCATGCAACGTGCAATGAAATTCATAGAAGAACACATCAGCGACTCCGACATAAACATAGGAGATATGGCAGATGCGACAGCAACCAGCAGGACCGGGCTGCATCGCAAGATGAAATCCCTGTTGGGAGTGACACCTCTTGACTTCATCCGCGAGGCCCGCATCAGGAAAGCATGCCAGATGCTCAGTGCAGGCGAGGCGGTCAATGATGTTGCCTATGCCTGTGGCTTTTCCAATCCGAAGTACTTCCGGAAATGCTTCAAGGATTGGACAGGCAAGACACCCACTGAATTTAAGGAATCGGGAGAATAGGAATATTACCAGCTAAATCCCCTCAAATAAACACACAGAGTTACAGAGTCTTTCTGAGACTCCGTGTTGGAAAAGTGTAAGAAATCAGGGTAAATCGTGTTGGAAAAGTGTAAGAAATCAATGAAAAAGTGTTGGAAAAGTGTAATTTTCTGTCTTTCCATTATTTAGTTTACATTATTTTTAGTATATTTGCAGCCGAATTGCAATATAATGTATTAAGGCGATGATAACAAGAAAGAAAGAAAACGACATACGTGATTTCTTCCTTCACGACAACAGGGCACTGCTTGTTGAGGGAGCACGCCAAACAGGCAAGACCTTCTCTATCAGAAGGGTAGGAAAGGAATGTTTCGACACGTTCGTGGAAATCAACTTCTACGAGCAACCTGACGCATTGGCGTTGTTTAAGAATTTCACAAGTGCCAAGGATATCCTGATGCGCTTGTCAACATTGACAAAGAAGGAACTGAAGCCTGGAAAGACATTGATATTCTTCGACGAGGTGCAGGAATGTCGTGAAATCGTGACGGCAGTGAAGTTTCTTGTTGACGAAGGAAGTTTCCGATATGTGTTGAGCGGTTCCTTGCTCGGTGTTGAACTAAAAGACATCAAGAGTGTACCCGTGGGCTATCTGAAAGTGATGCAGATGTATCCTCTCGACATGGAGGAATTTGCCGGTGCTATAGGAATTGGACGCAATGTCATCGACTCGCTTCGCCAGAGTTACGACACCCATACCGCCGTTGACAGTTTTATCCACGAAAGGATGCTGGAGATGACACGCCTGTATCTGATAATTGGCGGAATGCCGGCAGCAGTGCAGAAATTTATTGACAGCAACAATCTCAGGGCTGTGGCGGAAATACAGCGTGACATTGTCGCTCTTTATCGCCGCGACATAAGCAAGTATGACCCGGGGCGCAAACTGAATATTGCGGAGATCTTTGACCTCATACCTTCGGAGCTGAATGCCAAGAACAAGCGTTTTATACTGAAGAACCTCAACGAGAAGGCCCGTTTCAGCAGATACGAGGATAGTTTCCTATGGCTGAAAGATGCGGGAGTGGCTATACCTACTTATAATGTTGAGGAACCTCGAATACCCTTGCTGCTCAGCAAACAACGCAACCTGTTCAAGCTCTTCCTCAATGACGTGGGATTATTGGCAAGCATGTATGCAGGCAATATCCAGCAACTGCTGCTGCGCAACGAAACAGCTATCAACAACGGCAGTATATACGAGAACCTCGTGGCGCAGGAACTATATGCCCATGGCCTTGCCGGTTATTCAAATTCGCTGTATTATTTCAACAGCAAGAAACAGGGCGAACTTGACTTTGTCGTTGAATATGAGGGGAGCATACTGCCCATAGAGGTGAAGTCGGGCAAGGACTATCACCGCCACAACGCATTGTCGGGGGTGATGTCCAACCAGGAATATTCCATATCCCGCGCCTTCACTCTCTGTCAAGGCAATGTGGAAGCAGTCGGCAACATCATCTATCTGCCAATATACATGGTGATGTTCATCCGGCATGACACCCAGAAGACATCCGACGACACGTATAAATTCGATCTCACGGGATTGGCATGTTCTATGAATTAAAGAATGTGTTAACACGAGATGGTTTTACCTCAATAATCTTGACGTTGAACCTTCAACATAATAATAATCCGCCGAGGTCCTCTTGTGAACCTCGGCGGATACTGTGTTTCTACGCCACTGGCAGAGTAATTTCTATGCCACTGCGCAACTGATTCCCAATGCGGTACCTACGGCTGCGAGGATTGCCGATGCTAAGTTCCACAAAAATTTGATTAACCTCGACTTGTTTTCTTGAGTCATAAGTCTT